>NZ_JARGEK010000111.1 GCF_029211165.1 Roseisolibacter sp. H3M3-2
ACGTCGAGCTGCGCCAGCACCTCGCGCGCCGGCACGAAGCCGGGCTGCAGCGCCAGCGCGCGCTCGAGCGACGACCGGGCCCGCGCGGCGGGGCCCGGGTCGGCCAGCGCCCCCTCCCGCGCCAGCCGCGCCCCCAGCTCGTACCACGGCTCCGCGCGGTCGGGCGACAGGTCGATCAGCCGCTCCCACGCCGCCACCGCCTCCTCGACCGGCGACGGCTCGGGATAGCGCGGCCCGGCCATCGCGACGAGGAGCGCCCGCGCCCGCTCGTCCAGCACGTCCCGCTCCCGCCACGCCGCCGCCAGCGCCCGCGCGCGCACCGCCTGCAGGTGGAGCCGCTCCGCCGTCCGCGCGAGCTGCAGCCCGGCCAGCGCGAACCCGGAGTCGAGCTGCAGCGCCTCGTCGTAGCGCCGCTCGGCGACCACCAGGCTCCCCCGCCGGAAGGCGGCCTGCCCATCGAGGTACGCCCGCAGCGCCCGCAGCGACCCCGAGGTCTGCGCCGCCAGCGACGCCTCCTCCCCCGCCCCGGCCACCAGCAGCCGGGCCGCCAGCCGGTCCACCAGCGCGCTCAGGCTGTCGGCGGGGCCCTCGACGCTCGCCCGCCCGAGCAGCGCCCCGCCGGCCACCCCGACGACGTCCGCGCTCAGCACGATCCGCGACGGCGTCCCGACGACGCTCCCCAGGACCACCCGTTCGGCGCCCAGGCGCCCCGCCAGCGCGACCACGGTGTCGCGCGGCAGCTCCATCGTACGCCCCACTCCCGTCGCGCGCCATGCGGCCAGGACGGCGCCAGCATCGACGGAGCGTGCGGTGCTGTCGTCGGCCAGGCGGGTCGAGAGCAGCTCCACCAGCCCGTCGCGGAGGTAGGCGAGCGACGCGCTCGCGCCGCTCACCCGGAAGGGGGCGACCACGAGCCGCTGGGTCAGCGACGCGGGGGCGGCGGCCGGCGGCGGGTCCGGCTCGCGCTGCCACACCGCGACCACGGCGATCAGCGCCAGGAGCGACAGCGCCCCCGCGACCGGCCAGCGCCAGCGGCGGCGCCCCGGCGGGGGGACGACGCGGATCGGGGCCTCGCCGAGCGTGACCGTGCGCCCCCCGACGTACCGGACCGGGGACCGCGGGGGCCCGTCGTCGACGTCGGACGGCTCCTCCTCGTCCACCGGCGGCAGGGGCGGCGGCTCCTCCGGGGGCGCCGGCGGCGCCAGGGTGGCGGTCGCCCCCTCGGCCTGCCACTCCACCGGCTCGCGCAGCCGTTCGGCCAGCGCCGTCACCACCGGGTCGGCGTCGAGGCCGAGCTGGTCGCGGAGCAGCGTCTCGTGCAGCCGCGCGTGCTGGAGCGCGCCGGCGCGGTCGCCGCTCTGGGCGAGGACCTGCATCAGCGACACCGCCACCGCCGCGTCGAGCGGGCGGATGGCGGCCAGCCGCCGTCGCCAGTCGAGCGCCTCCCGCAGCTCCCCCGCCTCCTCGGCGGCCCGCGCGAGCCGGTCGAGCGCGCCCACCGCGCGGTCCTCCAGCCGCTGCCGCTGCATCGAGCTCCACTGCTCGAATTCGGTCGAGCCCGGCAGGTAGAAGCCGTCGAGGAACGGCCCCTGGTACAGCGCGGCGGCGCGGCCGAGCTCGTCGGCGTCGAGCGCCGACTCGAACTCCTGGACGTCGCTGGCGATCCGGTCGCGGTTGAGCCGGATGTCGCCGCCCGTGACGAAGAGGTCGTCGACCCCGAGCGCGCGACGGGCGGCATAGAGCCCCTGGGTCAGCGAGTGCCGGGCCCGCTCCTCCTCCGAGTCCGGCCACAGGATCGCGATGAGCTTGTCGCGGCTCAGCCCGGCGTCACCGGCCACGGCGAGCACGGCCAGGAGCGCGAGGAGACGGCGCTGACTGGCGGCGCCCCCCATCGGCTCGCCGGCCGCGTCCGCCGCGAACAGGCCACCAAGTGTGCGAATCCTGAGCACTTACGTCCGTTTGAGATCCGTCTGAGGTCGGGCTGAGGGGGGAGATCTACACTCCCCGCCGTTCCCGGTGCTGCAATGGCGGACACCGAACCGACCACTTCGACGAGGCCAGCATGTCCCCCCTCCCCACGTTCACCGCCCGCATCGCCGCCGAGGACCTGGCCACCCTGGCGGAGGTCGCCTCGCTCCGCTTTCCGCTCCGGGCCGCCGAGTCGCGCCGGCTGGAGCGTATGCGCACCCTGCTCGCGGCCGCCACCGAACTGGGGCAGACGCTGAATCAGTACACTCACTGCGCGCTGGTGAACTGCCAGGGCTCGCACGGGGTCGGCAGCGTGCACGAGCACGGCGAGCGGTTCATGGCCGCGCTTGCCCACTATGCCGAGCTCACGCGTGAGGTCGCCGCGGAATACCGGCACCACGTGGACGGCGCGCCGAGCCCGCTGCTGCTCGCCGCGCTCGAGCCGTCCGCGCGCCTGGAGGTGGCGTGACCACGCCGCGTCTGCTCTCCGAGCGGGGGGGCGGCTTCCACCGACGGCAGGAGTTGCGCCCGTCGGGGCGCCGCTGGCCCGGCGCGCCGCGTCCGGGCGCGGCCGGCCGCGTCCTCATCGTGTCGAACCGCCTCCCCGCCACCGTGCGCGTCGAGGACGGCGAGGTGCGGCTCGTTCCGAGCAGCGGCGGGCTGGCCACCGGGCTGCGCGGGGTGCACGAGCGCCTGCCGGGGCTCTGGATCGGCTGGTCGGGGGCGGTGGGGACGCTCCCCCCGCAGGACCAGCGGGCGGTGGACCGCGTGCTGGCCGGCACCGGGGCGCGCAGCGTGCCGCTCGAGGCCGACGAGGTCGCCGCGTTCTACCAGCGCTACGCCAACGGCGCGCTGTGGCCGGTGCTGCACGGCAGCGCCCCCGAGGGGCCGGAGCCGGCGGACTGGGAGACCTACCGCGCCATCAACGAGCGGTACGCCGACCTGGTCGCCGAGGAGGCGCGGCCGGGGGACCGGGTGTGGGTGCACGACTACCATCTGATGCTCGTGCCGCGGCTGCTGCGCGGGCGCCGGCCGGACGTGCGAGTGGGCTTCTTCCTCCACACGCCGTTCCCCGAGCTCGCCGCCTGGCGGGCGCTGCCGCAGGCCGACGCGCTGCTCGACGGGATGCTGGGCGCCGACGCGCTGGGCTTCCACGTCGCGGCGTACGCCTCTCGCTTCGCGCGTGCCGTCGAGGCGCTGCGCGGCGTGCCGGCGCCGCTGGTGTCGGGCGCCGGCGTGCTGGACGACGCGGGGCGCCCGGTCGCGGTGCACGCCACCCCGATGGGGATCGACGTCGACGCGTTCGCCGCGCGCTCGACCGACCCGCAGGCGCAGGAGCTGGCCGACGGGCTGCGCGGCGACGGCGGGCCGCTGTTCGTGGGCGTCGACCGCCTCGACCCGACGAAGGGGATCCCGGAGCGGCTGGACGCGTTCGGGCGGCTGCTCGACCGGCGGCCCGACCTGCGCGGGCGCGCGCGGCTGGTGCAGCTCGCGGTGCCCTCGCGCGAGGACGTGCCGGCGTACCGCGCACTCAAGGCGCGGGTCGAGACGCTGGTCGAGCGCATCAATGCCCGCCACGGCACCGCCGACCACCAGCCGGTGCACTACGTGTACGGGAGCGTCGACGCCACGGGGCTGGCGGCGCTCTACCTGGCCGCCGACGTGATGCTGGTGACGCCGCTGTGCGACGGGATGAACCTGGTCGCCAAGGAGTTCGTCGCCACGCGCACCGACGACGAGGGGGTGCTGGTGCTGAGCGAGCGCGCGGGCGCGGCCGCGGAGCTGCGCGCGGCGCTGCAGGTGGACCCGCGCGACCCCGAGGCGTTGACGGCGGCGTACGAGCGCGCGCTCGACCTGTCGCCCGCCGAGCGGCGGGTGCGGATGCGGCGGCTGCGGCAGCGGGTGGCGGCGTACGACGTCCGCCGCTGGTCCGACGACTGCCTGGCGCGGCTGGCGCCGCCGCCGGCGGCTCAGCCGGCGCGCTGAGCCGCGTCCCGCTGAGCCGCGTCGCGCTGCCGCGGGACGACGGCGAGGGTGCAGCGGGACACGCACACGAGGCGGTCCCGCTCGTCCGTGATCCGGACGTCCCAGACCTGGGTGCTGCGCCCGACGTGCAGCGGCGTGGCGACGGCGGTCACGACGCCGTCGCGCACCGACCGCACGTGGTTGGCGTTGATCTCCAGCCCCACGGCCATCTCGCGCGCGTGGTCGCAGGCGAGCGTGGCGCCGATCGACGCCACCGACTCGGCGAGCGCCACCGACGCGCCGCCGTGCAGGAGCCCGAACGGCTGGTGCACGGCGCGGCCGACGGGCATCGTCCCCACCACCCGCTCGGCCGACGCGTCGGTGAGGGCGATCCCGAGCGTCTCGAGCAGCCCGAGGTGCGGGAACGCCGAGAGCCAGGCGCGGACCTCGGGGGTCACGCGACCAGCCGCGCGTGCCAGGACTCGCGCAGCGGGCGCTCGAAGCGCGCGCGCCAGTCGCCGGCGGTGGCCACGGTGGTGTCGAACACGGTGGGCTCCCCCGTGACGGCGCGCCCGAACTCCGCGCGCTCGGCGCACCGCACGCCGCCGTCGGCGTCGCGCCAGTAGACGCGCCCCCCGCCGAGCAGCGTGGTGCCGAGCGCGGGGGCGAGCCCCTGCAGCGTGCGGAACAGGCCGTCGATGCTGCACCCCGACGCCCCCTCGCGCGACTGGTCGACGGCGACGGCGAGGAAGCGGTCGTCGCGCCAGTCGCGCGCGCACGTCAGCGGCACGCCGTGCGCGGCCCACCGGTCGAGGAACCCGTCGACGGCGGCGAGCAGGCGCGCGGCCGCGTCGCCGTCGAGCGGGTCGGCGGCGGCGAACACCCAGAGGCGGGCGTCGTCGGGGAGCTGGTCGAAGGGGACTCTCGGCATGGCGGGAATCTAGTTGCGAGCTGCGACGTGCGACCCTCCCACGCCATGCCCCCGGTCGCGGCCGCTCATGGTTCAACCTTCAGGGAATCGGATGCTTCGGATGAGACGGATCCGTTGCATCCGAAGCATCCGATTCCTGGCCGTTGCTCTTGCGCAGCCGCGCAGCCGCGCAGCCGAGCAGCCGCGCCGCTAGCTCCCGTGCCCGCGGAACACGAAGTACACCGCCCCGCACAGGCACAGCCCCGCCCACAGGAAGTCGAGCCGCGGCGCCTGCTTCAGGTACAGCACGCTGAACGGGACGAACACCAGTAGCGTGATCACCTCCTGCAGCATCTTCAGCTGCGGGAGCGTCAGCACGGTGAAGCCGATGCGGTTGGCGGGGACCTGCAGCAGGTATTCGAACAGCGCGATCCCCCAGCTCAGGAGGGCCGCGATCCACCACGGCCGGTCGGCGAGCGTGCGCAGGTGGCCGTACCACGCGTACGTCATGAAGACGTTCGACAGCGTGAGGAGGAAGACGGTGCGGACGATGGGCGGCATGCGGGAAGGCTACACGCCCCGCGGCCGTTCCGGCGGCGGGGCGCCCCGGCTAGCATGTCGGCATGACTCCCCTCACCTGGCGCTGCGTCCCGTGGGCCGAGCTGACGCTCGACGAGCTGTACGCGGCGCTCCAGCTGCGGCAGCGCGTGTTCGTCGTCGAGCAGACCTGCCCGTACCTCGACGCCGACGGCAGCGACGCCGAGGCGTGGCACCTCTTCGGCTGGACGCGCGACGCCGACGGCGCCCCGCGGCTCGGCGCCTACGCGCGGCTGTTCCGCCCGGGGGTGAAGTACGCCGAGGCGTCGATCGGGCGCGTCGTCTCGAACCCCGACGTGCGGCGCACGGGGATGGGGCGGGCGCTGATGACCGAGGCGATCGCGCGGGTGGCGGCGCTGGCGCCGGGGGCGCCGATCCGCATCGGGGCGCAGCGGTACCTCGAGCGGTTCTACGGGGGGCTGGGGTTCGTCACGGAGGGGGAGCCGTACGACGAGGACGGGATCGAGCACGTCGAGATGGTGCGGACGGCGGAGTAAGGCGGGAGGGGGTACTTCGTAGGGCGGGGGTGGGACGAAGTTCGGGGTACCTCGCAGGGCAGGGTGCGGCGGAGATCGGGATACGACGAACCCGGGTGCGGCGAAGACCGGGGTGCGGCGGACCTACGAGCCCGTAGCCGATTGGTCCGCCGTACCCCGCTCTGCGAACTCCCCTTGTGTTCGGTTCACCCCGCTCTGCGCCGTCCCCTGCACTGCGCCGTACCCTGCTCTTCGCCGTTACCGCGCCGAGACGCGATCGCGGGCCGTCGGGGACACCGCCCGCCGAACATGGTGGTCCCCCCACGCCGGACCACCGCCATGCTCTCCGTCTCCGCTCCCCCGCCCGACCCCGCCGCCACCGCGCTCGCGCGCGCCATCACCCTGCGCGACCGGCCGGGGGCGGAGCTCGACCGGGCGCTGTCGCTGTTCGTGCGCCGCGCCCGCGTCTACGACGAGCCCGTGGAGCGCATGCTGGCGCGCCTGAAGGAGCTGCTGCACGCCAGCGTCCGCCCCCTGCGCCCCGACGACGACCCGCGCGAGGTGGTCGCGCTCCTGATGCGGCGGGCCATCACGGCGTACTACCGGGACGATTGACGACCCGGTAGGGCGGGAACGGATACGGCGGGAGTCGCTACTGCGGGAGTCACAACGGCGGGAGTCTCTACGGCGCAGTGCGCGGTCACGGCTCCCGCTCTGACGACTCCCGCAGTAGCGACTCCCGCCCGTTCAGTCGACGGAAAGTCTTGGCAGCCGCCCGCCGGAGTGTTTCCCTCCCGGCATGCCCCACGAGACCGCCCTCCTCGCCACGCTCGCCATCACGTTCGCGCTGGCGTTCGCGCTCGGCGTGGGGGCGGCGCGCCTCGGGCTGCCGCCGCTCGCCGGGTACCTGCTGGCCGGGGTCGCGCTGGGGCCGGCGGCGCCGTGGCGGGTGGCCGACGTCGCGCTGGCCGGGCAGCTGGCGGAGTTCGGCGTCATCCTGCTGATGTTCGGCGTGGGGCTGCACTTCGCCCCGCGCGACCTGCTGGCGGCGCGGCGCGTCGCGCTCCCCGGCGCGCTGCTGCAGGTGGCCGTCGCCGCGGCGCTCGGGGCCGCGGTCGCGCGCGGGTGGGGGTGGGCGTGGGGTGCCGCCCTCGTGTTCGGGCTCGCCCTGTCGGTGTCGAGCACCGTCGTCGTGCTGCGCACCCTCGAGGCGCGCGGCCGGCTCGACACCGCCGACGGGCGCACCGCCGTCGGGTGGCTCGTGGTGCAGGACCTGGCGATGGTCCTCGTCCTCGTGCTCCTCCCCGCGCTCGCGCCGGCCGGGACGCCGATCGGCGCGCGGGGCGGCGGCGACCCGTGGGGCGCGCTGGCGGTGACGCTCGCCAAGGTCGCGTCGTTCGTCGCGCTGATGCTCGTCGTCGGGCGCCGCGCGGTGCCGTGGCTGCTGGCGCGCGTGGCGCGCACCGGCTCGCGCGAGCTGTTCACCCTCGCCGTGCTCACCACCGCGCTCGGGATCGCGATGGGGGCCTCGCTGCTCTTCGGCGTGAGCGCGGCGCTCGGCGCGTTCTTCGCGGGCGTCGTGCTGAGCGAGTCGGACCTCAGCTACCAGGCCGGCGCCGACGCGCTCCCGCTGCAGGACGCGTTCGCGGTGCTGTTCTTCGTGTCGGCGGGGATGCTGTTCGACCCCGCGGTGGTGGCGCGCGACCCGTGGCACGTGCTGGCCGCGGTGGCGGTCGTCGTCGTCGGCAACGCGCTCGTGCCGCTCGTCCTGCTGCTCCGCCTCGGCGTCCCCGCGCGCGGCGCGCTCGGCGTCGCGGCGGCGCTCGGGCAGGTGGGGGAGTTCTCCTTCATCCTCGCCGGCCTCGGCGTCGCGCTCGGCGTGCTCCCCGACGCCGGGCGCCAGCTCGTGCTCGCGGCGGCGCTGCTCACCATCGGCCTCAACCCGCTGCTGCAGGCGGCCGCCGGGGCGCTCGAGCGGTGGCTGGCCGCGCGCCCGCGGCTGCTCGACGCGCTGGCCCCCGAGCTCGACGGGCACGTCGTGCTGGTGGGGCACGGGCGCGTCGGGCGCACCATGGCGCTGGCGCTGGCCGGCGAGGGGGTGCCGATCCGGGTGGTCGAGCGCGAGCGGCGCGCGGTCGAGGCGCTGCGCGGCGACGGCGTGCCGGCGGTGTTCGGCGACGCCGGGCGCGCCGGCGAGCAGCCGCAGGCGCACCCGGAGCGCGCGCGCCTGCTCGTGGTGGCCGCGCCCGACCCGTACCACGCGCGCCACGTCGTCGAGCAGGCGCGCCGCGCGCAGCCCGGCATCGACGCCGTCGTTCGCACGCACAGCGCCGAGGCGCAGGAGCAGTTCGAGCGCATGGGGGTGGGGCACGCGCTGATGGGGGAGCACCAGCTCGCTCTCGGCATGGCGCGCTACGCGCTGGCGGCGCTCGGCTGCGCGCCGGCCGACGCCGAGCGCCCGCTGGCCGCGCTCGACGCGCCGCGCGCGGGGGCCGCGGCCGCCGTCGGCCCCGTCGGGGCGGTGGGGGCCGCGTGAACGAGACCGAGCCGCTCGCGACCGCTATCCTGCTCGCCGCGTTCGGCGCGGTGCTGGCGACGAGCGTGCTGTTCAGCCGCGCGTCGCAGCGCCTCGCGGTGCCGGTGGCGCTCGTGTTCCTCGGCATCGGCGTGCTGGCCGGCTCCGAGGGGGTGCTCGGCATCCCGTTCGAGGACTACCGCTTCGCGTTCCGCATCGGGACCGTCGCGCTGGTGCTGATCCTGTTCGACGGCGGGTTGAACACGCCGCTGACGCACGTGCGCGCGGTGGCGCGCCCCGCCGGCGTGCTGGCGACGGTCGGCGTCGCGGGGACGGCGGCGCTGGTCGGCGTCGCCGCGCACCTGCTCGGCTTCGACTGGCCGCTGGCGCTGCTCCTCGGCGCCGTCGTGTCGTCGACCGACGCGGCGGCGGTGTTCACCGTGCTCAAGACCAGCGGGATCAGCCTCAAGCGCCGCGTCGGCACGACGCTGGAGGTCGAGTCGGGGCTCAACGACCCGATGGCGGTGCTGCTGACGACCGCGCTCACCGGCGCGCTGCTGGCGCCGGGCGGGCTCTCGGTCGGGCAGCTGGCGTTCGACGTGACGCGCGAGCTGGTCGTCGGCGCGGCGATGGGCGTGGTGGTCGGGCGCGCCGGCCGCCTGCTGCTCGGCCGCGTGCGGCTCGCGGCGGGCGGGCTGTACCCCGCCCTCACGCTGGGGCTCGCGTGCCTCGCCTTCGGCGTCACGACGCGGCTGCACGGGAGCGGCTTCCTCGCCGTGTACGTGGCCGCGGTGCTGATCGGCGACGGGCCGCTGCCGTTCCGCCCCGGGCTGCTGCGCGTGCACGACGCGCTGGCGTGGCTCGGGCAGATCGTGATGTTCCTCGTGCTCGGGCTGCTGGTGTTCCCGTCGCGGCTCGCCGAGGTGGCGGGGATCGGGCTGGCGCTCGCGCTTTTCCTGGCCGTCGTCGCGCGCCCGCTGGTGGTGGCGCTGTGCCTCGCGCCCTTCCGCTTCCCGCGGCGCGAGGTCGCCTACGTCGGGTGGGTGGGGCTGCGCGGCGCGGTGCCGATCATCCTCGCGACCTTCCCGGTGCTGGCGGGGGCGCCCGGCGCGGGGCGCGTGTTCGACGTCGTCTTCTTCATCGTCGTCGTCAACGCGCTCGTCCCCGGCGCGACGGTGCCGTGGGTGACGCGCCGCCTCGGCCTCGAGTCGGGGGAGCCGCCGGCGCCGCGCGCGGTGCTCGAGATCGAGAGCATGCAGCCGCTCGAGGGGTCGCTGCTGTCGTTCCACGTCAGCGAGGCGCTCGCCGTCGCCGGCGTCCCGCTCCGCGAGCTCGACTTCCCCGAGGGGGCGAGCATCGTGCTGATCGTGCGCGGCCGCGAGCTGCTCGCGCCCAAGGGGGACACGGCGCTGGCGACGGGGGATCATGCGTACGTGTTCGCGCGGCCGAAGGACCTGGCGTGGGTGCAGCTGATGTTCGGAAGACCGGAAAGCGAGTGAGGCGGGAGTCGCGACTACGGGAGTCACTACTGCGGGAGTCGATACTGCGCAGTGCGCTGTTACGACTCCCGCCGTGAAGACTCCCGCCGTTACGACTCCCGCCCCATCAGTCCTTCGGGTTGGGCAACTGAATCATCGGCGTCGCCCCCCCGCTCACCGTCGGCAGCTTCCCGTCCCACCGCTTCATCAGCTCGTACTGCACCAGCGTCGGCGTGATGCTCGCCGAGAGGAGCTGGTTGGCGCGCGCCTGCGCCTCGGCCTCGGCGGTGATCGCCTTCGCGCGGCCGGCCGCCTTGATGGAGTCGCCCTGCGCCTGGAACTGGTTCTTCTGCAGCTCGTTCTGCGCCGTCAGCGCCTGCTGCTGCATCACGTTCTTGGCGTTGATCGCCTGCATCACCGACTCGGGGGCGCGCAGCTCGTTGAGCGTGAACTGCTTGACCACGATGCCGTAGGGCGACAGCCGCTGCGACAGCAGCGCCTGCGTCGCGTTCACCGCCTCGGCCTTCTTGGGGCCGATGATGTCGGCGATCTGCTCGGAGCCGACGACCTCCTGCAGCGCCTGGCGGATCGCCTGCTTCACGTAGCCGTGCTGGATCGTCTCGATGTCGGTGCGGAAGGTCTGGTAGAGCTGCGGCACGCGCGCCGGGTCGAGCTCGAAGCTCATCGACACGTCGAGCGACAGCGGCTGCCCCTCCTGCGAGTTCACGTTGATCTCGTCGTTCCCCTGCCCGTCGGCGCCGCCGCGGGTGAGGACGAGCGTCTGCATGAACGTCGGGTACTCCTCGATCGCCGTGAGCAGGGGGTTGCGCGCGTGCAGCCCCGGGCCGAGGGGCGTCTTGTCGACGCCGCCGCCGGTGCGGTGGATGACGATGCCGACGTGCCCCGGGTTCACGTACGTGACCATCGACGGCGCGAGCACGGCCAGCGCGATCACGCCGGCGATGCCGAGGAAGACGCGCTTCACCACGCGCCCGGCGTCGCCGCCGCGCGGGGGCTCGCCGCCGGCCGCGGCGCGGCGCCCGCGGCGCCCGACGTCGGGGGTGTAGCTGGCGCCCATCCCACGCAGCGCGTCGGCGAGCGAGGGGGCGGACGACGCCATGGTCGAGGCGTCGCCGCCGGTCGGATCGTCAGACGATCCCATCGAGAGTCTCCGCGTAGCAGTGCGGGCAGATCCGCTCGCCGGTCGGCAGGCGGACGAGGTCGCGCTCCTCCAGGTCGCCGTGGATCGCGCAGCGCAGGTCCTGCGCGCGGTCGATGCGGCGGCGGTTGGCGGTCTGGCGGGCCCAGAGGCCCAGGGGGGTGTGCCCGAACACCCCGTACGCAACGAGGGCGACCGCCACCGCGACGAACGCGGCGAAGAGGACGCCCTCGATCAGGATCGTGACCATCGTACCAACACTACGACCCGCGCCGGCGAAAAGTTACGCCCCCCTCGACGCTCGACGCTCGACGCTCGGCCAGCGTCGAGCGTCGAGCGTCGAGCGTCGAGCGAGGAGCTGACTCGCCCCTCAGCCCTCCGTGCGGTACGCCGGCGCGTCCGGCTGCTGCCCGTGCGGCTCCTTCAGGCGCACCGGGCGGAGCGCGGCGGCGACCAGCGCGACCCGGCTCCCCAGGTTGCGGGCGACCTGCAGCTCGCTCTCGATCGGCTGGCGCGAGCCGTCGGGGCCGGCCACCGTGCCGGGGCCGTACGGCGAGCCGCCGCGCCCCTCGGCGCCGAAGATCCCCGGGTTCTGCCCGTACGGCGTGCCGACGAACACCATGCCGAAGTGCAGCAGCGGGACGAGCGAGGTCAGGATCGTCGTCTCCTGCCCGCCGCCCACGTTGGCCGTGCTGGTGAAGACGCCGGTCGCCTTGTCCTCCAGCTCCCCCTTCGCCCACAGCCCGCCCAGCGTGTCGAGGAACTGCTTCATCTGGGCGGTCATGTTGCCGTAGCGCGTCGGCGTCCCCCACACGATCCCGTCGGCCCACCGCAGGTCGTCGTGCGTCGCCTCGGGGATGTCGGCCATCGCCTCCTGGGCCTTCACGTACCACTCCATCCCGCTCATGGCGGCGCGCGCGGCCTCCAGCTCGGGGATGCGGCGCACCCGGACCTCGGTGCCGGGGACGGAGCGCGCCCCCTCGGCGACGGCGAGCGCCATCTGGTGGACGTGGCCGAAGGTGCTGTAGAACGGGATCAGGACGTTCGCGGGCATGGCTGGGGGCGTGGGTAGGGAGGTACAACTCTCAGCGCTGAGATTCTAGCGCAATTCCCACGCCCCGTGTTTCCCACGCGCTACGCCGCCGGCTCGCGCTCCTGCTCGGCCTCGAGCTCGGCGGCCTGGGTGCCGAGCGTGCGCAGCAGGGAACGGGCGACCCGCTGCTCGTCCGCGGAGAGCCCGGCCATCGCCCCGGCCACGGCGGCGGCGTGCTGCGGGAAGACCTCGCGCACGAACGCCGTCCCGGCGTCGGTGAGCACCGCGTAGCGGGCCCGCCGGTCCTCGGCGCACTTGTCGCGGCGCACCAGCCCGCGCTGCTCCAGCCGGTCCACCAGGTAGGTGACGCCGCCGCTGGATACGAGCAGCGACCGCTGCACCTCGCCCAGGAGCATCGGCCCCTTGTGGTAGAGCGCCTCGAGGACGCCGAACTCGGCGAGGGTCAGCCCGTGGCGGGCGACGTCGGCGGCGGCGTGGGTCGCGATCGCCGCGTGGGCGCGCGACAGCACGACCCAGAGCCGGAGCGCGTCGCGCTCGGCCGGGGAGACGTCGGGGGGCGAGGGGCGGCGGCTGGACGACATGGCACCCGGAAATTACCTCACGGGTGAGACGCGCGGCCAGAGTCGATCGACCCCGGTCCGCGCCCCCCGCGCCCCCGCCCCGCCCATGGACGCCACCGCCGCCACGACGCCCCCCGACCGCCGCGCCTTCCTCGGCTACTTCGCCTCGGTGGGGCTGGGCTCGACCCTCCTCCCCGGCGTCCTGTGGGCGCGCGTCGCCGAGGGCGCCGAGGTGACCGCGGCCAGCGTCGCCGCGGCCGCCGAGATCGCGGGGCTGGAGTTCGACGAGCAGGAGAAGGCGTCGCTGGTCGAGGGGCTCAAGCGGCAGCTCGCGCAGATCGAGGCGCTGCACAAGGTGCCGCTCCCCAACGAGGTCGCGCCGGCGATCCACTTCGACCCGCGCGTCCCCGGCACCGCGTCGGCGGCGCTCGGCGCCGCGCGCGCGGCCGGGCCCACGGCGGGGGGGCGGATGACGCGCGCGCGGC
>NZ_JARGEK010000112.1 GCF_029211165.1 Roseisolibacter sp. H3M3-2
GCGCACGTCGCTCGCGGCGCTGCGGGAGCGCGCCCGCGCGAGCTAGGCGCCGCTGCCGGCCACCGCGCCCGGGAACCGCACGCGCCTCGACGTGCGCCTGTTCGGCCACGCCGGCGGCCCGCTCAAGGCCGTCTTCCGCGCCGGCGACGACGAGGTCACGGTGCGCAGCGAGGTCGCGCTCGCGCCCGCCTCCAAGCGCGCGCTCGACGACGCCCAGCTGCGCGAGCAGCTCGGGCGCCTGGGCGAGACGCCGTTCGCGCTGACGACGGTGGACACGGCCGGGCTGGGCGTCGGGTTGTTCCTCCCCGTGTCCGAGCTGAACCGGCTGCGGCAGGAGGCGACCGACGAGCTGCTGCTGCACCGCGACTGGGCGCGCCAGGCGATGCTCGCCGAGCGCGAGGAGCGCATCGCGGCGGCGATCGGGCGCGTGCGCGTGGTCTCCGAGGTGCCGGCCGCGCCGGCGGCGCCGTACGCGCTGCGGGCGTCGGTGTACACGGCCGACGACGCGCTCGCGGCGGCCGACGGGGGCGCCACCGAGGTCGTGCTCGACCCGTTCCTCCGCCACCCGGCGCCGCCGCTGGCGCGCGTCCGGGCGCTGCGCGACGCGCTCGCCGAGCGCGGCGTGGCCTTCCGGCTGCGCACGCCCAGCATCGTGCGCCCCGAGGAGCGGCGCGCGCTCGAGAAGTGGCTGGCGCTCGAGCTGCCGCTGCTCAGCGGGCACCTCGGCCTGGTGATGGAGCAGGGGCGCGCGGGGCGCGACGTGGTCGCCGACTACGCGGTCAACGCGTTCAACCAGCACACGGCGGCCGAGATCTTCCGGCTCGGCGCGCGCCGGGTGACGCTCTCGGTCGAGCTGACGGCCGATGAGATGGCGCAGGTCGTCGCGCCGTGGGACGGCGACGGCTTCGACGCGTTCGTCTACGGCCGCCCCGAGGGGATGACCATCGAGCACTGCGTGCTGTCGGCGGCGTTCGACCGGGTGCCGACCACCTGCCGCGACCTGTGCGTGCAGAAGCACACCAACGTCCAGCTCACCGACCCGGCCGGCTACGCCTTCCCGGTGGCCACCGACTCGGCGTGCCGCAACCGGCTGCTGCACTCGCGCCCGGTCGAGGGCGCCGAGGCGCTGCCGCGGCTCTGGCGGGCGGGGATCCGCGGGTACCAGGCGGTGTTCAACGTGGCCGGCGATCCGGTGCGCGAGATCGTCGCCGGCTACCGCGGCGCGCTCGACGCGCTGGCGGCGGGCGGGCGGCCGGACGTGGCCGCCGTGCGCGCGGCGGTCGGCCCGGCGTTCACGCGCGGGCACTTCGCCCGCGCGGTCTGAGCGCGGCCGGCCCGCGCGCGTCCGAATCGTCCCCGCCGCGCCCGTCCGGTACGCGGCGGGCGCCCGCCGTCCGTAGCTTCCCCGCATGCCGCCCGTGACCGCCTCCGCGCACGCCCCGACGCTCGACGACGCCCGCGCGCTGCTCCGGGCGCGCTTCGGCTACCCGGAGTTCCGGGCCGGGCAGGAGCGCGCGGTGCAGGCGGTGCTCGAGGGGCGCGACACGCTCGTCATCCTCCCGACGGGCGGCGGGAAGTCGCTGTGCTTCCAGGTGCCCGCGCTCGTGCTGCCGGGGCTGACGGTCGTCGTGTCGCCGCTCATCTCGCTGATGAAGGACCAGGTCGACGCGCTGACCGCGCGCGGGCTGCCGGCGGCGTTCGTCAACAGCACGCTCACGAGCGCGCAGGCCAACGAGCGGTTCCAGCGGGCGGCGCGCGGGGAGCTCAAGCTGCTCTACGTCGCCCCGGAGCGGTTCGACTTCGGCAACACCGCCGAGCGGCTGCGCGACATGGGCGTCTCGCTGCTGGCCGTCGACGAGGCGCACTGCATCAGCGAGTGGGGGCACGACTTCCGCCCGTCGTACCTCCGCATGCGGCGCGTGCGCGCGGCGCTGGGCGACCCGGTCACGATCGCGCTCACCGCCACGGCGACGCCCGAGGTGCGCCGCGACATCGCGGCCCAGCTCGACCTGCGCGACCCCGAGACGGTCATCACCGGGTTCGACCGGCAGAACCTGCACTACCACGTGGTGCCGGTGAAGGGCGACCGGGAGAAGGACCAGGCGCTGGCCGACGTGCTGGCGCGCAACGACGGGCAGGCGGTCGTCTACGCGTCCACGCGCAAGGCGGTGGAGCGGGTGACCGAGGTGCTCGGGCGGGCGCGCATCCCCGCGGTCGCGTACCACGCGGGGCTCGACGACGCGCACCGGCACGAGGTGCAGGACGCGTTCATGCACGAGCAGGTGCGCGCGATCGTCGCCACCAACGCGTTCGGGATGGGGATCGACAAGCCGAACGTGCGGCTCGTCGTGCACCACGCCATGCCCGGCTCGCTCGAGGCGTACTACCAGGAGGCGGGGCGCGCGGGGCGCGACGGGCTCCCCAGCGAGGTGTTCCTCCTGCACTCGTTCCCCGACCGCTTCACGCACGAGTTCTTCATCAAGGGTGCGTACCCGGAGCGAAAGCTGGTCGAGCAGGTGCACGAGCGGCTGCGCCGCGACGCCGACCGCACCGGACTCGTGGACTACGGCGCCGAGGAACTCGCGGTCGCGCTGCCGGGGAAGGTGAGCGCGCGCGAGGTCGAGAGCGCGCTGCGCGTGCTGGCGCAGGCCGAGGTGCTGCGCAGCGAGTCGGAGTCGCCGTCGCGCGTGTTCGTGCGGCTGCTGGCCACGCCCGAGCGCATCAAGCGCGAGCTCGGGGGCGACCCGATGTCGCTCGAGCTGCTGCGCGCCCTCTGGCGGGTGGCCGGGAAGCAGCTGGAGACCGGGGCGGTGGTCGACCTCGACACGCTGCCGCCGGGGCTCGGCGGGGGGCCGGGGGCGCTTCCGGTGCTCGAGGCGCTGCAGGGGCGCCAGTTCGTAGTCGTCGAGCGGGCCGGCGGGGGGATGCGGCTGGCCGACCCGCGGCGTCCGCTGGCCGACGCGCCGGTGGACTGGCACGCGCTGGAGCGCCGGCGGCGCGCCGAGCTGTCCAAGCTCGACGCGATGCAGCGCTACGCCTACCACACCGGGTGCCGGCGCCACTTCGTGCTGCGGTACTTCGGCGACCCGGCGGCGGGGAACGCGTGCAGCGGGTGCGACAACTGCCTCGGGGTGAAGCACGAGGTGGTGGCGCCGGCGCTGCCGACCGCGGTGCCGAAGCCCGGGGGCGGGCGTTCGCGGTCCCGCGCGTCGGGGGGCGGGCGCGAGTCCGCGCCGGCGCCGGCGCAGGACCTGGTGATGGGGCCCGAGGACGCGGCGCTGTTCGGGGCGCTCAAGGCGCTGCGCGGGGAGCTGGCGCGCGCCGAGCAGGTGCCGGCGTACGTGGTGTTCCCGGACCGCACGCTGGCCGAGCTGGCGGTGCGCCGCCCGCGCACGCTGGCGGCGATGGGGGAGGTCCGCGGCGTCGGGCCGGCGAAGCTGGAGAAGTACGGGCCGCGTTTCCTGGCCGCCCTGCGTAACGGGGAAGGCACCGAGGCCGCCTGAGCGGCCGCCGCTGGTGCCGCTGGTGCCGCGCGGGCGCGGTGGCGACCTTTCGGGGCTGCCGCGCCCGGCGCCGGCACGTCTCCCACCCCCCACGCCAGCCATGGACGAGTCGCAGTACTTCTCCGAGCAACACCACGCGGTGCGCGAGATGGTGCGCGCCTTCGCGCAGGACGAGGTCCTCCCCGTCGCCGCGAAGCACGACGAGGAGGCGACCTTCCCCTGGGAGAACATCAAGCGCATGGGGGAGCTCGGGCTCCTCGGCGTGCCGTGGCCGGAGGAGGTGGGCGGGGCGGGGCTCGACCTGACCAGCTACATCCTCGCGATCCACGAGATGGCGAAGGTGGACGCGTCGCACGCGATCACCATCTCCGCGCACACGACGCTGGGCACCTCGCCGATCTTCTACTTCGGCACCGCGGCGCAGAAGGCGGCCTACCTCCCGCTGCTGGCCAGCGGCAAGGTGCTCGGCGGGTTCGGGCTGACCGAGCCCGACGCCGGCAGCGACGCGGGCGGCACGCGCACGACGGCGGTCCGGAAGAACGGCCACTACGTGCTGAACGGCGCCAAGCGCTTCATCACGCACGGCTCGGTGGGCGAGGTGTTCGTCGCCACCGCGGTGACCGACCCGTCGAAGGGGACGAAGGGGATCTCGTCGTTCATCCTGACCAAGGAGACGTGCGACCTCGCGAAGGCGCGCGAGGTCGGCGTCGGGCACGACGACTCGATCACGCCGCTCGCCGGGTTCCGGGCGGGGAAGAAGGAGGACAAGCTCGGGTGGCGCGCGTCGGACACCTCGGAGCTGATCATGGAGGACGTCGAGGTCCCGGCGGAGAACCTCCTCGGCGAGGAGGGGATGGGCTTCATCAACTTCATGCGCACGCTCGACGCCGGGCGCATCGGGATCGCGGCGCTGTCGCTCGGGCTCGCGGAGGGCGCGTTCCAGGCGGCGCTCAAGTACAGCACGGAGCGCAAGCAGTTCGGGCAGGCGATCGTGAACTTCCAGGGGATCTCGTTCCCCCTCGCCGACATGGCGACCGAGATCGAGGCCGGGAAGCACCTGCTGTACGCCGCGACGCGGCTGGCGCAGGAGGGGCGGCCGTTCGGCAAGGAGGCCGCGATGGCCAAGCTGTTCTGCTCCGAGCTCTCGATGCGCGCCACGATCAAGTCGATCCAGATCCACGGCGGCTACGGCTACACCAAGGACTACCCGGTCGAGCGCATGATGCGCGACGCGAAGATCTGCGAGATCGGCGAGGGGACGAGCGAGGTCCAGCGCCTGGTGATCGCGCGGCACCTGCTGCGGGAGCTCGCGGATTGAGCAAGCCGTTCTCCATCCAGCGGCTGCGCGTGCCGCTGGGGTTCGTCGTGGCCGCCCTGTACCTGTGGGCGGCCACGCGGTCGGACGCGCTCACGTGGGGCTCCGTCGCGGTCGGCGGCGCGGTGGCGCTGGTCGGGCTGCTGATCCGCGCGTGGGCGGCCGGGCACATCGTCAAGAACGACCGGCTGGCGACCACGGGGCCGTACGCGCACACGCGCAACCCGCTGTACTTCGGGAGCTTCCTCCTCGCCGCCGGGTGCGCGCTGGCGGTGCACTGGACGCTGCTGCTGGCGGTCGCCGGCTTCTGGCTGCTGGTGTACGCCCCGGTCATCCGCCGCGAGCGCGACTTCGTGCGCGCGCGGTTCCCGGAGGCGTACGCCGAGTGGGAGCGGCACGTGCCGGCGTTCGTGCCGCGGCTGACGCCGTGGCGGGGGAGCGGGAACGGGCACGTCGCGGCCGACGCGCCGCCATTCGACCTCAAGCTCTACCTGTTCCACCGCGAGTGGCAGGCGGCGCTCGGCTACGCGGCGGTGATGGCGTGGCTCGCCTACTGGACCTGGCGCCGCGGCGGCTGAGCGCGACGGAGGGAGCGCGCATTGCCGAGGGACGCCACCGGACGGTAACGTACCGGCGTCGGTGCGCGTGCCGCCGCGTGCGGCCACGCGCCCTCCCCGAGCCCCGATCGCATGCGCCCTCGTTCCACGCCGGACGCGCCCGGACGTGCCGCCACGTGGCGGCCGCCCCGCGGCGACGCCGTCCGGCCGGGCGGCGCGTGGACGATCGACCTCGCCGGGAGCAGACGCCCCGCAGGTGCGCCGCGCGAGCCGGGACCCCTCCCGGCTCCGGCCGCCCCCACCTTCTCGTCGGGCCCCGCCCGCCGCGCCGCTCCGTCGGCGAGTGGCGCCGGGGCCGTCGGTCATGAAGCGCGACATCCTCATCAACGCCTCGCCGCGCGAGACGCGGGTGGCGATCCTGGAGGACGACCAGCTCGTCGAGCTGCTGGTCGACCGTCCGGACAGCCGCCGCATGGTCGGCGACGTGTACCTCGGCAAGGTCGAGGCGGTGCTGCCGGGCATCCAGGCGGCGTTCGTCAACATCGGCACCGAGAAGAGCGCGTTCCTCCACGCCTCCGACCTCGTCTTCGACGAGGACGAGGACCCCGAGGAGCCTGACGAGGACGACGACGAGGACGACGCCGAGGGGAAGCCGCGGAGCAACGGCGGCGGGCGGCGCCCGCGCAAGGAGGCGCCCCCCATCCAGGACGTCCTGAAGAAGGGGCAGGATCTCCTCGTCCAGGTGTCCAAGGAGCCGATCTCGACGAAGGGGCCGCGCGTCACCGCGCAGGTCTCGCTCGCCGGGCGCTTCCTCGTCTACATGCCGCACGCGTCGCGCGTCGGCGTGAGCCGCAAGATCTCGGAGCGCGACCAGCGCCGGAAGCTGAAGGAGATGGCCGGCGCCGTCCTCCCGCCGGGGGAGGGCGGGGTGATCGTGCGCACCGTCAGCGAGGACGCCAGCCAGGAGACGTTCGGGCGCGAGCTGTCGACGCTCATGAACAACTGGAAGCGCATCAAGCGGAAGACGCGCTTCATGCGGGCGCCGGCGCTGATCCACGAGGAGACCAGCCTGACGCGCGGGCTGGTGCGCGACCTGTTCAGCGACAAGGTCGACTCGCTGGTCGTGGACTCGAAGCCGGTCTTCCACGAGATCCAGGAGTACCTGAAGGGGATCGCGGCGGACGAGCTGGCGGACCGGGTGAAGCTCTACGAGGAGCCGGTGCCGCTGTTCGACAGGTACGAGATCGAGACCGAGATCCGCGACCTGTTCAAGCGGCGGTGCGACCTGCCCTCGGGCGGCTACCTGATCATCGAGCCGACCGAGGCACTCGTGTCGGTCGACGTGAACTCGGGGCGCTTCGTCGGGAAGAAGGACCCCGAGAAGACGTCGCTCAAGACCAACGTCGAGGCGGCGCGCGAGGTCGCCCGCCAGCTCCGGCTGCGCGACGTGGGCGGGATCATCGTCTGCGACTTCATCGACATGGAGACGCAGTCGAACCGCGACCGGGTGCTGCAGGAGCTGCGGCAGGCGCTCTCGCGCGACCGGGCGCGGACCAAGGCCTACCAGGTCAGCGACCTCGGCCTGATCGAGATGACCCGGCAGCGGGTCCGGCAGAGCCACCTCCAGAGCATGACCGCGCCCTGCCCGACGTGCGCGGGGACGGGACGCATCTTCACCCCCGAGACGGTGCTGCGGCGGATGGAGCGGTCGGTCAAGCGGATGGCGTCGGAGGGGAAGCGGGACCCGCTGACGGTCCGGTTGCACCCCGAGACGGCCCTCCACGTCCTGACGGAGGAGCAGGACCTCGTCCGGAAGCTGGAGAAGAGCGTCGGCTTCACCCTGGAGCTGCGGGACGACCCGCTGCTCCGGCCGGACGAGTTCAAGCTGGTGGTCAAGGGAGCCGGCCGGGACGTGACGGACCAGTACGCGGTCGCCTGACACGGCCGGCGGGGCCCGGTTGACACGTAAGTTCGGGCCTGGTAAGCTTCTAGGCTCTCAGATCACCGCATTTCGGTATCCTGTCATGACCTACGCAATCATCCGCACCGGCGGCAAGCAGTTCCGCGCCGAGCCGGGCAAGACGCTGCGCGTGCCGTCGCTCCTGGGCGAGGCGGGCCACGACGTCGAGTTCAACGAGGTGCTCCTCGGCTCCGACAACGGCTCCGTCCGCACCGGCGTCCCGACGCTCTCCGGCGCCAAGGTGACGGCGGAGATCGTGAAGCACGGCCTCGGCGACAAGATCGTCGTCTTCAAGTTCAAGCGCCGGAAGAACTACGCCCGCAAGCAGGGGCACCGGCAGGGCTACACGGAAGTCCGCATCAAGGACATCACCCTCGGCTGACGGGGAGCTCACCATGGCACATAAGAAGGGCGTCGGCTCCTCCAAGAACGGCCGCAACTCGAACCCGCAGTACCGCGGGATCAAGAAGTACGGCGGCGAGAAGGTGGTGGCCGGCAACATCATCGTCCGCCAGTGCGGCACGAAGTGGCACCCGGGCACGAACGTCGGCCTCGGCCGCGACTACACGATCTACTCGCTCATCGACGGGGTCGTGAAGTTCGAGCACCGGAACAAGTCGCAGCTCAAGGTCAGCGTCTACCCGGTCGAGCGGCCGGCCGAGGTCTCGATCGACGCCCCGGCGGCGGTCTGAGCCGTACGGACGCTCCGCGACAGGCAGCACGACGCGCCCCCGCCCACCCGGCGGGGGCGTTCGTCTTTCCCGGTTCGACTCCGGCCGGAACCTTGCCCCGCTCGATCCCGTAGGGTCCGACGACCCGCTCTACCGGAGGAGAGACCGATGGCACTGTGGGACAAGATGAAGCAGGAGCTCGACCGCGCCGGCAAGGTCGCCCAGGAGGCGATCGACGAGGGGCGCATCCGGCTCGAGCAGGTCCGCGCCCGCCAGCTGGCCGACAAGGCCGCCCAGCGGCTGGGCTACGCCTACCTCCGCGCCCACGGCGAGGGGCGGGGGAACGAGGACGCGGAGCTGACGCGACTCCGCGCCACCCTCACCGAGCACGAGGCCGAGGCGGCCCGCCTGGAGGCCGAGCTGGCCGTGATCACGCGGCGCGCGCCGCAGCCGGGCGCGACGCCCGGCGACGGCGACTTCGGCGGGAACTCGGGGGCGTCGCACCGCCCCGACGGCACGGTGGACACCGGCGGCGCGGCCGACGCCTCGCCGAGCGCCGCGCCGCCGCCGGACGCGCCGGGCGCTCCCCCGGGCGAGCGGAACGAGTGGAACCGCGAGCACCTGTGAACGCGCGCGGGGCCGGGCGAGATCGCCCGGCCCCGCGTCGCGTTCCGGGGCGTCAGGGCTGCCGGTAGCTCGGCGGCAGCGTCTTGTAGCGCTCCATCAGCTGGTCCTGCCGCGAGGGCGCCTTGACCGAGCGCCCGCGGATGAACACGTGCTCCGCCTGCGTCGCGAACTCGAACGGGTCGCCGCTCCATACGACGACGTTCGCGTCCTTCCCGACCGCCAGCGAGCCGACGCGGTCGGCGACGCCGAACACCTCGGCGGGGGTCAGCGTGACCGCCCGCAGCGCGTCGTCCCACGACGCGCCGTACGCGACCGCGTTGCCGGCCTCGAAGCGCACGTTGCGCACGTTGAACGAGGCCTCGTCGCCGCCGCCGGCGTTGCCGATGATCGCGACCGCGACGCCGGCGCGCCGCAGCAGGCCGACGTTCTCCTGCCGGGCGCCGAGCGTCGAGAAGCTCGCCGGGATGTTGTTCATCGCGCCGGTGAGCACCGGCACGTTCGCCGCCTTCAGCCGGTCGGCGACCTGCCACGCCTCGGCGCCGCCGACGATGACGAGGCGGAAGCCGAACTCGCGCGACAGACGCAGCGCGGCGTCGATGTCGCTCGCGCGGTCGGCCTCGACGAGCATCGGGACGCGCCCGGCCAGCACCGGGATCAGCGCCTCGAGGTCGGCGCGGCTGACCGCGAGCTCGCGCGACTCGTTGCGGTCGTACGCGGCGCGGTTGCGCTGGTAGGCGCGCACGTCGGTGAGGATCTCGCGCAGGCGCACCTGCACCTCGCCGCGCGACGCCGGCACGTTCCCCTGGCCGCCGGGGGCGGTCATCGTCGCGACCATCGCCACGGGGGCGCGCCGCACCATGTCGGTGGCGGTGCCGTCCACCAGGTCGACCATCGCCGACTGGCCGGCGATCAGCCCGCCCGCGGGGACGACGCCGACGGTGGTGACGCCGTCGTTGCGCGCCGGCGCGAAGAGCACGCTCGCCGGGTTGAAGCCGTCCCACACCGTGAACGCCGCGGCCACCGCGTCGCGCCCGCGCGCCGACACGTCGCGCGTCTCGGGGGCGCCGCCGATCTCGACGACGCCGAGCGTGGTGGCGGCGTTGATGAAGCCCGGCGTCACCCACTTGCCGGCGGCGTCGATGCGCTGCGCGCCGGCCGGGACCTGCACGTTCTGCCCGACGGCGACGATGCGGCCGTCGCGGATCAGCACCGTCGCGTTCTCGAGCTTCGGGCCGCTCACCGGGTGAACGGTGCCGCCGACGATGGCGACCGTCTGCGCGCGCGCGGGGAGCGCGAGCGCGCCGAGGAGGGCGAGGGTCGTGAGGGGGGCGCGCATCAGCGGGTGCCTCCGGCGGCGGGGGCGGGGACGAAGCCCAGCTCGAAGTCGGTGCGCCACTGCTCGCGCGGGTCGCTCCGGTCGTAGTAGAGGTGCCCGTCGATCCACACGCGGTCGGCGCGGGTGTAGACGGAGAACGGGTTGCCGCTCCAGAGCACGACGTCGGCGTTCTTCCCGACCTCCAGCGACCCGATGCGGTCGTCGAGGCCGAGCGCCCACGCGGCGTTGAGCGTCACCCAGCGGATGGCCTCGTGCTCCGGCACGTCGATGCCGATCTGGCGGCCGGCGGCCATCGCCTTCGCGCTCTCCTGCAGCAGGCGCTGGGAGCCCGACGGGTCGTCGGAGTGCGTGATCGCGCGCACGCCGGCGCGGTGCAGCATCGGCAGGTTGGCCTTCACGCCGTCGAGCGCCTCCAGCTTGAAGCCGCCCCAGTCCGACCACACCGAGCCCGAGATGCTGTCGCGCGCCATCAGGTCGGCGATCTTGTACGCCTCGACGCCGTGGTGGAACGAGCGGATACGGTAGCCGAACTCGCGCGCCACGTCGACCATCTGCGCCATCTCGTCGGCGCGGTAGCAGTGGTTGTGCACGAAGATGTTGCCGCGCAGCACCTCGGCCAGCGTCTCGAGTCCCAGGTCGCGCGTCGGTGGGTCGGCCTGCCGATTGCCGCCGAGCCACGCGTCCCACCGGCGGCGGTAGCCCTCGGCCTGGATCCACGCCGCGCGGTAGCCGGCGACGTTGCCCATGCGCGTGCTCGGCCCGCGCGACGCGTACACGCGCTTCGGGTTCTCGCCGCACGCCATCTTGAGCCCGTAGCGCGCGCCGGGGAACTTCATCCCCTGCACGGTGCGCGACGGCACGACCTTCAGCACGGCGCTGCGGCCGCCGATCAGGTTCGCCGAGCCGGGGAGCACCTGCAGCGTGGTGACGCCGCCGGCGAGGTTGCGCGGGAACTGCGGGTCCTGCGGCCACACCGAGTGCTCGGCCCAGACGTGCGCCGTCACCGGGTTCGTGGCCTCGTTGCCGTCGCTCAACGCCTGCACGCCGGGCGCCGGGTACACGCCGAGGTGCGAGTGCGTATCGACGATCCCGGGCGTGACGTAGCGTCCGCCGCCGTCGACGACGAGCGCGTCGGCCGGCGCGTCGACCGTCTGGCCGACCGCGGCGATCTTGCCGTCGCGCAGCAGGATCGCGCCGTTGCGGATGGCCGGCCCGGTGGCGGTGAGCAGGACGACGTTCCGGATCACCGTCGGCCGCGTCGTCACCGGCTGGTAGGTGCTCGGGAAGGGGTCGGCGTTGGGGGTGGAGAGCGCGCCGGCGAGCGACGGGCGCCCGGCGGGCGTGCCCGCCGCTGCCGCCGACGCGGGCTGGCCGGCCGCCGCGGGCTGCCCCGCCGGGGGCTGCCCCGCCGGGGCGGGCACGGGGGTCGTGGCGGCGCGGCTGCGCGCGCACCCGGCGAGGGCGGCGGCGAGGGCGGCGAGGGCGAGGGGGGAGCGGGCCGTCGGCATCGGGGGTCGCGGGTTCAGTCGCGGCGCGGCGCGAGGGCGCCGGCCATCACGTCGGGGACGTCGGAGCAGATGCCGTCGACGCCGAGGCGGGCGAGGGCGACGGCGTGCATCGGATCGTTCACCGTCCAGGCGATGACGCGCCCCCCGGCGGCGTGCACCGCCTCGACGAGCGGGGCGTCGATCATCGACCAGTGCTGCCACA
Source organism: Roseisolibacter sp. H3M3-2 (assembly GCF_029211165.1). Classification (GTDB taxonomy): domain Bacteria; phylum Gemmatimonadota; class Gemmatimonadetes; order Gemmatimonadales; family Gemmatimonadaceae; genus Roseisolibacter. Next base: position 11,680 of record NZ_JARGEK010000112.1, read on the forward strand.
AATCGCGCGCGTCGGCCGCCCGCAGCGCCGCCACGTTGTCGACCAGGTAGCTCACCGAGAGGACGCCAGCGGGGGTGGCCGGCGCGCGGCGCCGCACGGCGCGCGGCACCCGGTGGTCGAAGCTGTGCACCGGCGCGGCGGCGCCCCTCTCGCCCAGCACGTCGGCCACCGCCGACTCGGCGTCGCGCGCCTTCACCTCGACGTACAGCGTGGCCCGGCCGTCGGCGAGGGCGCACGTCTCGGCGAGGGTGGGGACGCCGACGCCCGGGGCGAGCTCGTGCGCGCGCAGCTCGTCGAGCGTCAGGTCGACGATCGAGCGCCCCGCGAGCGGGCCGGCGCCGCCGAGGCCGGGGTCGTGGTGGACCACCGGGACGCCGTCGCGGGTCAGGTGGACGTCGAGCTCGATCCCGTCCACCCCGAGCGCGAGCGCGTGGGCGAAGCCGGCGAGGGAGTTCTCCGGGTGGACGCGCGGGGTCCCGCGGTGGGCGATGATCTCGGGGCGGGGCATGCGCCTGGCGAGCGGGGACTGCCGGGGGCCGAGCGCCGTGGCGCCGGCCCGGACGGCGCGAGAGCTTAACGCCCGGGCCGGGGGCCCGTCTACCGCATGGGTGATGACCGAGACGATCGCTGACCCGACCGACGACGACGCCATCGACGCCGCCCTGGTGGCGCGCTGGCGGGAGGGGGACGAGCGGGCCGCGACCGAGCTGGTGCGGCGGCACGCCCCCGCGCTGGCGCGCTTCGCGTCGAGCCTGGGGGAGCGCGTCGAGGTCGAGGAGCTGGTGCAGGACACCTTCGTGCGCGCGTTCCAGGCGCTCGACGGGTTCCGGGCCGACAGCTCGCTGCGGACCTGGCTGTTCACGATCGAGCGCCGGCTGGTGCTCGACCGGCGGCGGGCGGCGGCGCGGCGGCGGACCCGGGAGGCGGACGAGGAGGCCGACGCCGCGGTGGAGCACACCGCGCTCGACGCGGTGGTCGCCGACGAGACGCAGGCCCGGCTGACGGCGGCGCTCGGCCGCCTGACGCCGATGCAGCGCGAGGTCTTCACGCTGCGGGTGGGGGAGGGGAGGTCGTACCGGGAGATCGCGGAGATCGCGGGGACCACGGAGGGGGCGGCCCGGGTGCACTACCACAACGCCGTGCGGGCGATGAAGGAGTTCGTCGATGCGTGACCATGGATGGCGGGCGCCCGAGTGCGCCGACGAGGAGATGCGCGACGCGCTGCCCGGGCTCGCGCACGGGCGGCTGGCGGCGCCGGAGCGGCGCGCGGTCGAGGCGCACCTCGCGGCGTGCGCCTCGTGCACCGCCGAGCTGGCGGTGCTGCGCGACCTGCGCGGCGCGCTCGTGACGGGCGCGCCCGCGCTCGACCTGGAGCGGCTGGCCGCCGGCGTGATCGCCGGGACGCGCCGCCCCGCCGCCGATCCCGACGTCGTGCCGCTGGCGCCGCGCCGGGAAGCGC
>NZ_JARGEK010000113.1 GCF_029211165.1 Roseisolibacter sp. H3M3-2
CGCGCCGCCGGCCGGTCGCCGCCGCGTGGCGCGCGGTCCGCGCGCCGCTGCCGGCCGCCGCGCTGCACCTGCTGGCCGTCGCGGTCTGGCACCTGCCCGGGCCGTACCAGGCGGCGCTGCGCCACGAGGGGGTGCACGCGCTGGAGCACGCGAGCTTCTTCGGCAGCGCGCTGCTCTTCTGGTGGGCGCTGCTGCACGCGCGCGGCGCGGCGCGCGGGCCGGCGCTGGTGGGGCTGTTCGTCGCGATGCTCGTCACCGGGGCGCTGGGCGCGCTGCTGGCGACCGCGTCGCGGCTCTGGTACCCGGCCTACGCGGCGACCACCGCGCCGTGGGGGCTGCTGCCGCTGGAGGACCAGGAGCTGGCGGGGATCATCATGTGGGTGCCGGGCGGGATCGCGTACCTGCTCGCCGCCCTCGCGGTGCTGGCGGCGGTGCTGCGCGACGCCGGCCCCCGCCCGGCCCCGCGGGCGCTCGGCGCGGTGCGCCCGTGATCGCGCCGGCGGACGACCGGGGGTCGGCGGACCTCGACCCGCAGGAGCGGCGCGAGGCCGTCGAGCGCGAGTCGCCGGGCGCGGGGGTCACGCACGAGGCGATCCGCCGCGAGGGGGAGAAGGAGCTGGCGCGCGCGCCGTCGGCGCTCGCCTGGTCCGGCCTCGCCGCGGGGCTCTCGATGGGGCTGTCGATGGCCGCGCAGGCGGTGCTGCGCACGCACCTCCCCGACGAGGTGTGGCGCCCGCTGGTCGAGCGTCTCGGCTACGCGGTGGGCTTCCTGGTGGTGATCCTCGGCAGCCAGCAGCTCTACACGGAGAACACGCTCACGCCGATCGTGCCGCTCATGGCGCGGCCGAGCGTCCGGATGCTGCGCCGCGTGCTGGTGCTGTGGGGGGTGGTGCTCGCCGCCAACCTCGTGGGGACGATGGCGTTCGCCTGGGCGGCGGCGACCACGGGGGTGTTCGCGGGCGACGTGCGCGCGGCCTTCGTGGACATGGGACGCGAGGTCCTCGCGCCCGGCACCGGCGCCACCTTCGTGCGCGCGGTCGCGGCGGGATGGATCATCGCGCTCATGGCCTGGATGCTCCCGGCCGCCGAGAGCGCGCGCCTGGCGGTGATCGTGATCATGACGTGGCTGCTCGCCGCGTGCGACCTGCAGCACGTCGTCGCCGGCTCGGCCGAGGTGTTCTACCTCGTCGTGCAGGGCGAGATCTCGTTCGCCACCTACGCGGTGCGCTGGCTCCCGGTGGTGGCCGTCGGCAACACCCTCGGCGGCGTCCTCCTCGTCGCCGCGGTGAACCACGCGCAGGTGAAGGCGGGGTGAGGCGAACGACGGGGTACGGCGAAGGGCGGGGTACGGCGAAGGGCGGGGTACGGCGAAAGTCGGGGTACCGCGGAGCTACCGGCTCGAGTCTGGTAGGCTCGCGGTACCCCGCTCTGCGAACTACCCCTCCGTTCGGTTCACCCCGATCTTCGCCGTACCCGGCACTGCGTCGTACCCCGATCTCCGCCGTGCGACGCACCGGTACCGCTCTTCCCTCTTCCCCGATCCGATGCCCGAGCCGTCCGTGGTGCCCGCCCCGCCCGAGCCGCCGCGTCCCGAGGACCTGCCGCTGCACGAGGACGTGCGGCGGCTGGCGGCCGCGCTCGGGCGGGTGATCCGGCGGCTGGAGGGGGAGGAGGCGTTCCGCACCGTGGAGGAGACGCGCCGCGCGTCGCGGGCGAGGCGGCGGGGGGACGCGGGGGCGCCGACGCTGGAGGCGCTGCTGGCGCGCGTGGAGGCGCTGCCGCTGCCGCTGGCGGCGCTGACGGCGCGGGCCTTCACCCTGTTCTTCCTGCTCATCAACACCGCCGAGCAGGTGCACCGCGTGCGGCGGCGCGCGGCGTACCGCGGGGACGCCGAGCCGCAGCCGGGCTCCGTGCTGCGGGCGCTGCGCCAGCTGCGCCCGCGCGGGCTGGGGGGCGACGCGGTGCGCGACGCGCTGCGGCGGCTGCACGTGCGCCCCGTGCTCACCGCGCACCCCACCGAGTCGACGCGCCGCACGCTGCTGGCGCTGCAGGCGCGGGTGGCCGACCTGCTGCTGCGCCGCGAGGACGCGTCGGCCGACGAGCGGCGGTCGATCGACGAGGCGCTGGAGGGGGAGGTCGAGCTGCTGTGGCTGACCGCCGAGGTGCGGCGCGACCGGCCGTCGGTGCTCGACGAGGTGAGCACCGTGCTCTGGTACCTCGAGACGCGGCTGCTCGACGCGGGGGTGCGGGCGCACGAGGCGCTGCTGCGCGCCTACGCCGACGAGTTCGGGGCGCCCGACGAGGCGCTGCGGCTGGAGACGCCGGTGCGGCTCGGGACGTGGGTCGGGGGCGACCGCGACGGGAACCCGTTCGTGACGCCGGAGGTCACCCTCGCCGCCGCGCGCCGCGCCAGCCACGCGATCCTCGGCCGCTACCGGCAGGGGGTGGAGGCGCTGATCGAGCGGGCGTCGGTGGCGGCGCACCTCGCCGAGCCGCCGGCGGCGCTGCTCGACTCGCTGGACGCGGACCGCGCCGCGCTCCCCGAGGTGTGGGAGGCGAACCGGCGCCGCAACGCCGACGAGCCGGTGCGGCTCAAGCTGACCTTCGTGGCCGCGCGGCTGGACGCGACGCGGCGGCGGGTGGCGGCGCGCGACGCCGGGCGCCCCGACGTCGAGCCGGCGGCCTACCCCGACGCGGCCGCGCTGGAGGCCGACCTGCGGCTGGTGCGTGACGCGCTGCTCGCCGCGGGCGCGGTGGAGGCGTGCCGCACGACGCTCGACCCCTTCGTGGCGCTGGTGCGCGCCCACGGGCTGCACGGCTACCGCATGGACGTGCGCGACCACGCCGACGCCCACCGCGCGGCGCTCGACGACGTGGCCGCGCGGCTCGGCGGGCCCCCCTTCGACGCCGACGCGCTGCGGCGCGAGCTGCTGGGGCGGCGGCCGCTGGTCGGGCCGCACCTCCCGGTGGAGGACGGGACGCGCCGCGTGCTCGACACCTTCCGCGCCGTCCGCACGGTGCAGGACGAGGCGGGGGAGGCGGCGGCGCGCACCTACGTCACCTCGATGACCACGTCGGCGGAGGACCTGCTGCGCGTGCTGCTGCTGGCGCGCGAGGCGGGGCTGGTCGACCTGGCCGCCGAGCCGCCGGCGTCGCGGCTGGACGTCGTGCCGCTGTTCGAGACGCTGGACGACCTGGAGCGGGCGCCCGACGTGCTGCGCGCGCTGCTGGCCGACCCGATCTACGCCCGCCAACTCGCCGCCCGCGGCCGCCGCCAGGAGGTCATGCTCGGCTACTCCGACTCCGGGAAGGACGCCGGGATCCTGGCGTCGTCGTGGGCGCTGTACCGGGCGCAGGAGGCGCTGGCTGAGGTCTGTCGCGACGCCGGCGTCGACCTGCTGCTGTTCCACGGCCGCGGCGGGAGTGTGGGGCGCGGCGGCGGGTCGCCCGTGGCGCGGGCGCTGGCGGCGCTCCCCCCCGACACGGTCGAGGGGCGGATCAAGATCACCGAGCAGGGGGAGATCATCTCCCAGCAGTTCGGGCTGGCGCCGATTGCCGAGCGGACGCTGGAGGTGACGGTGGCGGGGTCGCTGCTGCAGGCGTTCGACGACTGGCGGGAGGGGCGCGACCCGGCGGAGGTGGCGCGCTTCCGCGAGGTCATGGACCGGCTCGCCGACCGGTCGGTCGGGGTGTACCGCGGGCTCGTGCACGACGACCCCGCGCTGTTCGAGTTCTTCCTGGCCGCGACGCCCGTAGGGGAGCTGGCGTCGGCGCGGTTCGGGTCGCGCCCGGCGTACCGGCCGGGGGCGGGCGCCGGGATCGCGGGGATCCGCGCCATCCCCTGGCAGTTCGGGTGGACGCAGATCCGCCTGATGCTCCCCGGCTGGCTGGGCGTCGGGACGGCGCTCGACGAGGCGGCGGCGACGCCCGAGGGGCTGGCGACGCTGCGGGCGATGACGCGGGCGTGGCCGTTCTTCGACGACCTGCTGGCCAAGATCGAGATGGTGTGCGCCAAGGCCGACCTCGAGGTCGCGCGGGCGTACGCGGTCCGGCTGGGGGCGGACGTGGCGCTGTTCGACCGGCTGGCCGACGAGTTCCGGCGGACCGTGACCGTGCTGCTGCGGATCCGGGAGACCGACCGCCTGCTGGACGGGGAGCCGGTGCTGCGGTCGGCGATCGCGCTGCGGAACCCCTACGTCGACCCGCTCTCGCTGCTGCAGGTCGGGCTGCTGGCGCGGCGGCGGGCGGCGGGGGACGGGGTGGACCCGCAGGTGCCGGAGGCGCTGGCGTCGACGCTCAGCGGGCTGGCGCAGGGGCTCCGGAACACCGGCTGACGTCACGATCGTGCATTTCATGCACGTTTCGACGGACGATCGGCACCCTGGGGGCGAATATGTATTCGTTCACGCGCTGAACTAATGCACCTCGTGCACGAATTCGTTGACACACCGACCTGAACGCCGTTAACCTCCGGCCAGAATCCCCCCTGGCCCGGAGGCCCGTCGGTGAAGTTGATCATCGCCATCATCCGCCCCGATCGACTGTCCGAGGTCAAGGCGGCGCTGTTCCGGGCCGGCGTGACCGGCATGACGCTGACGCCGGTGAGCGGGCACGGCGGCGAGCGCGAGGTGGTCCAGTCGTACCGCGCCGAGCGGGTGCTGCTGGAGTTCCACGACAAGGTGCGGATCGAGATGGCGTGCTCCGAGCCGTTCGTGGAGCCGACGATCCAGGCCATCCTCGCGGCCGCCCGCACGGGCGGGGTGGGCGACGGGAAGATCTTCGTCCAGCCGCTGGAGCAGGTGATCCGGATCCGCACCGGGGAGCGCGACGGCGAGGCGCTGACGCCGGTGACGGCCGACGCGGTGCAGCGCGCCGCCCGGACCGCCTACCACGAGGTGGGCGCGTGACCCCCGAGCTCTCGGCGGGCGACACGGCCTGGGTGCTCGCGTCGACCGCGATGGTGATGCTGATGGTCCCCGGGCTCGCGCTGTTCTACGGCGGGATGGTGCGGGAGAAGCACTCGCTCAACACGCTCATGATGAGCGTCGCCGCGCTCGGCGTGGTCGGGGTGCAGTGGGTGCTGGTCGGCTACTCGCTCGCCTTCGCCCCCGGCTCGCCGGCCATCGGCGGGCTCGCGCACTGGGCGTTCGGCGGCGTCGGCGCGGCGCCCAACGCGACCTACGCGGCGATGATCCCGCACCTCGCCTTCGCCGCGTTCCAGGGGATGTTCGCCGCCATCGCGGTGGCGCTGATCTCGGGCGCGGTGGTGGAGCGGCTGTCGTTCCGCGCCTACCTGCTGTTCGGCGTGCTCTGGTCCACGCTGGTGTACGCGCCGCTCGCGCACTGGGTGTGGGGCGACGGCGGGTGGCTGCGCGCGCTGGGCGCGCTCGACTTCGCCGGCGGCACGGTGGTGCACGTGAGCGCGGGGACGGCGGCGGTGGTGGCGGCGCTGATGCTCGGCAAGCGCGCCCGCGTCGGCGGCGCGCCGGCGGTGCCGCACAACGTCCCCTTCACGCTCCTCGGCGCGGGGCTGCTCTGGTTCGGCTGGTTCGGCTTCAACGGCGGCTCGGCGCTCGGCGCGAACGGCGTGGCGGCGGGGGCGCTGGCGACGACGCACACCGCGGCCGCGGCGGCGCTGGTGTCGTGGATGGTGCTCGACCTCGCGCGCACCGGCGCCTGCACGGCGGTCGGCGCGGCGACGGGGCTGGTGGTGGGGCTGGTGGCGATCACGCCGGCCGCCGGCTTCGTGACGCCGGGCGCCGCGCTGCCGATCGGCGCGCTGGCGGCGTGCGCGAGCTACGCGATGATCCAGCTGCGCGCGCGCACCGGCGTGGACGACGCGCTCGACGTCTTCGCCTGCCACGGCGCGGCGGGGATCGTGGGCGCGGTGCTGACGGGGGTGTTCGCGACCAAGGCGGTGAACCCGGCCGGCGCCGACGGGCTGCTGGCGGGGAACGCGGCGCTGGTGGGCGTGCAGGCGCTGGCGGTGCTGGCGACGATGGCGTTCGTCGGCGCGGCCACGTTCGGCATCCTGCTGCTGGTGCGCCTGGTGCAGCCGCTGCGCGTCCCGCTCGACGCCGAGCTGGCGGGGGTGGACGTGTCGGAGCACGGCGAGACGGCGTACCACGGCGGGCTGGGCGGGCTCACGGGCGGGCGCCTCCCGCTGGGCGAGGGGGTGCTGGTCCCCGCCCACGAGATCGTCGCCGCCCCCCGCCCCGCCCCCGCGTCCTGACCCGCCGAGTCCCCTCCGATGCGCAAGATCAACACGCGGAACTTCCGGGTCGCCACCCGCTCGACGACGCGCGACGTCAACCGGCAGATCGTCCTCAACCTGATCCGCGAGCACCAGCCGATCTCGCGCGCCGAGCTGGCGCGGCGGATGGAGGTGAGCCGCAGCCTGCTCACCCCGCTGGTGCGCGAGCTGGTGACGCGCGGCGCGGTGGTCGAGGGGGGGACGCTGCGCGCGCCGCAGCGCGGGCGACGCCCGACGCTGCTGCGCGTGCGCACCAACCGCCACGTCGCGGTGGCGATCGACGTGCGGCAACAGCGCACGACGATCGCGCTGGCCGACTTCGGCGGGCACGTGCTGGCGCGCGAGGCGGTACCGACGCCCGGGACGCCGACGGCGCTGGTGGAGATGCTCGCGCAGCGGGTGCCGGCGCTCACCGCGCTGCACGTCGGCGCCGACGCGCCCGACGGCGAGGAGCGCACGCTGGCGGGCGCCGGCCTCGTGATGCCGGGGATGGTCGACCGGCGCACGGGGCGCGTGCTGTACGCGCCGCGCCTCGGCTGGCGCGACGTCGACCTGCGCGACCTGCTCGCCGAGCGGCTCGGCTACAAGGTGCGCATCGAGAACGCGCCGATCGCCTGCGCGCTCGCGCGCCTCTGGCTGACGCCCGACGGGCTCACGGGCGGGCACAGCTTCGCGTACGTGAGCATCTCCGACGGCGTGGGCGTGGGGCTGGTGAACCGCGGCGAGGTGCTGCGCGGCGAGACGCACACGGCGGGGGAGTTCGGCCACGTCGCGCTCGACCGCAGCGGCCCGCCGTGCGTGTGCGGGAAGCGCGGCTGCTGGGAGGCGCTGTGCGGCGACGGCGCGACGCTCGCCCGCTACCACGCCCGCGGCGGCGCCCCCGCCGAGTCGGTCGAGGAGGTCGTGCGCCGCGCGCGCGCCGGGGACGGGGCGGCGGTCGAGACGATCACCGAGACGGCGACCCACATCGGCCGCGGGCTGGCGGCGATGGTGAGCGCGTTCAACCCGGGGCGCATCTACGTCGGCGGCGAGATCACCGCGGCGTGGGAGCTGCTCGACGGCCCGATCCGCCGGGCGCTGGTCGAGGACACGCTGACCGACGCGGCGCGGGCGACGCCCGTCGTGCCGGACCGGAACCCGGCGGAGTACCGGGTGCTCGGCGCGGTCGCGCTCGTGGCGGCACCCACCTACGCGGCGCCGCGAGTGGGCTGATCGAACCGCAGACACGGAGGACACGGAAACCGGGGGACAGACTGGAGTCTCAAGTCCTTCCCCTGGTTTCCGTGTTCATCCGTGTCCGATGCTCGTCAACGCCGCCCGCATGACATCGGAGAGCGGCGTCGGGCGACGCGTGCTCCGGTCGACGTACACGTGCACGAAATGGCCCTCCGCGGCCGGCGCGTCCTCGCCCTCGCGGAAGATCGCCAGCTCGTAGCGCACGCTCGACGTGCCGACGCGCGCCACGCGCACGCCGACGCTCAGCCGCTCCGGGAACGACAGCGGCTTGAAGTAGCGGCACCCGGTCTCCACCACCAGCCCGATGACGGGGCTCGTGGCGGGATCCAGCAGCCCGCGCGCGATCAGCCAGCGGTTCACCGCGGTGTCGAAGAAGCCGTAGTACGCGACGTTGTTGACGTGACCGTACTGGTCGTTGTCGGCCCAGCGCGTGTCGAGCGGCTCGTGGTGCGGGTAGGCGGCGCGCGTCGAGGGGGTCACAGGGCGGCGCGGTAGATCGCCAGCGCGTCGTCGTAGGTCACGTCGCGCGGGTTGTTGACGAGGAGGCGCTGCACCTGCATCGCGTCGCGGGCGAGCATCGGCAGGTCGTCCGCCGCCACGCCCACCTCGCGCAGCCGGCGCTCGAGCGGCAGCGCGGCGGTCAGCTCGGCGAGGCCGTCGAGCAGCGCCTGCCCGGTGGCCGGGCGCGCGGCGGCGCTGCCGGTCGCGCGCAGCGACGGCGCCAGCTCGGCGTACATCCGGTCGGCGGCCGGGAGGTTGAAGGCGAGCACCTGGTGGAGCACGAGCGCGTTGCTCAGCCCGTGCGGCACGCCGAAGTGGCCGCCCAGCGGGTACGCCAGCGCGTGCACGGCCGCCACCGGCGCGTTGGCGAACGCCATCCCCGCCAGCGCCGCCCCCTGCAGCAGCGCGCGGCGCGCGTCGAGGTCGGCGCCGTCGGCGACCGCGCGCGGCAGGTGGCGCGACAGGAGCGCCAGCGCGCGCACCGCCAGCGTGTCGGAGAGGACGTTCTTGCGGCGGCGCGACGTGTACGCCTCGATCGCGTGCACCATCGCGTCGACCGCGGTCATCGCCGTCACGCGCGCCGGGAGCCCGACCGTCAGCGTCGCGTCGAGCACCGCGACGTCGGCGTGGAGGACGCGCGCGACCACCCCGACCTTCTCGTGCGTCGGCGTCGTGACGATCGCGATCGGCGTCACCTCCGAGCCCGTGCCGGCCGTCGTCGGGACCTGGATGAGCGGCAGCCGCGGCCCGCGCGCCCGCTCCACGCCGAACACGTCGGCCAGCGACTCCCCCGAGCGCGCCAGCAGCGCCGCCAGCTTGGCCGTGTCGAGCGAGCTGCCGCCGCCGAGGCCGATCACGCCGTCGGCGCCGCGGTCGCGCGCCATCGCGGCGGCCGCCTCCACCGTGTCCTGCGGCGGGTCGGCGCGCACGTCGGCGAACAGCGCGACGTCCGCCGCCTCGCCGAGCGCGTCCAGCGGGCCCGCCAGGACCCCCGCGTCGAGCAGGCCGCGGTCGGTGACGACGAGGGGGCGCCGCATCCCCAGCTCGCGGGCGAGGGCGCCGAGCCGGAGGGCCGCGCCGTCCTCGCAGACGAGGCGCGGCGGGGTGTCGAAGGTGAAGCCGCTCATGGGCCGCGAATCTACATCCGGGCGCGGGGGCGCAACCCGCGCGCGGCCCGGGGGTACGTATGGCGGAGGTGAAACGATGACCAACCGCACCGTCCTGCGGCGCGGCCGCGCGCTCGCGGCCGCCGCCATCCTGGGCACCCTGCCGCTGCTCGGCGCCGCGCCGGCGCCGGCCGACGCCCCGCTCTCCCTCACCGCCGCCGACGTCGCCGCGTCCAACGCGAAGGCGCGGATGGCCTACGGCGCGCTCGTCCCGATGTGGCGCGCGCACTTCGCCGACGTCGGCGCGCGCTTCGCCGCGCCGCAGCTCGTCCGCTTCCGCGGCGCCGGGGTGCGCACCGCGTGCGGCGTGATCGGCAACGGCAACGCCGCCTACTGCCCGCGCAGCAACGCCATCTACTACGACGAGATCTTCCTCGCCGCGCAGGCCAAGCGCGCCGCGCAGGAGCTGGGGACCGACGGCGACATGGCCGCGGTCGGCGTGATCGCGCACGAGATGGGGCACGCCGTCGCGATACAGCTGGGCGCGATGTCGCGCTTCACGTACGAGAACGAGAAGACGGCCGACTGCCTCGCGGGCGCGTTCGCGCGGCAGGCCGACGCCGAGGGGCAGATCGAGCCGGGCGACATCGACGAGGCGTTCTTCGGCATGGCCGCGGCCGGCGACCCGACGCCGCAGCTCACCGGCGACCGCCGCGCCGACCGCGCGATCCTCGTGCGGGCCCAGCTGATGGGGCACGGCACCGACGAGCAGCGGCAGCAGAACTTCGGCGCCGGGCTCGAAGGGGGCGCGGGGGCCTGCCTCGCCGAGTTCCGCTAACCCTTCGGCTGCAGCCCGTACAGCTTGATCTTGGCGTAGAGCGAGGAGCGCGAGATCCCGAGTCGCTGGGCGGCGCGCTCCACGTGCCCCTGCTCGAGCTGCAGCACGCGCCCGATGTGGCGCGCCTCGACCTGCTCCAGCGTGAGGTCGTCCCAGTCCCCGGCCGCACCCGCGGCCGGGGACTGCGTGCGTTCGCCGCGCTCGAAGGCGAGGTCGGCGCGGCCGATGACGCCCCCCTCGCGTCCTAGAAGCACCGCGCGCTCCAGCACGTTGCGCAGCTCGCGCACGTTGCCGGGCCACGCGTAGCGGCGCAGCGCCTCCAGCGCGTCGGGCGCCAGCTCGGCGGGCGGCAGCGCGAGGTCGGCGGCGACGCGCGCCAGCAGGTCGCGCGCGAGGAGCGGCACGTCCTCCGGCCGCTCGCGCAGCGGCGGCAGGTCGAGCTTCAGGGTGCTGATGCGGAAGTAGAGGTCCGAGCGGAACGTCCCCAGCCGCGAGCGTTCGCCGAGGTCCTGGTGCGTGGCGGCGATGAGCTGCAGGTCCACGGGGCGGTCGCGCACCTCTCCAAGACGCCGCACCTGCCGGTCCTCGAGCGCCTTCAGCAGCTTGGGCTGCAGGTCGAGCGGCATGTCGCCGATCTCGTCGAGGAAGAGCGTGCCGCGGTGCGCCACCTCCAGCAGCCCGGGCTTGGCCTGTGCCGCGCCGGTGAAGGCCCCCTTCTCGTGGCCGAACAGCTCCGACTCGACCAGCTCGCGCGGCAGCCCCGCGCAGTTGAGCTCCACCAGCGCCTCGTCGGCGCGCGGGCCGCGCGCGTGCAGCCAGCGCGCGAGCACCCCCTTCCCCGCCCCCGTCTCGCCGCGCAGCCACACGGGACGGTCGGTGCCGAGCACGCGGTGCGCCTGCTCCTCCAGCGCGCGGATCGCGGGGCTCACGCCGACGAACGGGTCGGGGTCGCGCCGCGCGCCGGCGCGCCCGCTCACGCGCTGCGCGAGCTGCCGCTGGCGCGCGCGCCGGTTCTCGACCGCGCGCTCGAGCACCACCTCCAGCGCCGGCAGCGCGACCGGCTTGGTGAGGAAGTGCTCCGCGCCCTCCTTGATCGCCTGCACCGCGAGGTCCACCGAGCCGTGCCCGGTCAGCAGCACCACCGGCACCTGCTCGTCGATCCGCCGGAGCCGCGGCAGCAGGTCGAGCGCCGTGCCGTCGGGGAGCTCGTAGTCGCACACCACCGCGTGCGGACGCGTCGTGCGGAACGCCAGCTCGCCGGCCACCACGCCGTCGGCCTCCTCGACGGCGTAGCCGCGCGCCCGGAGGTACGTGCCGACGCCGAAGCGGATCGCCTCGTCGTCGTCGATCAGGAGGACGAGCGCCACGTCACCCCTCCGCGGCGGCGGGGAGCCGCACGGTGAACGTCGCGCCGCCGCCGGCTGCGTTGGCGGCGGCGATCTCGCCGCCGTGCTCGCGCACGATCCGCTGCACGATCGACAGCCCGAGCCCCGTGCCGCCGCGCCGCTTGGTGAAGAACGGCTCGAACAGCCGCGGCAGGTGGTCGGGCGGGATGCCCGGGCCGCGGTCGGACACGCGGCACGCCACCCACGCGCCGCCGCGCTCGGCCTCCGCCGTCAGCCGCACGACGCCGCCGGCCGCGGTGTGCTGCGCCGCGTTCTCCAGCAGGTTCTGGAACACGCGCACCAGGCGGCGGCGGTCCATGGCGACGGGCGGCAGCGGCGCCTCGCCGAGCGTGGTCTCGACCGCCACCGCGAGTCGGTCGGTGGTGGGGCGGCAGTTGGCCACGGCCTCGGCGAGCACCGGCGCCAGCGGCGCGGGGCGCGCCTCGGCGCGCGCGGGGCGCCCGTACTCCAGCAGGTCGGCCATCAGGTCGCCGACGCGCGTGACCTGCGCGCGCAGCCGCTCCTGGAACGGCGCCAGCTCGGCGCGGTCGGGGAAGGTCGCGTCCATGGCGTCGAGCACGGCCGACATGCCGAACAGCGGGTTGCGCACCTCGTGCGCGACGCCGGCGGCGACGGTGCCGATGGCGGCCATCGTCTCCTGATCGCGCAGCGACGCCTCCAGCCGCAGCCGCTCGCGCTCGGCGGCCTTCTGCGCGGTCACGTCGGTGACGGTGCCGGTGGCGCGCAGCGGCGCGCCGTCGTCGCCGAGCAGGTAGCGCCCGCGGCCGAGCACCCACGCGACGCCGCCGTCGGCGCGGCGGAGGCGGAACTCGTGCGCGTGCTCGGCGCCGGTGGCGCGCCCGCGCGCCAGCGCCGCCAGCAGCGGCTCGCGATCCGCGGGCTCGACCAGCGCGAGGAACGCCGCCTCGCCGCCGTCCGCCGACGCGCGCGGGTGGCCGAGCAGCCGCTCGTGGACCGTCGCCCACTCGAGGCGGCGCGTCGCGCGGTCCCACTCCCAGGTCCCGGTGCGCCGCGCGTCGAGCGCGGCGCGCAGCACCGCCACCGCGCGCTCCAGCGCCTCGGTGCGCTGCGCCAGCGACGCGCGCGCCCGCGCCTCCGCGACCGCCGCGCCGCCGAGCGCGCAGTTGGCGAGCAGCGCGACCGCCACGACGGCCGCCGACCCGGCGACGAACGCGGTGACGGTGAGCCGGCGCGCGCCCGCCGCCGCGACCTGCCGCGCGCGCAGCAGCCGCGCCAGGTCGGCGACCACCCGCTCGGCGAGCGCGCGCGCGTCGCCCATCAGGCGGTTGCCGCCCCCCATCGCGACCAGCGCCAGCGCGTCGCCGCGGCGCCCGGCGTCGTGCAGCGCGATCCCCGAGTCGAGCAGCGCGAGGCGCGCCGCCGCGACGCGCGCGAGCGTGTCGAGGCGTGCCTGCTGCCCCGGGTTGTCGCGGGTCAGGGCGCGCAGCCGCGCCGTCGTCGCCGGGACCGCGCGGCGCCCGGCGCGGTGCGGGTCGAGGAACTCGGCGCGGCCGGTGAGCAGGTAGCCGCGCTGCCCCGTCTCGGCGTCGGCCAGCTCGGCGAACAGCTGCGCGACGGCCGCGCGCACCTCCTGCGTGTTCGCGACGCGCGCGCCGGCCGAGCGCTCGCGGCGCACCGCGCGGTCGAGCGTGAGCGCGAGCCCGGCGAGGGCCAGCGCCGGCCCGGCGACGAGGGCCAGCCGGCGCGCGCGCGAGCTGAGCACGCGGCGCAGCGAAGTCGGAGGCCAAGCGGTCTTAGGAAGAC
>NZ_JARGEK010000114.1 GCF_029211165.1 Roseisolibacter sp. H3M3-2
CTCACAGAACGACATGGCTACGATCCGACTTTCGCCGATGGTCGAGACGTCGCGCGCGCACGAGCGGCTGGCGCCGCGCCCGCTCGGCGGCGTCGCCGACAGCCTCGCGGCGCCGCGCGCGCGGTGGGCGGCGCTGTGGCTCCCGGACCCGGCCCTCGGGCGCGACGCGCTCGACCTGATCGTGCACTTCCACGGCGCGGCCTGGCTGCCGCAGCAGGCCGTGGCGTCGCTCGGCGGCGCCGCGGCGGTCGTCGTGAACCTCGGCGCCGGCTCGGGCGTGTACCACCGCGCGTTCGCCGACCCCGCCGAGTTCGACGCGCTGCTCGCCGGCGTGGCGCGCCGCAGCGGCGCGGGCCACATCGCCCCGCCCGCCGGCGTGGTCGAGAGCACCCGCGACCTGCGCTTCGAGGACGCCGCCGACGGCTCGGTCGTCGTGCGGGCCGTCTCCGCCGCCGGCGCGACCGACGACGTCGCCGTGCTGCGCTCGGGGGAGCTGATGTTCGTGCGCAGCACGCTGCGCGCCCTCACGCGCGGCCGCCGCCTCGACGGGCGCGCCGACCCGCGCACGCCGTTCCGCGTGACGCGCTACCGCGACGGCCGCATGACGCTCGACGACCTGGCCACCCGCCAGCACCTCGAGCTCGGCGCCTACGGACCGGACAACGCGGCGGCGTTCGCGAAGCTGCTGGACGCTTCCCGCTAGGATCGACGGCGGGGGAATCGGATCGAACGGATCAGATCCGATCCTTTGGATCCGATTCCTCGTGCTCGTGCCCGGCGTCGAGCGCGAGGTGCGCCGCGTGCGCGGCCCCCGCCACCGCGAGCGCCGACAGCGCGACCCACGTCGGCCACTGCGCCAGCAGCGCGCGCACGGCCAGCAGCAGCGCGGCCCCAGCGCCCAGGAAGCTGGTCGTCTGCCGCACCGACGGCGCGCGGCGCCCCAGCCGGCGCAGCGCCACGAGCGCGATCCACTCGACGAGCACGAGCCCCAGGATCGCGTCGATCAGGACGGGCTGCAGCAGTCGCATCGGCGGCGGGTGAACGCCCGACGGGCCGGAACGCTGGGTGCGCCCCGGCCCGCCGAGCCCACTGGTACTGGTGAAGCTAGCGTTGCTGCGCGGGCGCGGCCGCCGTGCGCGTCAGCGGCGCGTGCGCCGACGAGCTGCGCACCGGCGGCGGCGTCCCCATCGAGCGGGACGGCGGGATCGCGTCCGGCAGGCGCGGCGCCGAGCCGTCCGTCGGCACCCCCGTCGGGTCGCGGTAGTCGGTGATCCCGCTCTTCCCCGAGTCGGCGGCCGTCATCGCCTCCCACGGGCCCGGGTGCCCCCACAGCCCCGGATAATCCCTGGCCATCTGCGCGCCGGCCAGCGGCTTGTGCAGCCCGTTGTGGCAGGTGGCGCAGCCGACCTTCGGCGCGTCGCCGCGCACGCCGAGGCGGGAGTCGGGCAGCACCTCGCCGAGTCCGGCCACGTACCCCGTGTTCAGGTGCCGCACCATGCGCAGCCCGTACAGCGCCGTCACGCGGGTCGCGGGCGCGCCCTGCCACGTCGCCCACGCGCGCGAGTTGTGGCAGAAGGTGCAGTTCACGCCGAGCGAGTTCGACATGTTGATCATCAGCGCGTACGTGTACTCCGTCTGCTTGATCGACGAGCGGTTCCCCGTCGTCGGCAGCGCGGCGTACGACTGGACGCGGACGTCCGACTTGTCGAGGTAGGCGCGCAGGTACTGGTTCTGGTCGGTGTACGTCCAGAGCCCCGCGCGCGGCACCGGCGCGCCGGCGTGGCAGGTGTAGCACGTCACGCCGGTCTGCCCGACGTGCGACCGCCAGTTGGTGTTGAGGTCGCGCGTCATCGCCAGCATGCGGCGGGCGACCACCTTCGGGTACTTCTCGTCGGAGGCGAGGTTCGCCGGGTTGTGGCAGTAGTTGCACCCGGCCTCGGGCCCCGTCGTTGGCGCCACCCAGTTGGTGATCGCGGTCATCGTGCGGGTGAACTCGCCGACGCTCAGCTCGTTCAGCACCTGCACGTTCTGCCAGCGCGCCACCGGGCCGCCGGGCGGCGCGGGGGGGAGCGGCGCCGGCACCGGGTTGGCCGCCAGGCGCGCGCGCTGCACGTCCGGGTCGGTGACGACCTCCATCCCGACGCCGCGGTAGCCCAGCTGCGCGGTGTTCTTGCTCCCGGGCTCGCAGGCCGCGAGCGTCAGGAGGGCGAGGATCGCGGCGCGTCTCATGGTCTGCCTCCGGCGGCCGGCGCCTGCGGCGACGGCGGCACCACGGCGGGTGGGCTCGAGCCCGGGGTCGCGGGCGCCGGCTGGTTGGGCATCGCGGTGCCGGTCGTCGCCGAGTCGGCGAGCGCGGCCGAGTCCGTGCGCGCGCCGGGGAGCGGGACCGTCGCCGCCGCGGGCACCGCGCCCCGGCCGAGCGTCGCGCCCGGGAAGGTGTCGGCCGGCACGCCCATGTACTGGCCGCGCAGGTCCTCCGCCTTCTGCGGCGCGATCTGGATCGTCGCCGGATAGCCGGGCACGATCCCGTGCTTCTGTCCCCACAGGTACCAGTTGTCGACCGCGGTGCCGGTCAGCAGGATCCCGATGGCGCCCGTGAACGTCGTCAGGAACGCGAACCACCACGCCCAGCGGTGGATCGACTCCATCGTCGCGTTCCACCCCATGCACCACCGCCAGAACAGCTGCGCGCGCTCGGCGCCCGTCCCGCGGTCGGTGATCTGCTCGATCTCGCGCTCGCCGCCGAGGCGGCTGACGGCGAGGATCGTCGCGCCGTGCATCGCGAACAGCAGCGTCGACCCGTAGAGGAACGCGATCGACAGCATGTGGAACGGGTTGTAGAACAGGTTCCCGTACCGGATGCTGAACGCCGCGGTCCAGTCGAGGTGCGACAGGATCCCGAACGGCACCGCCTCGCCCCAGCTCCCCATCAGCAGCGGGCGGATGAAGCCCAGCGACAGGTACAGGAAGATCGCCGAGGCGAACGCCCACGGCAGGTGCGTCCCCATCCCGAGCGCGCGCGCGCGGCGGTAGGTGCGCACCCACCACAGCATGATCGAGGTGGTGAGGAAGAACCCCGCCATCAGCCACCAGCCGCCCTGCGCGAGCGGCGGGATGGCGAGCCCGTAGCCGGGCGCCGGCGGGTCGAGCGACAGCCACGGGAGGCGGCGCACGAACTGGATCGGGTTCCAGCCCACCTGCGCCAGCATGTTCAGCCCGATGATCTCGAAGGCGACGAAGCCGAAGATCAGCGACGCGACGCCGGTCCACCCGAGGTAGACCGGGCCGACCTGCGCGTCGCCGAGCTTCCCGAGCCAGTACGAGAAGCCGGGCGTCGTCTGGCGCACCCACGTGCGCTGCTCGATCGGCACCCCCCAGTCGGGGGCGGTGCGGACCTGCACGCGGGTGAAGAGGTTCTGGTACTCGAGGGCGCGGCTGGTGCGCGGCGCCGCGGGGCCGGCCGTCGTGGACGGCCGCGTGATGGTGGCCATGGGGACCTCAGCGCCAGATGGGGAGGTTGAGCCACCAGTCCCACCACTCGGGCCAGCCGCGCGTCCAGAGCGGGCCGCTCACCACGATGCACAGGGCGCTGAAGATGCCGGCGCCGAGCGAGAGGGCGAGCCCCAGGCGGTGGATGCCGATCGCGCCGATCGAGTAGCCGAGCAGGTCGCGGAAGAAGGTGTTCTCGTGCTCGCTCGTCTTGACCGCCTCGCCCTTGCGGGGGTTGACGACCGAGAGGATGAGCGACCCGTGCATGGAGAGGGCGAGCGTCGTCGTGAAGAACAACGTCACCGCGATCATGTGCAGCGGGTTGTAGTGGAAGTGCAGGTACTGGTAGCCCACGTTCGAGACCCAGTCGAGGTGGCTCAGGATCCCGTACGGGAAGCCGTGCCCCCACGCGCCCAGCAGCACCGGGCGGATCACGACGAGCGTCACGTACGCCAGCACGGCGACGCCGTAGGCGTACGGGATGTGGAGCCCCATCCCGAGCTTGCGCGAGATCTCGACCTGGCGCAGCGCCCACGAGACGAAGGCGCCGACCGCCGAGATCGTGATGAGCTGCCAGAGCCCCCCCTCGCGCAGCGGGGCGAGCCCGAGGCCGTACTTGAGGTCGGGCGGGGCGATGTTGATCTGCCAGACGTTCCACGTCGGGCCGATCGCGGCGCCCCAGACGCACAGCAGCGTCCCGACGACGATGAAGAAGATGGCCGTCACGCCGAAGAAGCCGACGTAGAACGGGCCGACCCAGAAGTCGAACAGGTCGCCGCCGATCAACGTCCCTCCTCGCACGCGGTACTTGGCCTCGAAGCTCAGCATGGCCATCGCGGGGGATCCTCGGGTTGGACTCCTTGAACTGCCGAGAGGGGCCGGGCCGGCGGCAGGGCTCTTGCCCCCTGCCGCCGGACGCGGCCTGCCGTGGTCGCGCGCGGTCGCGCGCTACCGTCCGCCGGGCAGCGGGGCGATCTCCGCCGCCGACGCGCGGTTCCCCGCGTCGAGCCAGTTGTAGCGGTTCGTGCTGAGCAGGATGAAGTGGATCACCAGCGCCAGCACGAACAGGAACGTGAACAGCGCGAGCAGCGTGCGCCGCGGGTCGAAGACCATCCAGATGCGATGCATGATCGCCTCCTAGCGCGGGACGTGGTACGCGACGGCCGTCGGCGCCTGCGCCGCCGGTGCCGACTGCGCGGTGCGGACCTCGTACCCGGCGGTGCCCGGGATCCACGGCCGCCACTGCCACACGGCGTAGTGCGCCACCGCCGCGACGAGCGTGAACCCGAGGAAGCCCATGATGAAGGCGCCGTGGAAGCCGCGCGCCTCGTCCTCGCTCAGCACCGGCGCCGCGCTCGGACGCGACTCGGTGAACGAGCTGTAGCCGGACGACATCGGTCGGGTGGTCGGGGGATCGGTCATGTGGCAGCCCTCCGGAGCGGTGCGGGTGCCGGGGCGCGGGCAGCCCCCGCTGCCCGCGACGCCGGCGGGTGTGGCGGCGTGGCGAATCCACGCCGCCGGGACGCCTGCGCGACCGCGCGCGCCGGTGCGGGCGCGACGGTCGGGGGGAAGTGATGCCGAACGCGGGAGACGCCCTCGCGGGGCCCGACTGGGCGGCTTGGCGCGAGCGCTGGCCGAACGCGGCCGCGAGCCGGTTCGCGGAGGCGGACGGGATGCGATGGCACGCGCAGGTCGCCGGCGACGGACCCGTCGCGCTGCTGCTGCACGGCACCGCCGGCGCGACGCACGCGTGGCGCGACGTGCTCCCGGCGCTGGCCGCGCGCTTCACCGTGGTCGCCCCGGACCTCCCGGGGCACGGCTTCACCGGCACGCCGCGCGACGACCAGCTCACGCTGCCGGGCATGGCGCGCGCCGTCGCCGCACTGCTCCGCGCCCTCCACCTGCGCCCCGCGCTCGTCGTCGGCCACTCGGCGGGGAGCGCGGTCCTGGTGCGCATGGCGCTCGACGGCGCGCTCCCGGACGCGCGGCTGCACGTCGGCGTGAACGCCGCCCTCGTGTCGCCGCCGCCCGCGGCCAGCGCGCTCGCCGGCTCCGTCTTCGGCGCGCTGTTCACCGGGCCGCGGCTCGCGCGCCTGGTCGCCCGCGTCGCGGGGCGCGGCGCGCTCACCGAGGCGCTGCTCGCCAGCACCGGCTCGCGACTCGACGCCGGGATGATCGCGTGCTACGAGGCGCTCGTCGCCAGCCCGGCGCACGTCCGCCACGCGCTCACCATGATGGCGCGCTGGGACGTCCCCGCCCTGCTGCGCGACGTGCACGCGCTGCGCTTGCCGTCGCTGCTCCTGGTGGGCGAGGCCGATCGGTGGATCCCGCCGGGCCAGATCGCGCGCGTCCTCCCCTTCCTCCCGCACGCGCGCCTGGAGCGCGTCGCGGGGCGCGGCCACCTCATGCACGAGGAGGACGGCCGCGGCGTCGCGGCGCGCATCCTTGCGGCGTGGGACGCGGCGGGCGCTCACGCCCCCACCCCCGCCACGGCGCGCCGCGACGCCAGCACGTGATCGCGGGTGACGACCACGTCGCCCAGCTCGCGCGCGTCGCGCTCCGCCGCGTCGCGCAGCCGCTTGGCGGCCGAGATGCGGATCAGCACCGGCTGCGCCTCGCACAGCTCGTCGAGCGCCGCCTGCGCGTCGTCGGCCCACGGCAGCGTCTCGAGCCGCCGCGCCGGCGTGGCGTCGATCCGGTCGAGCTCCGTCCCCAGCGGCAGGATGTGGAAGAGCGCGTCGAAGAGCTGGTTGCAGACCTCCTGGATCAGGTAGGTCGCCCCCGCGTAGCCCATGAAGGGCGTCCCCGTGTGCCGCCGCACGATCGCCCCCGGGAACGACGCCGGGAGGTACATGCAGCGCGCGCCCGCCTCGGCGGCGTACATCCGCTCGTTGTAGCTGCCGAAGAGGATGAGCGGCGGCCGCTCGCGGATCGCCTGCCGCACCGCGGCGTTGTCGGGCTTCACTCCCGGGCGGCGCGAGAACGCGAACGTGCACGGCAGCCCCATCTCCTCCTCGAGGAAGTGGCGGATCCCGCGGGCGTGCGTCTCGCTGGCGACGATCCCGAAGCTCGCCGTGCCGAAGAAGTCCTGCGTCACCGACCGCCACAGGTCCCAGAGCGGCTTGATCGTCGTGTGCTTCTCGCGCTCGATGAACGGCTCCGGGTCGAGCCCGAGGATCGCGCCGAGCGACCGCAGGAAGCTGGTCGTCGAGTGCAGCCCGATCGGCGCCTGTAGGTACGGCACCTCGAGGTCCTCGCACAGCAGCCGCCCGAACTCGCGGTACATGCACACGTTCGCGTCGGCGTCCACGAGCCGCGGCACGTCGGCCAGGTGGCTCCCCAGCGGGAAGGCGAGGTTCACCTCGGCGCCGATCCCCTCCACCAGCCGCCGCACCTCGGCCAGGTCCGACCACGTGTTGAAGTAGCCGTACATCGGGCCGACGATGTTCACGCGCGGACGCTCGCCGGGCGCGCGTTCGCGCCGCTTCGGGCGCACCCCCTTCTTCAGCCCGTACTCCGTCCACAGCCAGTACAGGGCACGGTTGGCCGCCTGCCACTGGTCCTCGTCGATCGTGCGCGGGAGGAAGCGCTGGATGTTGGTCCCCTCGGGCGTCACGCCGCCGCCGATCATCTCGGCGATCGACCCCGTCACGACGACGCTGGGCAGGGACGGGTCGAGCGTGCGGTGGGCGCGGCGCATGGCGCCCTCGGTCCCCGTCTGCCCGAGCTCCTCCTCCCCGAGCCCGGTGACGACGATGGGCAGCTCGTGCGGCGGGAGCGCGTCGGTATAGTGCAGCACCGACGTCACCGGGAGGTTCTCGCACCCCACCGGCCCGTCGATGACCACCTGCAGCCCCTTGATCGCCGTGAACGCGTACACGGCGCCCCAGTAGCCGCCGGCGCGGTCGAGGTCGAGGATAAGCGCCATCAGACCATCTCCTCCGCCTTCCGCTGGCGCGCCAGCTTGGCGAGGTGGCGCTGGTAGTGCTCGCGGAACTCGGGGCGGTCGCGCGGCACGTCCTGCCAGACGCCCGCCGCCTCCCCGCGGCCGACGCCGCCGAAGAACGCCTCCATCGCGTCGAAGCGCGCGCGGTTCCCCATCGCCGCGTTGACCACCTGCGCCAGCGACCCGGCGCCGGCCGGCCCCATGAGCGGGCGCGCCGAGATCAGGTTCGTGAAGTACAGCGCCGGGATGCGCCGCTCCTTCGCCGCCTGCACCACCGGCGTCGTGCCGATCGCGAGGTCGGGCGCCCACTCCTCCATCGCCGCCAAGTCCTGCTCCAGCGACGCGCGGTACTGCACGTGGATGCCGCGCGCGGCCAGCCACTCGCGGTCGGGCTCCGACCACGGTGTGCGCGGGCAGGCCGTCCCGACGTAGCGCACGTCGGCGCCGCTCTCGACGAGCAGGCGCGCGACCAGCAGCTCCGAGCCTTCATAGCCCGAGAGCGTCACGCGGCCGCGCACGGGCTTGGCCGCGAGCGCGCCACGGATCGCGGGGAGGAAGCGGTTCTGCGCCTCGGCCACGCGCGCCGACGGCACGCCGGCCATCGCGCCGATCGCCTCCAGCCAGGCGGCGGTGCCGTCGTGCCCCACCGGCGCCGACCCGACGACCGGGCGCCCGGCCGCGTGCAGCTCGCGGATCGACGCGACGTAGAAGGGATGGATCGCGGCGGCCCCGACGCAGTCGAGCGCGGAGTAGAGCTCGCGCCACTCGCGCGTCGGCACCACGGGACCGGCCGCGAGCCCCAGCGGCTCCAGCAGCATCCCGATCCCCACCGGGTCGGCGGGGAACATCTCCCCCAGCAGCGTCACCGTCGGCCGCTCGGCGCGGGCGACGCGCGGCGCCGCCACGGGCCCCTGCTCCGCCTCGCCCCGCGCGTACGCCAGCATGGCGCCCGCCAGCACGTCCTTCGCCTCGGCGTGCGTCGGCACCCCGAACCCCGGCACGTCGATGCCCACGATGCGGACGCCGTCGATCTCCCTGGGCAGGATCTGCAGCGGGACCCCGCTGGCCGTCGGCACGCACAGGTTGGTGACGACGATCGCGTCGTACAGCGCCGGATCGGCGAGCGCGTGCACGGCGTCGCGGATGTCCTCGAACAGCTTCCCGGTCACCAGCGACTCGGAGTCGAACGGGACGTAGCCGACGGTGCGGCGCGCGCCGTAGAAGTGGCTCGTGAACGTGAGCCCGTACACGCAGCACGCGCTCCCGCTGAGCACCGTGGCGGTGCGGCGCATGCGCAGCCCGACGCGCAGCGACCCGAAGGCCGGGCACATCGACTGCGGCCGGTCGTGCGGGCCTTTCGGGTAGTCGGCCGCGTAGCGGTCGAGCACCGGGCTCTTGCCGGCGTCGCGCGCGGCCGCGAGCAGCGTCTCGGCGCCGGCGTGGCAGCCGAGCCCGTCCTGCGGCACGACGGGGAGCGCCGCGCGCGGCGCGGCCGTCACGGTCCCTCCCTCAGGCGGCGTCGTAGACCACCTCCAGCGACGGGCGGGCGAGCGACTCGCGACCGCACATGTCCTGCAGCGTCGCCGGCTCCAGCACGACGTCGCGCCCCGTGGCGTGCGCCGAGAACAGGCCGAGCAGCGCGTCCTGCGAGAGCGGCGTGGGGCGCCTCGGCGGCGCGTCGCCGACGGCGGTCGCGAGCTCGCCGAACAGCCCGCCCCACTGTCCACCGGGCCGGCCGATGATCTCGTAGTTGGCGCTCTTCCGTCGGATGTCGTCGTGCGCCGGGATCGCGGCCAGCACGGGAATGCCGGCCGCCTCGGCGAACCGCTGCGCCTCGCCGGTGCCGTCGTCCTTGTTGATCACGAGCCCGGCGACGCCGACGTTGCCGCCCAGCCGCCGGAAGTACTCGACCGCCGAGCAGACGTTGTTGGCGACGTAGAGCGACTGCAGGTCGTTCGAGCCGACGACGATGACCTTCTGGCACATGTCGCGGGCGATCGGCAGACCGAAGCCGCCGCAGACCACGTCGCCCAGGAAGTCGAGGAGGACGTAGTCGAAGCCCCAGTCGTGGAAGCCGAGCTTCTCGAGCGTCTCGAAGCCGTGGATGATCCCGCGGCCGCCGCACCCGCGCCCCACCTCGGGGCCGCCGAGCTCCATGGCGTAGACGCCGTCGCGCTTGAAGCACACGTCGCCGATCGCGACGGCCTCGCCGGCGAGCTTCTTCCGCGAGGACACCTCGATGATGGTCGGACACGCGCGCCCGCCGAACAGCAGCGACGTGGTGTCGCTCTTCGGGTCGCAGCCGATCAGCAGCACCTTCTTCCCCTGCTGCGCCATCATGTACGACAGGTTGGCGAGGGTGAAGCTCTTCCCGATCCCCCCCTTGCCGTAGATCGCGATGATCTGCGTCTCCTTGGTCACGGGCCCGGACGGCGCGGGCGCCGGCTCGGCGCGCGCCTCGGCGCGGAGGTTCGACTGCAGCTGGACGAGCGCGGGCGCCACGGTCATGCGTCGGGTCTCCAGTCGAGGACCATCTTCAGGCAGGACGGGTCGCCGAACGCGGTCGCGTAGGCGGCGGCCACCGACGCCTCGTCGCGCACGGCGGCGCGGTGCGTCAGCAGCCCGTCGAGCGACAGCCGGCCGCCGAGCATCAGCGCGCGCGCGTCGGCCAGGTCGTCGGGGGTGAACTCGGCGGCCACGCGGAAGCGCGCGCCGCGCAGGAAGGCGGGGACGTACGCGAACGCCAGCGGCTCGGTGTAGAAGCCGCCGATCACGATCTCGCCGCCGCGCGCGAGCCGCCCCACCAGCGCGTCGAGCAGCCCGTTGGCGCCGCTGACCTCGCAGACGCAGCGGTAGTCGCGGCGCGGGTCGGCGTCCGGGTGCAGCACCTCGTAGCCGTCGGCGCCCGCGACGCGGCGCGGCTCGACCTCCCACACCGTCGGCGCGGGGCCGCCCAGCGCGAGGACCAGGCGCGCGACCAGCCGACCCAGCGCGCCGTGGCCGACGACGAGGTCGGGGAGCACGCCGTCGCCCACGCAGTGGCGCGCCGTCGCGGCGAGCGAGAGCAGCATCGCCTCGGCGCCGAGCGCCTCGCCGACCGGTCGCGCGCGGGCGCCCGGCGCCACCAGCGTGTCGGCCGCCCCGCCGAACAGGTTGCGGACGCCGACGAGCGCGTGCGCCCCCGGCAGGAAGACGCGCTCCCCGACCTCGCGCCCGCTCGCCGCGCCGGCCCACCGCACGCGCCCGACGGACTCGTAGCCCGGCACCAGCGGATAGCCCATCCCCGGGAAGTGCGGCATCGTCCCCGCCCACAGCAGCCGCTCGGTGCCGGTGCTGATCCCGGTCCACTCGACGTCGACCACCACGTCCGCGTCGCCGGGCTGGGCGAGCGTCAGCTCGCGCAGCGCGATGCGGCCGGGCGCGTCGAGCACCACGGCGCGGGCGGTCGCGGGCGGCGCCCACTCGGCGGTCGGCCGTGCGGCGAGCGTGGCGCTCATGCGATCCCCTCCATCACGCCGCACTGCACGGGATAGCGCGTGCGGCGGGTGCGCACGCGGCGGAAGCCCGCCGCGCGCAGCAGCCCGCGCAGCTCGGACTCGCGCCGCGCGCGGCCGCGCCCCATCGCCCACAGGTAGAAGCCGAAGTAGACGTCGCCGACGACCTCGGCGCCGCGCACGCCGGCGAAGGGCTCGGCCACCACCACGCGGCCGCCGGGGGCCAGCGCGTCGCGCACGCGGCGCAGCAGCGCGAGCACCGCGTCGTCGTCGTGGTCGAGCAGCACGCGCACCAGCGTCACCACATCGGCGCCCCCGGGAAGCGCGGCGGCGTGGAAGTCGGCGCCGTGCACGCTCACGCGGTCCGCCAGCCCGGCGTCGCGCAGCCGTCGCGCGGCGCGCGCGGCCACCGGCGGGAGATCGAGGAGGGCCAGCCGCAGCCCCGGACGCCGCTCCGCGACCGCCGCCACGAACCCGCCGTCGCCGCCGCCCACGTCGAGCAGCGCGCGGGCGCCGTCGAGCGGCACCGCGTCGAGGATCTCCTCGGCGATCGGCGTGACCGTGGCCGCCATCAGCGCCGTGTAGCCGGCGACGTCGGCGGCCCCGACGCGCGAGCGCCGTCCGGCCGCCGCGTACGGCCAGTACTCCGCGAGCGCCGTCCCGCGGTCGCCGGCCGGCCGTCGCAGCAGCGCGAGCGGGTCCCGCAGTTCCTCGTACAGGAGGGCGTTGTGCTCGACCAGGCGCGCCAGCCCGGGCGACGCGAGGAGCGGCGCGCCCATCGCGCCCAGTCCCCACCGGCCGCCGTCGCGCGCCTCCACCAGCTCGAGCGCCGCCGCGGCCCGGAGCAGACGCTCCAGCCCCTCGGCCGGGATCGAGAGGCGGCCCGCGAGCGCCGCGGACGTCTGCGGCGCGTCACGCAGCAGCGCGAAGATGTCCAGGCGTACGCAGGCGGCCAGCGTCTGCGTGTAGGCGAACCCCGCGACCACGTCGAAGAGCGCGCGCGACCGCGACCGGGCGACCCAGCGGACCACCGGCAGCCGGGCGGCCCACCGCTGGAAGGCCGGGCTCGCATAGAGCCCGTTCCGTAGCGACGCGAGCCGGTCGCGCCACGAAGCGGCGCCCTCGGCAGCGACGGGAAGTCGATCGGCCAGCGGTCCCGCGAGCGTCATAGCGCTCCGTCTGCGGGGTGGGCCTGCGGGGAACGGACCGGGCGAAAGTAGGTCGGCGCGCGCCGACTGTCAACTAGCATTGACAGTTTGAGACCGTAAACCTCTTGCGACACTCGCACGCGGGTCATAGCGTTTCGGTGCCCGCCCGGGTTCCCAGTCGTCCCGCCCGCGCTTCCAGGAGTCGCCGTGCGCCCGCGCTACCCGTTCTCCGCGATCGTGGGGCAGGAGGAGATGAAGACGGCGCTGCTGCTCGCCGCCGTCGACCCCGCCATCGGCGGCGTGCTCATCCTCGGACACCGCGGCACCGCGAAGTCGACCGCGGTCCGCGCCCTCCCGGGGGTCCTGCCGCCGCAGACGGTGGTCGAGGGGTGCCGCTACGGCTGCGACCCAACTGCGAACGGCGCCCGCTGCGACGACTGCCACGCCCGCGAGGCCCGCGGCGAGCGCGCCGGCCGGCGACGCGCCGAGGTCCCGGTGGTCGACCTCCCCCTCGGCGCCACCGAGGACCGGCTCGTCGGCGCGCTCGACCTGGAGCGCGCGCTGCGCCACGGCGAGAAGTCGTACGAGCCCGGGCTCCTCGCGCGCGCGCACCGCGGCTTCCTGTACGTCGACGAGGTGAACCTCCTCGAGGACCACCTCGTGGACCTCCTGCTCGACGTGGCGACGACCGGGGAGAACGTGGTCGAGCGCGAGGGGCTGAGCATCCGGCACCCCGCGCGCTTCGTCCTCGTGGGCAGCGGCAACCCGGAGGAGGGCGACCTGCGCCCGCAGCTCCTCGACCGGTTCGGCCTCGCGGTGGAGGTGACGACCCCCGCCGACCCCGACACGCGCGTCGAGGTCGTGCTGCGCCGCGACGCGTTCGACCGCGACCCGCACGCGTTCGGCGACCAGTGGGCGCGCGCCGACGAGGCGCTGCGCCGGCGCGTGACGCGCGCGCGCGGGCGCCTCGACGCCCTCACGCCGGGCGCC
>NZ_JARGEK010000115.1:0-7561 GCF_029211165.1 Roseisolibacter sp. H3M3-2
GACAGCGACGTGGCCGACGGCGACGCGGTGGAGGCGGCGTTCGCCGAGGCGCGCGCGGCGCTCGGGCCGGTGCGCGCGCTGGTGGCCAACGCCGGCGAGTCGGCGAGCGCGCGCGCCGAGGCGACGGACCGCGCGCTGTGGGACCGCATGCTGGCGGTGAACCTCACCGGCGCGTGGCTGTGCGCGCGCGAGGTGCTGGCGGAGATGCGCGCGGCCGGCGGCGGGCGCGTCGTGCTCGTCGCGTCGACGGCGGCGCTCAAGGGGTACCCGGGGACGGCGGCGTACGCGGCGTCGAAGGCGGGGCTGCTGGGGCTCGCCCGCGCGCTGGCCGCGGAGACCGCGCGCGACGGGGTGACCGTCAACGCGGTGTGCCCGGGGTACACCGAGACCGACATGGCGCGCTCGGCGATCGACGCGCTGGTGGCGGGCGGGCGCACGCCGGACGAGGCGCGGAAGACGCTGGAGCGGCTCAACCCGCGGCGGACGCTGGTGCGCCCGGAGGAGGTGGCGGCGACCGTGGCGTGGCTGTGCGCGCCCGGGGCGAGCGCAATCACCGGGCAGGCCGTCGCGGTCGCGGCGGGGGAGGTCATGTGAGCGCCGTGAGCGAGTTCGGCCCCGACTTCGTCGCCGCGGACTACCGCGCGACCCACTTCGGCTGGTCGGTGGCCGACCGCGTCGGCACGGTCACGCTGGACCGGCCGGAGCGGAAGAACCCGCTCACCTTCCAGTCGTACGACGAGCTGGCGGCGCTGTTCCGGCGGCTGCCGCGGGCGCGCGACGTGCGCGCGGTGGTGGTCACGGGCGCCGGCGGCAACTTCTCGTCGGGCGGCGACGTGCACGAGATCATCGGCCCGCTGGTGCGCATGCAGGAGGCCGGCGACGCGCCGGGGCTGCTGCGCTTCACCCGCATGACCGGGGAGCTGGTGAAGGCGATGCGCGCCTGCCCGCAGCCGATCGTCGCCGCGGTGGACGGCGTGTGCGCCGGCGCGGGGGCGATCGTCGCGATGGCGTCGGACCTGCGGCTCGGCACGGCGCGCAGCAAGGTGGCCTTCCTGTTCGTGCGGGTCGGGCTCTCGGGCGCCGACATGGGGGCGTGCGCGCTGCTGCCGCGCATCGTCGGGCAGGGGCGCGCGAGCGAGCTGCTGTACACCGGGCGCTTCCTCGGCGGCGAGGAGGCGGAGCGGTGGGGGTTCCACAACCGCCTCGTCGAGCCGGAGGCGCTGCTCGGCGAGGCGACGGCCCTGGCGCGCGCGCTGGCGCACGGGCCGACGTTCGCGCACGGGATGACCAAGGCCGCGCTCCACCAGGAGTGGAGCATGTCGGTCGACGAGGCGATCGAGGCGGAGGCGCAGACGCAGGCGCTCTGCATGCAGACGCGCGACTTCGCGCGCGCCTACCGCGCCTTCGTCGAGAAGCGGACGCCCGTGTTCGAGGGGGACTGAGATGGCGGAGCCGCTGCCGCACCTCGGCTGGCCCTTCTTCGACGATCGGCACCGCGCGCTGGGCGCCGAGCTGTCGGCGTGGGCGCGCGCCGAGCTGGCCGACGAGCCGCCGCACGGGCACGACGACGTGGGCGAGGCGACGCGGGCGCTGGTGCGCCGGCTGGGCGACGCCGGGTGGCTGCGGCTGGCGGTGCCCGCGGCGCACGGGGGGACGTTCGCCGCGCTCGACGTGCGCGCGCTCTGCCTGGCGCGCGAGACGCTGGCCCGCGCCGACGCGCTGGCCGACTTCGCGTTCGCGATGCAGGGGCTCGGGGGCGGGCCGATCGCGCTCTTCGGCGACGAGGCGCTGCGCGCGCGCTACCTGCCGCCGATCGCCGCGGGGCGCGCGGTGGCGGCGTTCGCGCTCTCCGAGGAGCACGCGGGGTCGGACGTGACGTCGATGACGACGACGCTGCGCCGCGACGGCGACGCGCTGGTGCTCGACGGCGAGAAGACGTGGATCTCCAACGCCGGCGTGGCCGACCACTACGTCGTGTTCGCGCGCGAGCCCGGGGCCGGCGACAAGGCGTTCGCCGCCGTGGTGGTGGACGCCGACGCGCCGGGGTTCGCGGTGACGCGGCGGGTGGACGTGACGGCGCCGCACCCGCTGGGGACGATCCGCTTCGACGGGTGCCGCGTGCCCGCGGCGCAGCGGATCGGCGAGCCGGGGCGCGGGCTGCGGGTGGCGCTGGGCACGCTCGACGTCTTCCGCAGCACGGTGGGCGCGGCGGCGCTGGGGATGGCGCGGCGGGCGCTGGACGAGGCGCTGGCGCACGCGCGGCGGCGGCGGGTGTTCGGGAAGCCGCTCGCCGAGTGGCAGCTGACGCAGGCGCGGCTGGCCGAGATGGCGCTGGCCGTCGACGCGAGCGCGCTGCTGGTGTACCGCGCGGCGTGGACGCGCGACGCGGGCGCCGAGCGGGTGACGCGCGAGGCGGCGATGGCGAAGCTGCACGCGACCGAGGCGGCGCAGCGCGTTGTGGACGACGCGGTGCAGCTGCTCGGCGGGCTGGGGGTGCGGGTGGGCGGGGTGGTCGAACGGCTCTACCGCGAGGTCCGCGCGCTGCGGATCTACGAGGGGACGAGCGAGATCCAGCGGCTCGTGATCGCCGGCGAGCTGCTCAAGGCGACCGAGTGAGCGACCCCATGACCGAGAGCGCGCCGGCGGCGCGGTCGGCGCACGTCGACCCGTTCTGCCGCGACCACCTGCCGCCGCGCGACCAGTGGCCGCTGCTGCGCTACGACCTGCTCCCCCGGCTCGACTACCCGGACCGCCTGAACTGCGCCGTCGAGCTGCTCGACGCGCAGGTGGCGAACGGGCTGGGGCGGCGCCCCGTCTTCCACACCGCGGCCGGGACGTGGACGTACGGCGAGCTGCTGGCCGCCAGCAACCGGATCGCGCACGCGCTGGTCGAGGAGCTGGGGGTGGTGCCGGGGGCGCGCGTGCTGCTGCGCGGCCCGAACACGCCGCTGCAGGTGGCGTGCTGGTTCGCCGTGCTGAAGGCGGGCGCGGTGGCCGTGTGCACGATGCCGCTGCTGCGCGCGCGCGAGGTGGCGTACGTCGCCGAGAAGGCGCGCGTGTCGCTGGCGCTGTGCGACGCGCGGTGCCTCGACGACTGCGCGGCGGGGTTCGCGGGGCGCGAGGGGGCGCGCACGGTGACGTTCGGCGGCGACGGCGGCGAGGGGTCGCTGGAGGCGCTGATGCGCGGGAAGCCGGCGACCTTCGACGCCGTCGACACGGCGGCCGACGACGTGGCGCTGATCGCCTTCACGTCGGGGACCACCGGGCAGGGGAAGGGCACCATGCACTTCCACCGCGACGTGCTGGCGGTGTGCGACTGCTTCCCGCCGCACCTGCTCGGCCTGCGCCCCGACGACGTGTGTGCGGGGACGCCGCCGATCGCCTTCACCTTCGGGCTGGGCGGGCTCGTGCTGTTCCCGATGCGCGCCGGCGCGTCGGCGGTGCTGCTGGAGCAGGGCTCCCCCGCCCTGTTGCTCGACGCGGTCGAGCGGTTCCGCGCGACGGCGACGTTCACCGCGCCGACGGCGTACCGCGCGATGGCGGGGCTGCTGGCCGGGCGCGACGTGTCGTCGCTGCGGCTGTGCGTGTCGGCCGGCGAGGCGCTGCCGAAGGCGACGTCCGAGGCGTGGCAGGCGGCGACGGGGCTGCGCATCGTGGACGGGATCGGCGCCACCGAGATGCTGCACATCTTCATCAGCGCGGCCGGCGACGACGTGCGCCCCGGCTCGACGGGGAAAGTCGTGCCGGGGTACGAGGCGCGCGTGGTGGACGACGACATGGCCGAGGTGCCGCGCGGCACGGTGGGGCGGCTGGCGGTGCGCGGCCCCACCGGGTGCCGCTACCTCGACGACGCGGAGCGGCAGCGCGGCTACGTGCGCGACGGGTGGAACCTCACCGGCGACTCGTACGTGCAGGACGCCGACGGCTACTTCTGGTACCAGGCGCGCACCGACGACATGATCGTCTCGTCGGGGTACAACATCGCCGGGCCCGAGGTCGAGGCGGCGCTGATGCTGCACGAGGCGGTGCAGGAGTGCGCGGTGGTCGGGCTGCCCGACGAGGAGCGCGGGCAGCTGGTGACGGCGTACGTCGTGTGCCGCGCGGGCGTCGCGGCCGACGAGGCGCTCGCGAAGGCGCTGCAGGACCACGTGAAGGCCACGATCGCGCCGTACAAGTACCCGCGGCGGGTGGTGTTCGTCGACCAGCTGCCGCGCACGGCCACGGGGAAGCTGCAGCGCTACCGCCTGCGCGAGGGGGACGCGTGACCGTCGTGCAGCCCGAGGGGTGGCCGCGCGGCGTCGGGTACGCCGACGGGATCGTCGCCGAGGGGCGCGTGCTCGCGGTCTCGGGGCAGATCGGGTGGGACCCGACGACGCAGGCGTTCGCCACCGACGACTTCGCCGAGCAGACGGCGCAGGCGCTGCGCAACCTGGTCGCGGTGCTGCGCGCGGCGGGCGCCGAGCCGGCGCACCTGGTGCGCCTCACCTGGTTCGTGACCGACCGCGCGGCGTACGTGGCGGCGCGCCGCGCCGTCGGGCGCGCGTACCGCGAGATCCTCGGCGCGCACTACCCGGCGATGTCGGTGGTGGTCGTCGCGGGGCTGCTGGAGGAGCGCGCGCTGGTCGAGATCGAGGCGACGGCGGTCATCCCGACGTGAGCGCGGTCGCGTGAGCGTGCTGGACGCGCCGCGGCGGCTCGAGCTCCCCTCGGGCGCCGCGCTGGCGGTGGTGCAGACGGGGGCCGGCGACCCGGTCGTGTTCGTGCACGGCGGCGGGAAGGACCTGCGCTACTGGCGCCGGCAGGTCGCGCCCTTCTCGGCGCACTTCCGCGTGGTCGCGTACAGCCGCCGCCACTCGTGGCCGCACCTCAACCCGCCGCCGGGCGACGCGCACTCCCCGCGCGTGGACGCTGAGGACCTGGGCGCGCTGCTCGACGCGCTGGCGCTGGGGCCCGCGCACGTCGTGGCGGCGTCGGTGGGGGGCGTGGCCGCGCTCGCGCTGGCGCTGGAGCGGCCCGGCGCGATCCGCTCGCTGGTGCTCGCCGAGCCGCCGGTCCTCCCGCTGGCCGACGCGACGCCCGGGGGCGCGGCGATGCGGCGCGACTTCGTGCGCGGCGTCTTCGACCCGGCCGCCGCCCGCTTCCGCGCCGGCGACGCCGACGGGGCGATGCGCGGGATCGTCGACGGCTTCCTCGGCGCGGGGACGTTCGACGGGCTGCACGCGCGGGCGCGCGGCCGCGTGCTGGAGAACGCGCGCGACTGGGAGGCGCACGTGCGGTCGGAAGAGCCCTTCCCCGCCCTGTCGCGCGAGCGGCTGGCCGCGCTGCGGATCCCGGTGCTGATGCTCACCGGCACGCGCACCACGCCGCTACATCGCGTGGTGGACGACGCGCTCGCCGACGTGCTGCCGGACGTGCGGCGGGTGGTCGTGGAGGGGGCGACGCACGATCTGTGGGCGGACGAGCCGGAGGGGTGTCGGGAGGCGGTGCTGGGGTTTCTGCGGGAACGGCGAACTCGGGAGTAGCGAACTCGGGAAGGGCGAACTCGGAGACTGCGAACTCGGAGACTGCGAACTCGGAGACTGCGAACTCGGAGACTGCGAGCTTCGCTCCTCTCGAGTTCGTAGTACCCGTGTTCGTAGTACCCGTGTTCGTAGTACCCGTGTTCGCCGTTCCCGACTTCGCCCTACCCGGCCGTCACCGGCTCCGTCAGCCCAGACCCCTCCGGATCCCGGCTCGCCACGCGCACCGGCACCGCGACGTCGCGGTCGAGGGCGAGCGGGACGAGCCAGCGCAGGTTGTCGATCAACGCCGGCGGCAGCGCGGCCGGGTCGGCGAGGAAGACCTCCTGGTCCTCGGCGGTGTGCGCGTGACGCGCGGCCTCGTCGAAGGCGCGCACGGCGTGCATGCGGTACACCGGGTCTTCCCACACGAGGAACTCCTCCCACGCCGCGACGTCGACGCCGGCCTCCTCGCGCACCTCGCGCCGCGCCGCGTCGAGCGCCGACTCGCCGGCCAGCAGCTTGCCGCCGAGCGCGTTGACCCGGCCGGCCTGCCAGGCGGGGCGCGTCTTGCGCATCAGGACGACGTGGCGGCCGTCGGGGGTGAAGAGGAGGGCGAGGACGTAGACGAAGTGGGGCATTCGATTCCGTTTGGAACGGCGGGAGTCGTCACTGCGGGAGTCATCCAAGCGGGAGTCGTTACTGCGCTCCGCTTTGCGCGGTCGCGACTCCCGCATCTTCGACTCCCGCAGTCACGACTCCCGCCGTTCGGGATTCGCGCCCCACGATGGCCGTCAGCGCCATGTGCCCCGTCACGTTCGTCAGCGTGCGGAACGCGTCCGTGATCGGGTCGACGGCGAGCAGCAGGCCGACGCCGGCGGCGGGGACGCCGACCGAGGTGAGGACGGGGGCCATCACGAGGAAGACGCCGCCGGGGACGCCCGGGACGCCGACGCTGAGCAGGACGGCGGTGGCGCCGACGCCGAGCTGCTGGGCGGCGGTGAGCTCGACGCCGGCGAGGCGGGCGAGGAAGAGGGTGCCGACGATGATCGCGACCGTCACCGAGATGCGGAACGTCGCCACCGCGAGCGGCAGCAGCATCGCCACCGACGCCGGCGGGAGCGCGAGGTGCTGCTCGGCGCCGCGCAGCATGGCCGGGAGCGCGGCCAGCGACGAGCGGGTGCCGAGGGCCACCGCCTGCGCGGGCGCCGCCGCGCGCGCGAAGGTGCGCAGCGGGACGCGGCCGAGGGTGATCGCGCCCACGTACATCCCGACGTTGATCGTGAGGCAGAGCGCGATGGTGAGCACGACGTAGCCGGCCAGCGCGCCCGCCGCCGCGGCGCCGGCGCGGGCGCCCAGCGGGAGCGCGAGCGCGAAGACGCCGAGCGGGGCGAGCGCCAGCACCCAGCGCACCACCACCAGCAGCGCGTCGGCCACCGCGCGCGAGACGCCGACGAGCGCGGCGCGCGACGCCTCGGGGATGCGCGTGGCGGCGGCGGCGAAGGCGAGGGTGAAGACCACCAGCGGGAGGAGCGCGCCGTCGGCCGCCGCCTTCACCGGGTTGGTCGGGATCAGCCCCACCAGCCAGTCGCGCAGCCCCACCGGGGCCACCGCCTCGCCGAGGGGCGCCGCGCCGGCGCCGAGGGCGGCCAGCGCGTCGGGGGGCGGCACGGGGAGGCGCGCGAGCAGCGTCGGCGTCACGAGCAGCACGAGCGCGGCGCCGAGGCCCAGGCTGACCGCGAAGGCGACGGCGACGCGCAGGCCGAGCCGCCCCACCACGCGCGCGTCGTCGGCGGCCACCGCGCCGACCAGCAGCGACGCGACCAGCGGAACGACGGTCATGCGGATCGCGTTGACCCACGTCGTCCCTAGCGGCTCGGCGGCCGCCAGCAGGGCGTCGAGCGACGGGGCGGGGAGCGCGGCGCGCAGCCCCGCGCCGAGGGCGAGGCCGGCGGCGAGCGCGGCGAAGGTGCGGGCGGCGGGGGACACGCGGCGGGAATGGGCACGGCGGGCATCCCGGAGTCAAGGGAGCAGCGGCGAGCGGCGAGCGGCGAGCGGCGAGC
>NZ_JARGEK010000115.1:7661-12972 GCF_029211165.1 Roseisolibacter sp. H3M3-2
GCCGAGCGCCGAGCGCCGAGCGCCGAGCGCCGAGCGCCGAGCGCCGAGCGCCGAGCGCCGAGAGAACGTCCGCGCGGCGCTCGGCGCCCGGCGCTCAGGCTGTGACGCGACGGGGGCTCCGTGAGGGGACGTACTGTCCCGCCACACGGAGCCCCCTCGACGCTCGACGCTCACCGCTCGACGCTCACTCGATCCGCACGAAGTCCTTCTTCTCGTAGTTCCGCACCCGCGCGCAGACCTCGTACCCCTCGCGGTCGCCCGAGTCGTTCGTGTTCCCCTCGATCGTGTGGAAGACGTCGCGCTCGACGGCCGACACGATGCCGACGTGGTCCCAGTCGCCGTGCGTGCGCTTCACCAGGAAGAGCGAGCCCGGGGTGACGTCGCGCGGGCCGGGGACGCTGGCGCCGACGAGGCACTGGGCGCCCTGCGCGCTCCCGGCCAGGACGTCGCAGCTGAAGGTGCGCACGACCGGCGGCTTCACGCCGAGGGTGCGCGCGGCCTGGCGGAGCACGAACGTCGCGAAGCCGGCGCACCAGGGCCACGCCTTCCCCTGGTTGCCGTCCATATACATGCGCACCCACGGCCCCATGTTCTGCCCGCCGATCTCGCGCGGGTGCTCGGCGAGGTGCTGCTTCGCGTACGCGACCACCATGGCGCCGAGCGTGGCGCCGGCCGGCGGCGCGATCGGGCGCAGCGTGCGCAGCATCGGCGCGACCAGGGCGTCGAAGGTCGCGCGGTCGACGGCGCCGGTGCGCGGGAGCCCGGCGCGCTGCTGGAACGCGCGCACGCCGGCGGCGGTGGCGGCGCCGAAGCCGCCGTCGATCGACACGCCGACGCCGTGCAGGTTGAGCCACTCCTGCACCAGCCGCGTGCGCGCGCCGCGCGCGCCCTGCTGCACGTCGCCGGCGTGCGTCGCCTCCGCCGGCGGAGCCGTCGCGGTCGCGGGGGTGTAGGTCGCGGTCGTGCTGGTGCGCGTGCGCGGCATGCGTGCGTCCTCCGTCGCCGTGGGGAACCGTGGTGCGCCACCATGCGACGAAGCGGGGCGGCGCGCAAGCATCGCGCGCCGCCCCGTGTCACCGTGCTGCGGCCCAGGCCGCCGCCGTCAGGGCGTCTGCGGCGCTCCCTGCGGCGCGGCCTGCAGCAGCGCGACCGTGCTCGCCGAGCGCTCCAGCCGCGTCACCGCGTCGCGCAGCACGCGGTCGTCGCCGAACCAGCGGCGCGCGACCGCCGAGTCGCCGCGGGCGCGGCGCAGCAGCCGCGTCGCCAGCATGCGGTCGAGCGCCTCCCCCGCCGAATCGGCGGCCGGCGACACCGCGATCCCCGACGCGCGCAGCCGCTCCACGAACTCGGCGCGCCACGGCGCCGGCACGCGCCCGTCGGCGTCCACCTCCGACTGGTGTGCGAAGGTCATCTCGCCGAGCACGCGCGCCAGCGTCTCGACCTTGGTCCCCACCGCGCGCTGCAGCGCCCGCGAGCCGGGGAGCGGCGTCGTGTCGCCGCGCACCGTCACGTCGGGGGTGATCCCGCCGTCGGCGGCGAGCGTGCGCCCGGTCCCGGTGCGCACGGTCGCCATGGCCCCCTTCTCGACGCCGGCCGCGGCGACCGAGTCGGCGTGCGTGCGCGCGCGGTGCAGCGCGCGGCCGAGCGGCGTGTGCCAGCGCGCGGTCGTCATCTTGAGCGCGTAGCCGCCCTCCAGCGGGTAGACGGCCTGCACGAGCCCCTTGCCGAACGAGCGCGTGCCGAGCACCAGCGCGCGGTCGTGGTCCTGCAGCGCGCCGGCGACGATCTCCGACGCGCTCGCGCTCCCGCCGTCGACGAGCACCACGAGCGGCACGTCGGCGGGGATGGCGGGCGCCGTCGTCGTGCGCGCCGTCTCGAGCACCCCCTCGCGCCCGCGCACCTGCACGACCGGCGCGCCCTGCGGGAGGAAGATCCCCGCCACGTCGACCGCCTGGTCGACCAGCCCGCCCGGGTTGCCGCGCAGGTCGAGCACGAGCCCCTTCGCGCCGGCGGCGAGCAGCTCGCGCACCGCGCGGCGCGTCTCGTCGCCGGCGAGGTCGGAGAACTGCTGCAGCGGCACGTAGCCGACCTGCGACGTCAGCCGCGCCGCGAACGGCACCGCGGGGAGCCGCACGACGGCGCGCGTCAGCGAGCGCTCGCGCGGCGCCCCCTCGCCCGGGCGCGCGAAGACCACGCGCACCGGCGTCCCCTCGGGGCCCTTGAGCGAGTCGGTGACGCGCGTCAGCGGCCATCCCTTCGTGGCGAGCGCGCCGACCTCGCGGATCATGTCCCCCTCCTTCACCCCCGCGCGCTCGGCGGGGGTGTTGGGGTAGACGCGGGCGACGACCTGCGTCCCCTCCTGCTGCTCGAGCAGCATCCCCACGCCGCCGTAGCGCCCGCGCGTCGACAGGTCGAACGCGGCCAGCTCCTTGGGCGAGTACAGGGTGCTGTACGGGTCGCCGAGCTCGCCCACGAGGCCGCGCGCGGCGCGCGTCATGACCGAGTCGACCGACAGCGAGTCGACGTGGTGCTGCAGGACGAGGCCGAGCACCTGGTTGAGGCGCTTGGCGGCGTCCTGCGCCGGCACGTCGGGCTGGGCCGCGCCGGCGAGCACGGCCGCGGCGAACACCGCGGCGGCCGCGGCGCACGGGAGGGGGCGGAGCGGGGGCAGACGCATGGCTGGAGATTGACGACGGGGACCGCGAAACGGTAAGGGGGGCGGGCGCCGGGCACGTTCGCGATCTGTGCACGTCGTCACCCCCCGCGCGCCCGCGTCAGCGCCCTGCGGCCGCGCCCCCGCGGCAGCCGTCGAGGAAGGCCAGCAGCGCCGCCTCGCTCACCTCGTGGTCCACCAGCCAGTCGGGCGCGACCCCCTGCAGCACGGGCGGGCGCCGCACGCGCACCCAGTCCACCCGCGCCCGCAGGTCGGGGTTCCCCACCGCCGCGCGCTCGGCGGCCGGCGCGGCGTTGTGCGCCAGCGGGTCGCGGTGCTCGGGGGGCGCGTTGGTGCCGTCGCTGTAGGCCACGAGCCCCACCTGCAGCGGGCCGCCCCACGGCACGTCGCGGCGCAGCAGCCGCTCGCGCACGCGCCACCCCTCGCCGGGCATGCGGGTGAGCAGCACGAACACCTCGCGCAGCCGCACCACGCGCAGCTCCATCCAGTCGGCGCGCGCGGGGCGCAGCTTGAGGTTCGAGCCGCTGTTCACGGTCGACTTGGTCTCGAACACCGGGACGCCCGGCGCCTCGGCGGTGCCGGTGGTGACGAACAGCCAGTTCTCGCCGCGCGGCTGCCACGTCTGCGGCGTCACGGGGCGCGGCACGCGCGCCATCAGCCCGACCAGCGACCAGAGGGCGCGCGGCATCGCCGTGTCGCCGGCGGCCACCGACGTCGCGCGCACGCGCGCCGTCACGTCGAAGTCGCCGGCGATGGTCTGGTAGAGGAAGGGCGCGTGGTAGTCGGCGAACCACCCGCTCTGCGCCGGCTCCAGCACGAGCTGCCCGGCGCGCGCGTCGATCTCGGCGCGGCGCACCATCGACGGCCAGCCGTTCTCCTCGTGGAACCACTTCCACCGGCCGCCGGCGCCGACGAGCGGCGCGCCCCCCGCGAACTCGTCGCCGAGGTGCGAGAGGTCGTCGGCCGGCGGCGCCGCGCAGGCGAGCGTGGGGCCGGGCGGCGTGGGGGTGTAGAGCGCGACGGTGACGACGCGGCGGGCGCCCTGCGCGGGGGCCACGACGGGGAGGAGCGCGAGCGCGGCGGCGGCGGCCAGCGCGGCGGCGGCGCGGACGGGAGGCGGGGTGTGCGGCATGCCGGCGACGCTACCCGGCACGCGGACGGGGGGCATGGTGCAGCTGCACCATGCCCCCCGCGGCCCCTCGTTCGCGAACCGTTCGCGCGCGGTTCGCGCGGCTACTCGTAGCGCAGCGCGATGATCGGGTCGAGCGACGCGGCGCGGCGCGCCGGCCACACGCCGAAGACCAGCCCCACGACCGCCGAGAAGGTGAAGGCGACCACGATCGACGAGGTGGCGACCGAGGTCGTCCACCCGAGCGCGACGCGCAGCCCGGTGGCCATCCCGATGCCGAGCAGGATGCCGATGATCCCGCCGAGCACGCACAGCACGATCGCCTCGATCAGGAACTGCGACAGGATCGTGGCGCGCGTGGCGCCGAGCGCCTTCCGGACGCCGACCTCGCGCGTGCGCTCGGTGACCGACACCAGCATGATGTTCATGATGCCGATGCCGCCGACCAGCAGCGACACGGTGGCGACGCCGAGCAGCAGGTAGGTGAACACCTGCGACGTCTCGGCCGCCGTCGTCAGGAAGTCGGCCTGGTTGCGGATCTGGAAGTCGTCGGGGCGGCCGGCCGGGAGGCGGTGCTCGCGGCGCAGCACGCGCTGCGCCTCGGCCATCGTCGCGTTGATCTGGTCCTCGCTCGGGGCGAGGATGTTGATCGAGCGCAGGTTGTCGCTCCCGATGACGCGGAAGCGCGCGGTGCCGAGCGGGATCACGACCTGGTCGTCCGGGTCGTTGAAGCCCGTCGCGCCGCCCTTGGGCGCGAAGACGCCGAGGATGGTGAACTGCGTGCCGCCGACGCGGATCTCCTGGCCGACCGCCGCCTCGGGGGAGGCGAAGCCGAGGTTGGCCGCGGTGGTGGCGCCGAGGACGGCGACGCGCTTGCGGCCGGCGTCGGCGCCCTCGTCGAACATCTCGCCCGCGCCGATGGTGTACTTGCGCACCGTCGGGTAGTTGGCGGACGTCCCGATGACGTTGACGCTGGTGTTCGTGTTCAGGTACTGCACCTGCAGCTGGCGCCCCATCTCGGGCTGCACGGCGACGAAGCCGCGCCCGTTCTCGACCAGCGCCTCGGCGTCCTCGACGCGCAGGCGCGCGCGGTCGGTGGCCGACGCGATGCCGCCGGTGAAGACCTGCCCGGGGTTGATCGTGACCAGCGTGGTGCCGAGCGAGGCGATGCGGGCGTTGACCGCCTGCTGCGCGCCGTTGCCGAGCGCCTGCATGGCGATCACCGCGGAGACGCCGATGATGATGCCGAGCATCGTCAGCAGCGACCGCATCTTGTTCACGCGCAGCGCCTCGAGGGCGACGCGCAGGATCTCGCCGACGGGCATGCCGCCGCGCGCGGCCGCGACCGTCGCGCGGCGCTGCGCCTCGCGGCGCGCCGCCGTCTCGACGCCGATCGCGTCCAGCCCCGTGTTGACCGTCGTCGCCATGGCTCAGGCCCCCCCGCGGCCGCCGCCGCCACCGCCGCCACCGCCGCCGGGCGCGCCGCCGCCACCACCCGGACAAGTCGG
>NZ_JARGEK010000116.1 GCF_029211165.1 Roseisolibacter sp. H3M3-2
CGCGCGTGGCGCCCCCCCGCGGCGACCGCGCGCGCCCGTTCGACCGCGACGACGACCCGGCCGACGAGTACGAGGCCGGCTACCGCGCGGGCTACGAGGACGCCGTGCGCGGCCGCGCGCCCCAGGTGCGCGGCGCCGCCGTCGTCGGGGGCACCGGGGCCGGCGGGACGACCGCCGTCGTGGTCCCCCCCGGCGGCGACCCGCGCTACTTCAACACCGGCGACTACCCGCCGCCCGGGCGCGCCAACGGCACCTGCCTCGACCGCGACCGCGACGGCTGGTGCGACGACCCGCGCTTCGGCGCCCCCGTCTGCCGCGACCTCGACGGCGACGGCCGCTGCGACGACTACGCCGCCGAGGCCTCCGCGCCCTACCCGACCGAGCTCCCGTCGATGCGCGCCGGCACCGACATGCAGGGCGGGCGCGGCTCGCGCGAGGCGCTGCGCTGGCTCGGGACCGCCGAGGTGGTCGCCCGCCCCAGCGGCGGCCGCGCCGGCGGGACGCCGTACCGGATCATGTGGTACGACGCGAACACGAACGCGCTGCTCCAGGCGTGGACCGACCGGGACGCGGACGGGGTGGCGGATCGGGTGGAGATCTTCAGGAACGGGCGGAGGGTGAAGCTGCTGGGCCGCTGACGGCGGGAGTCGCGACGGCGGGAGTCATGAGAGCGGGAGTCGTCACGGCGCAGTGCGCCGTGACGACTCCCGCTGTTTCGACTCCCGCAGTAGCGACTCCCGCCCTTTTCGCCCCTGGCGCCCGTTCTGCATCTTCCCCCGCCGTGCGCACCCCCATCGACCGCTACCTCCCGCCCGACCACGACGCCTTCGTGGCCGCCGAGCCGCCGACCGGGCGCGTGATCGTCATCGCGCCCACGCGCGCGGCGTGCGAGACCATCGAGCTCGCCGTCGGGCTCCACCTCGAGACCTACCTCGAGACGCACCACGGCGCGCGGGTGCGCGAGCTGGCGCGGGGCGGGCAGGGGTTCGGGATCGTCGCCGGCACCGGGACGGGCAAGACGCTGGCGATCCGGCCGATCGCCGAGGAGATCGTCGGGCTCCCGCTGCGCGTCGGGGTGATCAACCGCGAGCGCGAGGCGACGCCCGAGACGCCGACGTGGAACGTGGTCATCGTCACCACCGGCATCGCGCGGCGGTGGTTCCAGGACGGCGACATCCTGCCGACCGACACGCTGATCGTCGACGAGATCCACCAGACGTCGGCCGAGCTGGAGCTGTGCCTCGCGCTCGGGAAGCGCGTCGGCTGCCGCTTCATCTGGCTCTCGGCGACCGTCGACCCGACCTTCTA
This sequence comes from Roseisolibacter sp. H3M3-2, assembly GCF_029211165.1. Lineage (GTDB taxonomy): Bacteria > Gemmatimonadota > Gemmatimonadetes > Gemmatimonadales > Gemmatimonadaceae > Roseisolibacter. The sequence continues at coordinate 1,309 of NZ_JARGEK010000116.1, forward strand.
CGCGCGCTACCTGAACTCCGGCGACGTCCTCGAGGTCTACTCGTTCGACCCGAAGAAGGCGGCCAAGGTCGTCGTCGTGAACAAGGGGCCCGTCGACTTCCTCGACGAGAAGTTCCTGACCGGGGTGCAGAAGACGCAGCGCGGCGTCGGCGTCTTCCTCCCCACGCGCGCGATGGTCGAGCAGGCCGCGGAGCACGTGGGCGTGCGCTTCCCGCGCATCAACGCGGCGTACTACCACGGCGGGGAGCCGATCCGCGTCATCCGCCCGTTCCTGGAGGGGGGCGAGGCGCGCCCGTACGTGCTGGCGATGACGGCCGCCGGCCAGAGCGCGCTCAACGTGCGCGGGCTCGACACCGTCGTCATCGACGACACGCGCTTCGCCAACGTGGTCGAGCGCGGGCGCAACGTGCTGACGCGGCTGCACCTCGGCGCCAACGAGATCCTGCAGATGGCGGGGCGCGTGCACGGCCGCGTGGAGGGCGGGCGGGTGTTCATCCTCAGCGACCGCGACATCGACTTCGCGACGCTGCGGCCCACGGAGCCCGAGTTCCAGCTGGCCGGCGACTCCGAGCGCGTCGCCCTCACCGCGGCGGCGCTCGGCGTGCGCGCGGACGAGCTGGACCTCCCCGTGCCGCTCGACCGCGCCTCGTACCGCCGCGCGCTGCAGCGGCTACAGGACCGCCACGTGGTCGACGACGCCGGCCGCCTGTCGCCGTACGGGCGCGCGGTCGAGGCGCTGCCGGTCGAGCGCGCGTGGGCGGAGCTGGTCGTCAACGCCGAGGACGAGCTGCTCCCCTTCCTGGCGGTGATGAGCAGCGTCGAGAGCCTGCACCGGATGACGCGCGAGGAGCGCGACCTCGAGGGGCTGGTGGTGCACGGCAGCGACCACCTGACCGCGTACAACCTGTACGCCGAGGCGTACCGCGAGGCGGGGTACGTGGGCGAGGTGTACGGGCTGCCGCGCCACCTGTTCGACGCCGAGAAGATCGAGCGGTGGGCCGAGCGGCGCGGCGTGCTCGTGAAGTCGATCGAGGACGCGGCGCTGGCGATGGCGAGCGTGTACCGCTCGGTGGGGTTCGCGCTGCCGACGTCGATGCCGTGGGCCGGGGAGCGCGTGCACCGCCGCTTCGCCGACCTGCTCGCGCGCTACATGCCCTTCGACCTCGTGATCGACGAGGAGACGGCGTGGGGGGACAACGCGCGCGTCTCCAAGACGAGCGTGTGCGGGAGCTGGGGGGCGATCGCGGGGACGCTGCGCTACTTCGCCGACCGCTTCGGGATCCCGCGCGCGTCGATCGAGGGGACGCAGGTCCCGCCCGACCTGCTGCGGAAGTACGCGCACCGCGGCGAGGCGCGGCTCGACTACGACGCGCGCCGCAAGACGCTCGTCCTCACGCGCCGCGTCGAGTACTTCGGCTTCGAGCTGGAGCGCGAGCTGGAGGCGCTCTCGGAGTGGTCGGGGGAGCTGGAGGCGCAGGCGCGCCGCGTGCTCGCCGAGGCGCTGGCGCGCGGCGAGGCGCGCCACGCCGGCGTGCGGCGCAACGAGCGCGCGGTCGAGGAGGTGCGCGAGGTCTGGCGCCGCTCCGGCGGGCGCACCGCGAAGCTCGGGATGAAGGAGCTGGCCGACCTGTACGAGGCGCAGCTCGAGGGGGTGACGTCGCTCGACGAGTTCCGCGCGCGCCCGCTGCGCCTCGACCTCGACGCGCTGGTGCCGGCCGAGGAGCGGGCGCGCTACGCCGACCTCCCCGACGTGGCGAGCGTGCGCGGGCGCGACGTCGAGCTGCAGTACGACGTCGAGGAGGACGCCGCGGGCGCGCCGCTCGGCGTGGTGCGGCTGCGCCTCCCCGAGAAGCTGGCGCGCACGCTGGTCGAGGAGGAGCTGCCGGCGCTCGACCGGCCGGTGCGCTTCGTCGTCACGCGCGGGCAGCGCGGCGCCGTGCGCGCCGAGACGCTCGACGACCTGCAGGCGCAGCTCGACCTGCCCTGGACCCCGGACGAGGTGCACGAGCGCCAGGACCGCCACGAGCGCCCGCGCGACGGCGGCGGCCGGCCGCGCGACGAGCACGCCCACGCCCGCGCCATGGGCCGGCCGCAGCGGCCGCGTCCCGGCGGGGGGCGCGGCGGCTCGCCGGGGCGGGGGAAGCCGGGGCGCCGGCGGCGGGGCTGAGAAGGACGGGCTGCGGGCTGCGGGCTGCGGGCTGCGGAAAGACATGGTGCTCTTCCGCGGCCCGCAGCCCGCAGCGTCCCTAGAGCCAGCGCGCCAGCAGCGAGGCCGCGCGCTCGACGACGCGCTCGCGGGTGGGGCGATGGCGGAACGTGTCGAGCTGCAGCTCGCGGGCGTAGCGCACGTCCTGGGTGAACAGCCGCTCCAGCTCCGCGGCGACCTCGCCGTCGTGCACCATGAGCACGGTCTCGTCGTTGAACACCATCGACCGGTTGTCGAAGTTGTTCGTGCCCACCGCGACCCACGCGCCGTCGGCGACGAGCGTCTTGGCGTGCATCATCGCCGCCTCGTACTCGAAGATGCGCACGCCGGCGCCGAGCAGCGCCTCGAACTGCGTGCGCCCGGCCCAGTAGGTCGTCTTGACGTCGCTGTTGCGGTCGGGGGTGAGGATGCGCACGTCGGCCCCGCGCCTCGCCGCGTCGACCAGCATCCCGCAGAAGTGGCCGTCGGGGACGAAGTACGAGTTGCTGATCCACAGCCGCTCGCGCGCCCCCGCGATCGACAGCGCCATGAACCGCTCGGCCGGCGTGCTGCCGAGCGTGGGGGCGCAGTGCAGCAGCCCCGCCCACGCGTCCTCGCCGGCGCGCCGCGCGGGCTCGGGCTCCCCGGCCTCGTCGAGCGGGAAGAAGGCGTCGCCGGCGAGCAGCTCGCCGGTCGCCTCCGCCCACCCAGCGGCGAAGGTCGCCTGCAGCTGCAGCACCGCCGGCCCGACGAAGCGCACCGTCGTGTCGCGCCACTGGTCGGGGTGGCGCCCGTCGCCGTACCACTTGTCGTCGATCCCGAAGCCGCCGGTGTAGCCGACCTTCCCGTCGACGGTGACGACGCGGATGTGCGAGCGATGCTGCACCTTGTGCAGCTCCCACGGCCGGGTGGGGCGGAAGGCGGCGACGCGCACGCCGCCGCGCTTCAGCCGCTCCCAGTACTCGTCGGGGATCGGCGCCGAGCCGAAGGCGTCGCGGAGGAAGAGGACGCGGACGCCGGCGGCCGCGCGCTCGAGGACGATCGCCGCGAACTCGTCGGCCATGCGCCCCGGCTGGCAGTAGTACAGCTGGAGGGTGATCGAGCGCTTCGCGTTGCGCAGGTCCTCCCAGAGGCGCGGGTAGAGGGCGTCGCCGCAGTCGAAGAGCGCGACCGCGTGGCCGGGGCGGAGCTCGGTCTTGGTGAGCAGCTCCACGGTGGCGCGGAACGCCGGATCGCGGGCGCCGGGCAGCCGGTCGTCGCCGGGGGTGCGCACGCGCCGCACGGGCGCGCCGCGGGTGACGTAGAGCGCGCCGATCATCGCGAAGACGAGGACGAGCAGCGCGACGAGCCCGAGCGCGAGGTAGGCGATCCAGGTCATGGAGGGGGGCAGGTTCGCTGGCGGCCTCGGGCGAGATCCGCGCCAGCGTCGCCGGCGGGCTCGACCGCGATTCGGACCGCCCGGTCCAAGCCATCGAATGCCCGCCGCCTCGCTCGAAAGCGCAAGCCCTTCTAATGCAAGCACTTATGTGGGCTCTTGACGTTAGGACCGATCGGTCCTAATATTGGCGCCGTGACCGACCGCCGCTCCCAGATCGTGGATGCCGCCGCGCATCTCATCAGCCACCAGGGCTACGCGTCCACGTCCGTCGAGGACGTGATCCGCGAGTCCCGGTTGAGCGGCAAGAGCCACTTCTACCACTACTTCAAGTCGAAGGAGGAGCTCGGCTACGCGGTGCTGAACCGCCAGTTCGAGCGCTTCGCCGAGCGCGGCCTCGCGATCCTGCGCGAGCCGATGATCGACCCGCTCGAGCGCCTGGTCCTCTTCATCGACACGCTGGTCGCGCTGCAGGTCGCGCGCGGGTGCACGGGCGGCTCGTTCTTCGGGACGCTGGCCGCCGAGCTGGCGGACGCGCACGAGGGGTTCCGCAAGCGCATCGAGGTGGTGTTCGCGCGGTGGTCGGCGCAGCTGCAGTCGCTCCTCTGGGAGGCGCGCCCGCAGCTGCACGACGAGGTCGACACGGGGCGGCTCGCCCGCTTCGTGATCGCGACGCTCGAGGGGGCGATGCTGGTGGCGCGCGTCGACCGGGACGCCGACGCGCTCCGCGCCATCGCGTACGACCTGAAGCGCTTCGTCGCGATGCACGTCCGCGAGCCGGCGGTGGTACTCGGCGCCGGCGCGGGGGGCGGGGTGGGGGCGGCGTCGGTGATCCCGGCGCCGCCCGCGGCGCCCCCGGCGGCGCCGCGCGACGCGTCGCCCGATCTGGCCGTGATGTCGGCGCGGGGTTGAGGGGGAGCAGCACGCGGCGTTCACCGGTCCGCCCACCCTGAGCGGACCGCGGCGTCGCGACCTGAGGCAGGCGGGGTGGGGGAGATCATGGTGACGAGCGAGGGAATCGTCGCGACGGCCACGGACGCGGGGGCCGCGGACGTCGTGGACCCGGCGGCGGCGCCGGCCGAGCCGACGCTGGACCGCACGGCGCGCCGGGCGCGCTTCGAGCAGGAGGCGCTGCAGCACCTGGACGCGCTCTACAGCTTCGCGCTGAAGCTGGCCCGCGCGCGCGACGACGCCGAGGACCTGGTGTCCGACACGCTGCTCCGCGCGTTCGAGCGCTGGGAGCAGTACCGGCTCGGCACCAACATCCGCGCCTGGCTGTTCACCATCCTCTACCACGTCTTCGTCAGCCGGAAGCGCCGCATCGACGCCCGCGAGGTGCAGCCGCACGAGGACAGCGACGGCTGGAGCGCGCACGAGGCGATCGGCGACGCGGACCCCGAGGGGACGTTCTACGACTCCTTCCTCGACGAGGAGATCACGCGCGCCATCGACGCGCTCCCCGAGGAGTACCGCTCGGCGGTCGTGCTGAGCGACGTGCAGGGGCTGCGCTACGCCGAGATCGCCGAGGTGCTGCGCGTGCCCGAGGGGACGGTGAAGTCGCGCCTGTTTCGCGGGCGGCGCATCCTGCAGCGCAAGCTGTCGAACTACGCCGTCGAGATGGGATACCTGAAGATGGCGCCGACGGCGGCCTGACGCCGCAGCCCCGCAGCGGGTTCAGGGCCGCGCGGCCGGGGGATGATGGCGGGCCCGGTGCCGCGCCGCCTTCGCGCGGTTCCCGCACGTCGCCATGTCGCACCAGCGGCGGCGGCCGTTCTTCGTCGTGTCGAGGAACACGCGCGCGCAGCGCGGGTCGGCGCAGCGGCGCACGCGCGCCAGCTCGCCGCCGATCAGCGAATCGGCCGCCGAGTCGACGATCGGGACCATGAGCGCGGCGAACGCGTCGCCCACCGTCACGAAGGTGCGCGCGTAGCCGCCGTCGGCGCGCGGCTCGACGCGCCGCGTCCCCGCGCTGCGCCCCAGCACGCGGTTGATCTCGGCTAGCGCGTCGACCCGCGCGCGCTCGGACGCCTGGCCGCGCTCGTCGAGCGCGCGCAGCGCCGCCCGCACCCGCCGCGCGTCGACCAGCGACGCCGCCGCGCCGGCCGGCTGCTGGTAGGCGCGCCGCCGGATCCCCGCGGCGCGCTCGGCGTCGACGACGTCGTTCTCCTGCAGCCAGTCGACGAACGCGTCGAAGTCGGTGAGCACGTCGGCGCGGCGTCCGTCGGCCCGCCGCAGCTCGTCGCGGCGCCCGTCGTCGGTGTTCACGAAGGCGAGCCAGGCCGGCTCGTGCGCGCGCCCTTCCGCCGCGGGCATCGCGCCGTCGCGCCGGGGCGCGGACGACAGGAGGATGGGCGCGCTCGTCATGGGTGGGCTAGCATAGAGCGGGGTCACGGGGCCGGCAAGCACGGCCGCCCGCGCCCCTCCGACAGCCCCCCGCCGATCCCGCCATGCCCGACCTCTCGTCCGTCCGCCGCGTCGCCGTCGGCTCCACGAACCCGGTGAAGGTCGCCGCCGCGCGCGCCGTGCTGGCGCGCGTCGCGCCGGGCGCCGAGGTGGTGGGCGTGGCGGTCGCGTCGGGGGTCCCCGACCAGCCGTGGGGGGACGACGAGACGCGCCGGGGCGCCGTCGCCCGCGCCCGCGCCGCGCTCCGCGCCCTCGACGCGGACCTCGGGGTCGGCTTCGAGGGGGGCGTGGTCGCCGAGGCCGACGGCGCGGTGCGCAGCTGCGCCTGGGCGGCCGTGGTGGACGCGGCGGGCGTCGAGGGGGTGGGGGGCTCGATGGCGATGCCGCTCCCGGCCGCCGTCGCCCGGCGGCTGCGCGCGGGGGAGGAGCTGGCGCACGCGATCGACGCGCTCACCGGCGAGCGGGGGACCAAGCACCGGGGCGGGGCGGTGGCCGTGCTCACCGCGGGGCTCGTCGACCGGCGGCAGGCGTACGAGGTGATCCTGGCGTACGCGCTGGCCCCGTTCCTGGCGCCCGCCGGCTGGGACCTCTGACGGGGGGCGCGGCGTTGGTGCGCCATGTCGCAGCGCCGCGCCCGTCATGGTCCGGCCGGCCCGTCCGGGGGGGCCGGGACCGTTAGATTGCATCCCATGGCGACCCTCGACTCCAACCTGTACGTCCGCAAGGGCTTCGGCCTCAAGGCCGAGGTCCAGGCCACGCTGGCGGCCGACTACGACGGCCGGCTGGTGGACCTGCTGCGCGCGCGCGACTACACGCTCGCGGCCGGGGGGATCACGGTGCGCCTCGCCCGCGAGTTCGGCTTCTGCTACGGCGTCGAGCGCGCGGTCGACTACGCCTACCAGACGCGGCACAAGTTTCCCGACCGGCGCGTCTGGCTGGCGGGGGAGATCATCCACAACCCCCACGTCAACGCGCGGCTGCGCGAGATGGGGGTCGAGTTCCTCGCCGCCACCCCGCTCGACGCCCCGGGGGCGCGCGACGCGCTGCCGGCGTTCGACTACGCGCCGGTGGGCCCGGCCGACGTGGTCATCCTCCCCGCGTTCGGCGTGACGATCCGCGACTTCGAGGTGCTGCGCGCGCTCGGCTGCGTGGTCGTCGACACGACGTGCGGGTCGGTGCTGAACGTCTGGAAGCGGGTCGAGGCGTACGCGCGCGACGGCTTCACGGCGCTCATCCACGGCAAGCATTACCACGAGGAGACGCGCGCCACCGCGTCGCAGGTGCAGAAGTTCGCGGGCGGGCGCTACCTCGTGGTGCGCGACATGGCCGAGGCGCGGCTGGTGTGCGACTACGTCGAGGGGCGCGGCGACCGGGCGGCGTTCCTGGCCCGCTTCGCCAAGTCGGCGTCGCCCGACTTCGACCCCGACGTGCACCTGGCGCGCGTGGGCGTCGCCAACCAGACGACGATGCTGGCCCGCGAGTCGATCGCGATCGCCGACGAGGTGGGCGCGGCGATCGAGCGCGCGCGCGGCGCCGCGTACCGCGCCGAGAACTTCCGCTCGTTCGACACCATCTGCTCGGCGACGCAGGACCGGCAGGACGCGGTGAAGGCGCTGCTCGACGAGTCGCTGGACGTGATGCTGGTGATCGGCGGCTACAACTCGAGCAACACGATCTCGCTGGCGGCGCTGTGCGCCGAGCGGGTGCGCACCTACCACATCGAGTCGCCCGAGGCGCTGGACGTGGCGCGGCGCACGGTGCGCTACCGCCCGGCCGGCCCCCACCACGCCGAGGCCGAGGCCGCCGGCTGGCTCCCCGACGGGCCCGTGCGAGTCGGGCTGACCGCCGGCGCGAGCACGCCCAACAGCAAGATCGGCGAGACGGTCGCGCGGCTGCTGGCGATGCGCGGGGTGGACGCGGCGGCGCTGGTCGAGGCGGCGCCGGCGGCCTGAGCGCCGGCGCGCGGCGCGAGTCGTGCGCTGGCGGGCGCCCCATGGCGTTCGCTCCCGTCTTCCTCGAGGCGCACGGCGCCCGCGTCGAGATCGTCCCGACGCTAGGCGGCAAGATCTCCTCGCTCCGGCTCGCCGGGCGCGAGTGGCTCTGGACCAGCGACGTGCTGCCGTGGTCGGCGCCCGACGAGCGGCTGGCGGCCGACGACGCCGCGTCGTACGTCGAGCTGGCGGACACCGGCGGCTTCGACGAGTGCCTGCCGACGGTGGGCGCCTGCCGGCTCCCCGCCGACGTGCGCGGCTTCGGCGGGCTCGCGCTCCCCGACCACGGCGAGCTGTGGTCGCAGTACGCGCCGACCGAGCGCGTCGAGGGCGCGGGGCGCGCGCCCGAGCTGGTGACGCGCTGGCGCGGGCGGCGCATGCCGTACGCGCTGACCCGCGCGGTGACGATCGAGCCGGACGGCGCGGTGTGCATGCGCTACGCGCTCGAGTCGCGCGGCGACGTGCCGATGCCGTTCCTGTGGTCGTCGCACCCGCTGCTCCCGCTGACGCCCGACACGCGGCTCGACCTGCCGGTGGCGGCGCGCGTGCGCGTGTGGGCGCAGCACGGCGTCGACCTCGGCGGCGACGGGGCGGAGCACCGCTGGCCGGTGCTGCGCGTGCGCGACGCTTCGGGCGGGGCCGCGCGCGACTTCACCGTCCCGGCGCGCGGCGCGGCGCCGTTCGCGTGCAAGCTCTTCCTCGACCTGCCGACGCCGCGCGTCGGGCCGGTGCGGCTGGCGGTGGAGCAGGACGGCGCGCGGCTGGAGGTCGAGGTCGACCCGCGCGAGGTGCCGCACCTCGGCGTGTGGCTGAACCACGGCGGGTGGTCGCCGTTCGCGGGGCGCGCCGGGTACCACAACCTCGCCTTCGAGCCGTGCATCGGCGCGGGGGACGCGCTCGACGCGGCGCTGCGCGCGGGCGCCGCGGCGGCGTGGCTCGCGCCGGGGGAGACGCGCGCGTGGACGCTGCGGTGGCGCGCCCGGCGGCGCGCGGCGCCGGGGTGACGCGGCGGGCGGCGGCGGCGGTGCGCGTGCGCGACGTCCGATTTAGTACGCGACGCGATCGAAATGGAGGCCGCCACCCGTCGGCGCGCGTGGCCGGGAGTCTGCACTAGGGGAGGGCGGGGCCGTGCCGGCGGGCACGCGGACCCCGCCGGCGACCGCCGGCGCGTCGCAGGGCCCGCGTCCCGTGAGCACCGAGCCGACCATGCGCAACCAGCCGTTCGTTCGCGCCGCACGCGTCCTCCCCAGCCCGGTCCCGGCGCGTCTCGCGCGGACGCTGGCGGCGGCGCTGATGCTTCTCTCCCTCCCCGTGGCGCCGGCCGCCGCGCGCGCGCAGGACGCGCTCGCCGCCCGCCCCGCGCCGGCGCCGACGCTGGCGCCCGACTCCGTCGTCGCGATCGTTCTCGACGCGTTCTCGCGCGTGGAGGGACGGCTCCCGACGTCCGCGCTCGACGTCGCCTACGCGTTCACCGCGCCCGCGAACCGCGCCGTCATCGGCTCGGTCGAGCGCTTCGAGGACGTGGTGGCCGACGGCGCCTACCGCCCGCTGCTCGGGCACCGGCGCGCCGAGCGCGGCGCGATCCGGGTCGACGGCGACCACGCCACGCAGCGCGTGGTGGTCACCGCGGCCGACGGCGCGCGGGTGGCCTACACCTTCACGCTGTCGCGCCAGAGCGACGGGCCGTTCAAGGACTGCTGGATGACCGAGCGCGTGACGCGCGAGCCGCCCAGCCGCCTCGCGGCGCCCCAGCTCGCGGAGTGAGGCGGGCGGCGGAGTGACGGGGCGGGGCGGGGCGGGGTAGGAGGTGCATGCGCCCGACCCTCCTCCTCCCCGCCCTCGCGCTCCTGGCCGTGGCCTGCGCCGGCAACTCGCCGGTCGACGCCGGCGAGTCGCCCGCCCCCGTCGACAGCGGCCCGCGCATCCCCAACGGCTCGCCGCCGCCGGCGCAGCTGACGGCCGCCGAGTCGCGCACCGTCGCCGCCACCAACGACTTCAGCCTCGCGCTGCTCCGCGAGGTGAGCCGGCGCCGGGCCGGCCGCACGTTCTTCATCTCGCCGTACAGCGCGTCGGCGGCGCTCGGGATGACGCTCAACGGCGCCCGCGGCGAGACGCTGGAGGCGATGCAGCGCGCGCTCGGGACCTCGGGGCGCACGCTGGCCGAGGTGAACGAGAGCCACCGCCTGCTGGCCTACCGCCTGGCCACCGCCGACACCGCGGTGACGTTCGGGAACGCCAACGCGATCTTCTTCGACCGCGCGCTGTCGTTCGACCGGCCGTTCCTCGACACCACGCGCTTCTACTTCGACGCGACGGTGGAGGGGGTGGACTTCAAGGACGCGCCGGCGACGCTCGCGCGGGTGAACGGCTGGGCGCGCGAGCGCACGGCCGGCCGCATCGAGCGGGTGCTCGACGAGGTGCGCGCCGGCGACCAGGCGATGTTCCTGCTGAACGCGCTGTACTTCAAGGGCGCGTGGACCGCGCCGTTCGAGACGGCGGCGACGCGGCGCGCGCCGTTCACCCGCGCCGACGGCTCGACGCAGCAGGTCGACCTGATGTCGCGCCGCCACACCTTCCCGCACTGGAAGGACGCGGCGGCGGAGGCGGTCGAGCTGCCGTACGGCGGCGGGCGGTTCGCGATGACGGTGCTGCTCCCCGGCCAGGGGCGGACGCTCGACCAGCTCGTGGAGTCGCTGACGCCGGCGCGCTGGCAGCAGGTGGTCGACTCGCTGCGCCCGCGCGACGTGATGCTGTCGATGCCGAAGTTCGCGCTCACGTACGAGGACGAGTGGCGGGACGTCCTGACCGCGCTCGGGATGGGCGTCGCGTTCGAGGGCGGCCGGGCCGACTTCAGCGGGATGTCGTCGGCGCTCGGGCGGAAGCTCTTCATCGAGTTCGTGAAGCAGAAGGCGTTCGTCAGCGTGAACGAGCGCGGCACCGAGGCGGGGGCCGTGACGACGGTGGGGATCGGCATCGTGTCGGCGCCGCCGGAGGTGCGGGTGGACCGCGCGTTCGCCTTCGCGATCCGCGAGCGCGCGACCGGGGCGCTGCTGTTCGTCGGGAAGGTGCCGGCGATCCCGTGACCGGGCCGCCGCCCTTGCGGCGGCGGGGCGCGACCGCGGAACGTTCGGGGACGGGGGGCACGGGGCCTTCCGTCCCCGATTCCGTGTGCTCCATGCCCCCTGCGGTCCCCGCGCGCGCGGCGCGCGACGCGTGGCTCTGGCCGCTCGCGCTGGTCGCGGGCGCGCTGTTCTTCCTGTCGCTCGGGCGCCTCTGGCCGCTGGCCGACGCCGACCTGACGCCGCCGCGCGGGGCGCTGGTCGCGCGCGCCGCCGAGGCGCTGGCGGCGCGCGGGATCCTCGAGCGGGCCGCCGACACGTCGCGGTTCGTGGTGGCCGTGCGGCTCGCGACCGACGAGGGGGCGCTGGACCACGTCGAGCGCGCGTTCGGGCGCGAGGCGGCGCAGGCGCTGGAGCGCGGCGGCTCGGGGCTGGTGGAGCACGAGGTGCTGCTGAAGCGCGGCGGCGACCCGGACGCGCGGTGGGCGGCGCTGCACCCCGGCGGGACGCTGCTGGGCTGGTCGCGCGGGGTGCAGGACGACGCCGCGGGGGCGCGGCTGGCGCTCGACGCGGCGCGCCCGCTGGCCGCCGCCGCGCTGACCGCGGGACTCGG
>NZ_JARGEK010000117.1 GCF_029211165.1 Roseisolibacter sp. H3M3-2
GGTGGATCCAGCGCGCGACGGCGTAGCCGTGGCGCGGGCCCCAGGAGAGGGTCTTGAGGATGAGGACGTCCAGCGTCCCCTGCAGGATCTCGAGGTCTTCGGCGGCGACGGTCATGTGTTTCCCATGAGACCTTAGGGGAGACACGGTGCGTCTCCTCCCCTAAAACGTCAAGGGAAGCGTACGGACCCGCCGCCGGCCGGTTTCAGCGGCGCGACTCAGCCCCCGGCCAGCGCCGCCTCCAGCGCCCGGTCGAACAGCTCCGCCGGCTGCGCCCCCGAGATCGCCAGCCGCCCGTCGAGGACGACGAACGGGACCCCCTGGATCCCCAGCCGGCGGGCCTCGCGCATGGCGCCCTGGACCTCCAGCTCCCCTTCATCGGAGTCGAGGAAGGCGAGCGCCTCCTCCCGCGGGAGCCCCCAGTGCACGGCCAGGTCGGCCAGCTGCCCCCGGTCGCTGACGTTCCGCCCCTCGGCGAAGTACGCCTGGAACAGGGCGTCGGCGGCGTCGAGCGCGCGCTCCCCCGCCCGCAGGATCAGCCGGTGCGCGTCGGCCGTGTTGGGCGCCACGGCCACCCGGTCGAACCGGAAGCGCAGCCCCTCCCCCTCGCCCGCCCGCGCGACGTGGTCGAACATGCCGGCCGCCCGCGCCTCGCCGCCGAACTTCGTCTGGACGAAGGTCGCCCAGTCGGCCCCCTCGCGCGGGAGCTGCGGCTGCAGCTGGTAGGGCCGCCACCGCGCCTCGACCGCCACCTCCGGCCGACGCGCCGCCAGCCGCGCCAGCGCCCCGCGCAGCCGCCGCTCGCCGATCCAGCACCAGGGGCAGGCGACGTCGGCCCAGACGTCGATCGCGAGAGTGCGCGTCATCGTGGCACCCGCCGCGGGCTGCGGGCTGCGGATTCGAGACCCGCAGCCCGCAGCCCGCGGCGTCCGGCGCGCGCGATCACAGCCCGGTGCCCCCCGCGCGCCCACCCCCGATCCCCCGGTCGCCCCAGCCGCCGTTGTCGCGGTCCTTCCCCCGCGCGCCGGCGTCGTCGCGGCCGGGGACGCGGTCGGGGTGCGGGTCGTCGCGCCGGTCGTCGGGGGTCGCGGCGGGGACGTGCTGCGCGCCCTCGGCCTCGTCGGGGACGCGATCCATCGGATTCGTCGGGTCGTGCTGCCGCTCGTTCGCCATGCGTGGCCTCCGTGGATGGGGCGGCCACGGGGTCGCACGATCCGCGCCTTATCTTCCGGCACCGCCACCCACGCCGACCTCCCCATGCGCCGTCCGCTCTCCGTCCCCGCCGCGCTGGCGCTCCTCGCCGCCCCCGCGCTCCTGTCCGCCCAGACGCCGTCGGCCGCCGACCGCGCGCGCGCCGAGCGGGCGCTGCGGGCCGCGCCGCTGTTCGACGGGCACAACGACCTGCCGTGGGCGATCCGCGAGGCGACCCCCAACGCCAGCGTCGAGGACGCGCGCGGCGCGTGGCGCGACTCGCTGCCGGCGGCGGTCGACGCCGCGTCGTACGACATCCGCGGGCGCGCCAGGGGGCACACCGACCTGCCGCGGCTCCGCCAGGGGCTGGTCGGCGCGCAGTTCTGGTCGGTCTACATCCCGGGCGAGGGCGCGGGGCCGACGTACACGCGCCGCGGGCGCGTGGCCAGCGCGCCCGGGTACGCGCGCGTGCAGCTCGAGCAGATCGACGTCGCGCGCCGCGTGGTCGAGCGCCACGCCGACCGCCTGCACCTCAGCACGCGCGCCGCCGACGTCGCCGCCGCGCGCCGCGCCGGGAAGATCGCCTCCTTCCTCGGCATGGAGGGCGGCCACGCGATCGAGAACTCGCTGGGCGCGCTGCGCGCCTTCTACGACCTCGGCGTGCGCTACATGACGCTCACCCACAACGTCACCCTCGACTGGGCCGACGCCGCGGCCGACAGCGCGCGCCACGGCGGGCTCACCGACTTCGGGCGCGACGTGGTGCGCGAGATGAACCGCCTCGGCATGCTCGTCGACCTGTCGCACGTGTCGCCGGGGACGATGAGCGACGCGCTCGACGTGGCGCAGGCGCCGGTGATCTTCTCGCACTCGTCGGCGCGCGCGATCGCCGACCACCCGCGCAACGTCCCCGACTCGATCCTCGCCCGCCTGCCGCGCAACGGCGGCGTGGTCATGGTGACGTTCGTGCCGGGCTTCGTGTCCCCCGAGCTGGTCGCGCTCGACCGCGCCCGCAACGCGGAGATCGCGCGGCTGCGCGCGGCCAACCCCGACACCGCGGCGCAGCGCGCCGGCCTCGCGGCGTGGGACCGCGACCACCCGCGCCCGCGCGCCACGCTCGCGCAGGTGGCCGACCACATCGAGCACGTGCGCAAGGTCGCGGGCGTCGACCACGTCGGCGTCGGCGGCGACTTCGACGGGATCAGCGAGACGGTGCAGGGGCTGGAGGACGTCTCGACCTACCCGGCGCTGTTCGCCGAGCTGGCGCGCCGCGGGTGGAGCGAGGCGGAGCTGCGGAAGCTGGCGGGGGAGAATGTGATTCGGGCGCTGCGCGGGGCGGAAGCGACGGCCGCTCGGCTTCAGAAGACTTCGCGCGCGCCGAAGGCCTGAACAGCGGGAGTCGCTACTGCGGGAGTCGAAACAGCGGGAGTCGTGACGGCGCAGTGCGCTTCAACGACTCCCGCTGTTTCGACTCCCGCCATGACGACTCCCGTCGTCGTCGTTCCCGCCTCACTTCGGCGTCAGCACCTTCAGCCCCACGATCCCCGCCACGATCAGCCCGATGCACGCCAGGCGCGCCGCCGTCGCCGGCTCGCGGAACAGCACGATCCCCAGCGCCGCCGTGCCCACCGTGCCGATCCCGGTCCACACCGCGTAGGCCGTGCCCAGCGGGAGCGTGCGCAGCGCGACGCCGAGCAGCGCCATGCTGAGCGCGAGCGCGACGGCGACGCCGACCGACGGCCAGAGGCGCGTGAAGCCCTCGGCGTACTTGAGCCCCACGGCCCACCCGACCTCGAACAGGCCGGCGACGAACAGGATGAACCACGCCACGTGCACCTCCCTCGGCAGGCGTCGCGTGGAAGGTAGCGGCGCGGCGCGCGGTCAGGCGGGGACGTAGACCAGCCGCAGCACGTCGTCGCCGACGCGGTCGTGCGCCACGAGGCGGAGCGGCGGCCGGGGGCCGGCGAAGTACGGCTTGCCCTGGCCGATCACGACCGGGTGCACGTACAGGCGGTACTCGTCGATCAGGCCGAGCGCCGTGAGCGACTGCGCCAGCTCCGGGCCGGCGACCTCGATCTCCCCGTCGCGCTCGGCCTTCAGCGCGCGGATCGCGCCGTCCAGGTCGTCCCCGACGAGCGTCGCGTTGGGACCGACCGACGGCCGCGAGCGCGAGACGACCCACTTCTGCTGCTTCCGCCACGCCGCCGCGAACGCGCGCTCGTCCGCGCCCCACTCGGGGTGGTCGTCGTCCCAGTAGCGCATGGTCTCGTACATCTTCCGGCCGTACACGCTCCCCGTCTGCCCCCGCGCCTCGTCCACGAAGTGGCGGAAGAGCGTGGGGCTCGGCGTCGAGGCGCCGAGGTCCACGTAGCCGTCCAGCGTCAGGTTCATCCCGAACACGAGCCTCGCCATGCCTGCGTCCCCTCCGTGCGTGTGATCCGAGTGGTTGGTGGGTGAGACCGTGATCCCCTACCGTACCGCATGCCCTCCGACCGCGACACCGCCGGCGTGATCGCCCCGCCGCCGCTGCTCTACCTCGGCACGCTCGGCGCCGCGCTGCTCGTCGAGCGCGTGCTCTGGCGCCCCCTGCCCACGGGACTCGCGTGGGGCGCGCGGGCGACGCTCGCGCTCGTGCTGCTCGCCGTCGCCGTCGCGCTGCTGGTCGGGGCGCTCGGGGGCTTCCGCGCGGCGCGCACGCCGCCGGAGCCGTGGAAGGCGACCCGGGCGATCGTCGACACCGGCGTGTACGCGCGGACGCGCAACCCGATGTACCTCGCGTTCGCGCTGGTCTACCTCGCGCTCGCGCTGGCGCTCGACAGCGGGACGGCGCTGCTGGGCGTCGTCCCTCTGCTGGCGCTGGTGCAGTGGGGGGTCGTCCGGCGCGAGGAGCGCTACCTCGACGCGCGGTTCGGCGACGAGTACCGCGCCTACCGCGCGCGCGTGCGGCGCTGGCTCTGACGCGTCAGCGCGCGGCGGCCGGCGCGTCCTCCCCGGCGTAGGCGCGCTGCAGCGCGGCCCAGTCGAGCTTCTTCATCTGCAGCATCGCGTTCATCGCGCGCTCCGACGCCGGCGTCGGGTGCTCGGGGACCATGTCGGCGAAGCCGCGCGGGACGATCTGCCACGACAGCCCCCAGCGGTCGGCGAGCCACCCGCACTGCTGCGCGTCCGGGTCGCCGCCCTCGCCCAGGCGCTCCCAGTAGTGGTCGATCTCGGCCTGCGAGTCGCAGTGCACCTCCAGCGACACGGCCGGGGTGAACTTGAACATCGGCCCGCCGTTGAGCGCGATCATCGGCGTCCCGTCGAGCTCGAACTCGACCGCCATCACCGACCCCGGCGCGCGGCCGTGGATCTCCTGCCCGGCCGTCCCGTAGCGCGCGACCTTCACGACGCGCGAGTTCGGGAAGATCGAGACGTAGCGGTCGACGGCCTCCTCGGCGTCCGAGTCGAACCAGAGGGACGGGCGGATGCGGGCGCTGACGGACATCGGGGGCTCCGGCATGGGGGGAGGTGAGGTGGGCGCTGCTCACCCCCTTGGACGGGCGGGGGCTCCGGGAATCATCGGTCGCGCCTCACGGCAGGAACTCCCGCACCGCCCGCTCCAGCGCCCCGTTCGTCCAGTCGTTGAGGATGGCGAAGCCGGCCACGACCAGGAACACCGCGAACAGCGCGTTGCGCGCCGAGCGCGCCCACCGCGCCCGCGCCGACTTCCCGCTCCACGCGCGGTCGGCGTTGAGGGCGCGCACCCGGTCGGCGAAGTGCGGGTCGCGGAACGTGTACAGGTGGTGCTCGGGCTCGAACAGCTCGGCGCGGTCGTCGCTGAAGTTCGCCGCCGCGAGCACCGACGTCGGCGGCTGCAGGAACACCGCGTGGTCGCCGCCGAGCACCCGCGCGCGCCGCACGTAGGCGTCGGCGCCCCCCGACGCGTCGGCGGCCACGAGGTCGTGCCGCGCGCGGTTCACCAGCGCGAGGAAGCCGAGCAGGCAGAAGCCGAAGAAGCCGACGATCCCCGCCGCCATCGCGAGCCCCCAGTTCCACTCCCCCGACGGCAGGCGCGGCGCGAGCCCGCCCGGCTCGAGCACCGAGCGGGTGGCCGGGGCGAGGACCACCGGGATCATCCAGAGGATCACCCCGATCGGGATCACGTACGGGAGGACGCGCACCACGAACTGCCAGCGCAGCTTCGCCACCGCCGCCGGGTCGATCGGCGGCAGCTCGGCGACGTGTGCGGCGCGGCACGGGTCGCAGAACGGCACGTCGAGGCGCGGGTGCAGCCAGCGCGTCGGCCGGTTGCGCGAGGTGCGCCGGAAGCGCTTCTCGACGCGCAGGGTGCCGCGGGCGTCGGCGCCGCAGTTGGCGCACAGCGGGGGGAGCTTCACCGCGCCCACCGGCCCGGTGAGGCGGATGCGGGAGGGCTCGGCGGGCGCTGGCGGCCCGAACGGCCCGGCGGCGGGCGTCGTCGCGAGGTCCATGGCGCGAAGGTACGTCCGGCCGGACGGGCCGGCGAGCACGGGCGTGGGCGTCCGCACTTCCGGGCGCGCGTGCACGGGCGTAGCGTGGGGCGTCCCACCGCCCCCTCCCCCCGCACCGCCGCCGCCCATGTCGACCTCGCGCCGCTCCTTCCTCCGCACGCTCGGCCTGTCGGGGGCCGGCTTCGCCTCCGCGTCGCTGATCGGCGCCCGCGGCCGCGAGGCGTTCGCCGCCGAGCTGCGCGGCGCCGGGCTCCTGGCCGACGGGATGGGGTGGGCGCCGGGGCGCGAGATCCGCATCAGCAGCAACGAGAACCCGCGCGGCCCGTCGGAGGCGTCGCTGCGGGCGATCCGCGACGCGCTGAGCAGCGGGTCGCGCTACCCGTTCGGCCCCGCGTCGGCGCTGCGCGAGGCGGTGGCCAAGTCGCACGGCGTGAAGGTCGAGAACGTGCTGCTCGGCTGCGGCTCGACCGAGATCCTGCGCATGGCGGTCGACGCCTACTGCTCGCCGGCGCGCCCGCTGGTGACCGCGGCGCCGACGTTCGAGGAGGCGGCGAGCCGCGCGGCGACCATCGGCGCGCCGGTGCGCGCGATCCCGGTCGACGCCGCGCTCAAGCTCGACCTGGACAAGATGCGCGCGGCCGCGCCGGGGTCGGGGCTGGTGTTCGTGAACAACCCGAACAACCCGACCGGCACCGTGCACCCGGCGAAGGTGATCGAGGAGCTGGTGCGCGGCGTCCTGCGCGAGTCGCCGGACAGCTACGTGATGGTGGACGAGGCGTACCACGAGTACGCCGACGACGCGACGTACGCGACGGCGATCCCGCTGGCGCTCGAGCTGCCGCACGTCGTGGTGGCGCGCACCTTCTCGAAGGCGTACGGCCTCGCCGGGCTGCGCGTGGGCTACGCGATCGGGCGCCCCGACACGCTGGCGCTGATGGCGCGCCACCAGCTCGGGATCAACGTCAACGTGCTCGGCGCCGCCGCGGCGCTGGGCGCGCTGGAGGACAAGGACCTGGTGGCGCGCGAGCAGCGGCTCAACCGCGAGGCGCGCGCGTACACGGCCAAGTTCTTCCAGGACGCCGGCTACACGGTGGCGCCGTCGGCCGCGAACTTCCTGATGGTCGACATCCGGCGCGACCCGAAGGGGTTCGCCGACGCGGCGCGCAAGATGGACGTGCTGGTCGGGCGCCCGTTCCCGCCGCTCAAGACGCACCTGCGCGTGTCGGTCGGCACGATGGACGAGATGCGCGCCGCGACCGAGGTGTTCAAGAAGGTGCTGGCCGCCCCCGTCGCGGCGGATGCCTGACGGGGCCGCGGCGGCCGCGGCGCGGGCGACCGCGGAGCGGCTGCCGGTCGAGTTCTTCGCGCGCGTGTGGGCGCCCCCGCACGACCTCGACGCCATCGACGAGCTGATGACGGAGGACTACGTCATCACGTCGGGCGGGCGGGTCGTGCGGGGGCGCGCCGCGTTCAAGGCGTGGGTGCGCGAGTTCCAGGCGGTGCTGCGCGACGCCACGAACGAGACGCTCGACGTGTTCGCCGACGCGGAGGGGACGCGCGTCGTGTCGCGGTGGGTGTGCCGCGGGCGGAACGCCGGGATCTTCGGGCTGCCGCCCGACGGGCGCCCCGTCGAGTTCAGCGGGATCGCGATCTGGCGGGTGCGCGACGGCCGCCTCGCCGAGTGCTGGGTGGAGCGCGCGGCGTGGGAGGCCCACCGCGCGCTCGCGACCAGCCCGGCCTAGCTCACGCCCGCTCGGCGGCGACGACCGCGTCGAGCTTGTCGAACGACCCCGTCCACCCCTGGGTCATCCCGGCGCGCGCCTCGGCGAAGGCGGCGACCTCCTCGGGCGTCGCCGACGCGTCCGGCTGCCAGCGCACCGTGACCCGCGTCCGCGACGGGCCCTCCTCGGTGAGGCGCACCGTCGTGTGCATGTAGGCCGGCCACAGCGGCGCCATCGGGTGGCGCGACAGGTTCTCCTGCGCATCCGTGAAGGACTGCGTGTACTGCAGGAGGTGCGGCCGCTCGATGCGCGTGTACGCGATCTTGCCGTACATCGTGAAGTCGCCGTTCCCCATCGAGAAGAAGCCCTCGCCGCCGGCGCGGACGTCCACGCGGTGGAACTCCATCGTCATCCCGGTGGGCGGCAGCCACTTCGCGAAGTGCTCCGGGTCGGTCCACAGGTCGAACATCGTGGCCACGTCCGTCTCGAAGCTGCGGTTGATCACGAAGACGTCGACGTCCGACGTCTGCCGCTCGAGGAACTCGGCGAGGCGGTCCCACGTGCCGTTGCCGCCGGCCGCCTTGACGAACGCGCGCGTCTGCTCCGCGGCCTCCGCCGACTCGAGCGTCATGCGCAGGTCGAGCTCGGTCCTCCCGCCGAGGTCCGTGAAGGTCGCGGTCACGCGGAACAGCGGCTTCGCGTCGGCCGACGTCGCGCCGTGGTCGTAGACGAGCCGCGCGCGCGGCTCCACCTCGTGGTAGCGCGTGAAGTTCGGCCAGTCCTTCCCGTCGGGGCCGTGCATCGTGTACGCCCAGGAGCCGCCGGGGCGCAGGTCCTTGGCGTGCGTCGTCAGCGAGAACCCGCGCGGCCCCCACCAGCGCCCCACGTGCTCGTCCCGCGTCCACGCGTCCCACACGAGGGCGACGGGCGCGTCGTACACGCGGGTGATGCGGATCTCGTTGGCGGCTTCGTACGGGCTAGCGGTCGCGGTGGTCATCGGCGGGGTCCGGTCGGGTGGGGGTGGTGATCGACTTCAGGTAGTCGCCGAGGCGATCGAGGCTGGCCTCCATGTGCGCGCGGTACTCCTCCATCCACGCGTCCACGTCGCGGAGCGGCGCCGTGTTGAGCGTGCACGGCCGCCACTGCGCGTCGCGCCCCTTCGTGACGAGCCCGGCCCGCTCCAGCACCTTGAGGTGCTTGGTGACGGCCGGCAGCGTCATGCGCCCCAGGAACGGCTCCGCCAGCTGCCCCACGCTCGCCTCCCCGTCCCGCAGCCGGGCCAGGATGGCCCGTCGGGTCGGGTCGGCGAGCGCCGAGAAGGTGAGCGAGAGGGCGTCCGGCATTGAAAACCTACAGGTTAATTATCCAGGTGGTAAAGTACGGGAGAGGCGGAGCCGCGCAACCCCCACGGCCGCGCCGCCTCAGAGGTCGACGCCGGCGACGCGGAACGGCAGCACCGGGAACGCCTTCCGCGCGCGCTCGGCGGCCGCGACGTCGACCTCGCCCACCACGACCACGTCCTGCTGCTCGCCGGCGTCAGCCACCACGGTGCCGTCGGGGGCGACGACGCACGAGCCGCCGGCGTACACCGAGCCGTCGCCCGCGCCCGACGGGCCGACGCGGTTGCACAGCGCCAGCCACGCCTGGTTCTCGGCGGCGCGGGCGCGGGCGAGCAGGCGCAGCGTCTCGCCGCGCGGGTGCGGCCACTCCGACACGCACAGGAACAGCGTCGCCCCGTCGGCGGCGTCGCGGCGGTACTGCTCGGGGAAGCGCAGGTCGAAGCAGATGCTGAGCGCCGCGTCGGCGGCGGCGTCGCCGCGCCCGACGCGGGTGCGCACGCGCGCCGTGCCGCCGACCATGCGCTCCGGCTCCCCGAGCGGCGGGAAGAGGTGCGCCTTGTCGTAGGTCACGACCGCCGACGACGGCGCGGGGCCGCGCGGCGCGACGAGGTGCAGCCGGTTGGCGATCCCGCCGCCGGCGGTGGCGGCGACCATGCTGCCGCCGACCCACGCGTTGCGCGCGTCGGCCAGCGCCTGCATGACCTCGAGCGCGCGCGGGGTCGCGTCGCGCGCCGCGTCCGGCCACGCGTCGTGCGCGTAGCCGGTGGTGAACAGCTCGGGGAGCAGGTAGACGTCGGCGTCGGGGGCGCCGCGCACCAGCGCGTCGGCGCGGGCGACGTTGGCCGCCGGGTCGCCGTCGGCCACGGTCATCTGCACGAGCGCGACGCGCAGCCCGGCGCCCGCGTCGCCGACGGCGGTCGCGACGGGAGCGCCGCGGGGGCCGCCGCCGGCACGCTCCCGCCGAGCAGCGCGCCGCGCGCCGCCGGCGCGCCGCCGCGCACCATCTCGGTGGCGCAGCTGTAGGCGAAGCGGATCGCGTCCTTGCACTGGTGCCCGAACGCGTCGCCGGGCGCGCTGCCGATCCCCGCCTCGGCGAGGCGGCCCGACAGCTCGTCGGCGTCGCGCACGCCGAGGCGCGCGTAGACCGACGGGTCGAGCTCGCACCACAGGTAGAAGCCGCCGCCCGGCGCGAACGGGCGCACCCCGTCGATCCCGGTCAGCGCCTCGAGCATCAGGTCGCGGCGCAGCGCGTACTCCGCGCGCATCGCGTCGAGGTGGTCGCGCGGCCCCTCGAGGGCGGCGGTGGCGGCCCACTGCGCGACGCTGTTCACGCCGTTGATGGAGCAGCGCAGCACCTTCGGGATGCGGTCGCGCAGCGCCGCCGCGGTGGTGACCGTGTAGCCGACGCGCAGCCCGCTCATCGCGTGGCTCTTGGAGAACGACCAGAGGCTCACCATGCGGTCGGCGACGCCCGGGACGTGGCGCTGCGCGAGGGCGAGCAGCGAGTGGTGCCGGTGGGGCGCGTAGATCACGTCCTCGTACGCCTCGTCGCTGACCACCCACAGCCCGCGCTCGTCGGCGAGGCGGAGGATGGCGAGCAGCCGCTCGCGGTCGCTCACCGCGCCCGTCGGGTTGTGCGGCGTGTTGACGAAGATCGCCTTGGTGCGCAGGGTGACCGCGCGCGCGATGGCGTCGGGGTCGTAGGCGAAGCCGTCGGCCGCGCGCAGCGGCACGCCCACCGCGACGCCGCCGGCGAGGCGCACGTTCTCGGCGACCTCGGTCCACATGGGGTCGGGGAGGATCACCTCGTCGCCGGCGTCGAGCAGCGCGGTGAAGGTCACGAACAGCCCGTGCATCGAGCCGTTGGTGACGTACGCGCAGTCGTCGTCGGGGAGCGCGATGCCGTTGACGCGCTCGAGCTTGCGCCCGATCGCGGCGCGCAGCGCGGGGATGCCGCTGTTGGGCGGGTAGTGCGTCTGGCCGCGCGCGGCGGCGTCGGCGATCGCGGCGACGACGTGCGGCGCCGGCGCGAAGCTCGGGTCCCCGGACTCGAAGCGGTAGACCGTGCGGCCGGCGGCCTGCGCCTGCAGCAGCCGCTCGCGGATCTGGACGATCTTGCCGAGCGACAGGTGGTCGAGCACGTGCGACGACATGGCGGGTCCGGGCGGGAGGTGGTCGGGCGCGGGCGGACGCCGCAACATATCACGGGCGGACGCGCGCGTGTGTGTGCGGCCTCGCGCGCGCATTCGTACATTCGACGAACCAAAACACGGCCCCCGACCACATGACCGACGTGCCCGGCGCCCGCGCGCCGTCGCCCGCGCGCGCCTGGCGCGCCGCGGCCCTCGCCCTGTTCGCGGCGCTCGCGCTGGGGCTCGTCACGCGCGCCGTGTTCGCGCGCGCCTACCCGCTGGTCGACGTCGGGCTGCGCCTCGGGCGCGAGGAGGTGATGGCGCGCGCGCGCGCGCTCGCCGCGCGCGACGGGCTCGCCGCGCCGTCGGCGCGCGCCGCCGCGCGCTTCGCCAGCGACGAGGGACTCGCCACCTACGTCGACCTGGCGGCCGGCGGCCGCGACGCGGTGCGCGCGCTCGCCGCCGCCGCCGTCGTCGCGCTCTACGCGTGGGACGTGCGCCTGTTCGTCCCCGGCGACCCGCGCCAGGCGGTCGTGCGCTTCGCCCCCGACGGGCGCCCCGTCGGCGTGCTGCGCTCGCTCGCCGAGACCGACGCGCGCCCCGCGGTCGACGAGGGCGCGGGGCGCGTCGCCGCCGACTCGGCGCTCGCGCGGTGGGGCGGCGGCCTCCCGATCTCGGCGTGGCGCTTCACGGCGGCGTCCTACACCACGCAGCCGCGCAGCGGGCGCGTCGACCGCACGTACCGCTACACGCGCGCCGGCCGCGCCGTCGGCGGCGCCCCCGTGCGCGCCGAGGTCGTGGTCACCGGCGCCGACACGTCGCGCGGGGTCGGAGGCGCCGAGGTGCTCGGCGTGCGCTCCTTCGTCGACGTCCCCGAGACGTGGACGCGCCGCTACGGCGAGATGCGCGCGTCGAACGACCTGTACGCGAACCTGTCGACGCCCGGGGTCCTCGTCTTCTTCGCCGGCGCGCTGCTGGCGCTGGTGCGGCTGCGCGACCAGGTGCGCTGGCGCCCCGCGCTCGCCGTGGGCGCGCTGGTGGGCGTCCTCATGATGCTCTCGGCGCTCAACGCGATCCCGCTCGGCTGGTTCGGCTACGACACCGCGACGCCGACGGGGAGCTTCCTCGCGCTCAACGTCATCGGCGCCGTCGCGGCCGGGGTGGCGACGACGCTGTTCGTCGGCGGGAGCGTGGCCGCCGCCGAGCTGCTGACGCGCCGCGCGTTCCCGCACCAGGCCGACTGGTACGGCTTCGTGCGCCACCGCGGCACCGGAGAGGTCGCGGCGCACGTCGTCGGCGGCTACGCGCTCGCCGCGCTCGGCTTCGCCTACGTGTCGCTGTTCTACCTCGCGACGCGCACGACGCTCGGCTGGTGGGTCCCGACGGGCTCGCTCGACGACCCGAACCAGATCGCGACGCCGCTGCCGTGGGTGAGCGCGATCGGCACGGCGCTGTTCGCCGGCGTGTGGGAGGAGGCGGTGTTCCGCGCCGTCCCGCTCGCGCTGCTGTCGCTGTGGGTCGGCCGCCGCCCGTCGCGCCGCTGGTGGATGGCGCTCGGCGTCGTCGTCACGGCGCTGGTGTTCGGCTTCGGCCATGCCAACTACCCGTCGTGGCCCGCCTACTCGCGCGGCGTCGAGCTGTTCCTTGAGGCGGCGTTCTGGGCGGTGCTCTACCTGACCGCCGGCCTCCCGATCACGATCGTGGGGCACGTGCTGTACGACCTGGCGTGGTTCGGGCTGTTCGCGCTGCACGGCGAGGGGGCGGCGTACCGCACGACGGCGGCCGTCGTCATCGGGGCCGGGCTCCTCCCCGCGCTGCTGGTGGCGCAGGGGGCGCTGGCGTGGCGCCACGCGCGCGCAGCGGGCCGCGCCCCTGCCGAGGTGCCGCCGCG
>NZ_JARGEK010000118.1 GCF_029211165.1 Roseisolibacter sp. H3M3-2
CCAGCGCCGCCGCGCCGACGACGCCGCGGGCGCGCTGATCCTCATCGGCGGCAACTGCGACCCCGCCGGCCAGGCGCTCGGCCGCTTCCTCGACGCCGCGCGGGCGCGCGACGGGGGGACGGTGATCGGCTTCACCACCGCGTCGGGCGACCCGGTGGGGGCGGCGCGCGCGTGGCGCCGCGACTTCGCGCGCGCCGGCGCGACGCACGTCGACTTCCCGATCGTCGACCGCCGCTCGTTCGCGCAGGACGAGGGGCTGGCGCGCATGATCCGCGGCGCCGACGGGATCTTCCTCGGCGGCGGCGACCAGGTGCACCTGATGGCGACCATCGGCGGGTCGGCGATGGCCCGCGCGATCCGCGAGGCGCACGCCGCGGGCGTCCCGGTGTGCGGCACCAGCGCCGGCGCCGCCGCGCTGACCGAGACGATCCTCGCCAACGGGGAGCCCGACGAGCGGGGCGCGCACACCGAGATGTACCTGGGCCCCGGGCTCGGGCTCCTCGGCTTCCACACGATGATCGACACGCACTTCGCCGAGCGGCGGCGCCTGCACCGGCTCTTCACGGCCGTCGCGCGCAACCCCGAGCTGCTGGGGCTCGGCATCGACGAGGACACGGCGCTCGTGGTGCGCGGCCGCCTCGGCGAGGTGGTCGGGAGCGGGAGCGTGACGTTCGTGGACGGGCGCACGATCCACTACGACACCGCCAACGAGGCCGGCGCGCGCGACGCGACGATGACGCTCAGCTACATGCGCGTCGGCCTGGTGGGCGCGGGGCACGTGCTCGACCTGCGCGAGCGCGAGCTGGCGATCGTGGTCGAGGAGCGGCGGGCGCCGAGCGCGGTCCCGATGCTCGACGACGGCGCGCCGCCGGGGTGAGTCAGCCGCGCGTCGCGGCCGGCTTGCGGCGCGGCGCGCGCTTGGGCCGCCGGGCCGGCTTCGCCTCGTCCACCAGCTCCCGCTCCGCCTCCTCGGCGGGGCGGTTGGCCGGGGTGCGCGTCGCCAGGTCGAAGGCGTCGCCCATGGTCAGCATGTGCAGCCGCACGTCGAAGGTCGACAGCGCGCGGTCGGTCTCCTCCTCGGTGAGGTTCGAGTAGGTCACGCGCGCGCCGTCGAGCACGTAGACGGCGCCGCGGCCGAGCACCGAGAAGCAGCCGCCGGGCTCCAGCACGATCGCTGTGTCCTCGTCGATGCCGACGCCGAGGATTCGCGGGTTCTGCGCGACGGCGCCGACGAGGCGGCCGACCCGCCCCCGCTCGGCGAAGTGCTGGTCGATGATGGCGCCGGGGAAGAGGCCGAGCCCGGGGGCCATGCGGACGCCGGTCCCGATCCGCGGCGACGCGTCGCTCTCCCCCGAGACGAGCATGGTCTCCGCCATCACACTGGCCCCGGCCGACGTGCCGGCGACGGTGCCGCCCTCCAGGTAGATCTGCCGGATGCGCTCGTAGAGCGGCGAGTCGCCGAGCTGGCTGGTGATCTTGAGCTGGTCGCCCCCGGTGAAGAACACCGCGTCGGCCGAGTCGAGCAGCCGCAGCCGGTCCGGCTCCTGCGCCTCCTGCCGGCTCTGCACGTCGAGGTGCACGACGTGCCGCACGCCGAGGTCGCCGAACACCGCCTCGTAGTCGCGCCAGAGCGCGTCGGGCTCCTGGCTGGCGACGGTGGCGACGACGAGCCGGCCGCCGTTCACCCGCCGCGCGAGCGCGGTGAGGATGAGCCGCTCGTCGGTCTTGTCCTCGTGCCCGCCGACGATGATCAGCGTGCCGCGCGCCCCCGCCGCGTCGTCAGCGCGGGTGGGGCGCGGGGCGGTGGTGCGGGCGGGGCGCTTGGGCGGACGCTTGCGGGGGGGCATGCGGGCTGGGGGCGCAAAGGGCGTTCCGCGAACGACCTGCGACCTGCGACCTGCGACCTGCGACCTGCGACCTGCGACCTGCGACCTGCGAGAGCAGACGGTCGCAGGTCGCAGGTCGCAGCTCTCCCCCGTCTACGGATTCCCCGGCGTCCCCGGATTCGACGCCCGCTCCTGCTCCGGGTACGGCAGCCACGCCACCCGCGCCTCGGCCGTCCGCCCGAAGCGGCGCAGGTCGGCCCACGCCTGGCCGGTGAGGAGGAGCGACAGGCGGCGCTGGCGCAGGATCTCGTCGAGCACGGCCTGCTGCGTCGACAGCTCGGCGGCCGTGCGCGCGGGCAGGCCGGCGGCGGTGCGCACGCGGTTGACCTCGACGATCGCCTGCGGCAGGCGGTTCAGCCGCGCGTGCGCCTCGGCGCGGACGAGCGTCAGCTCGTCCTGCGTGAACAGCGGGT
Organism: Roseisolibacter sp. H3M3-2; assembly: GCF_029211165.1. Taxonomy (GTDB): domain Bacteria; phylum Gemmatimonadota; class Gemmatimonadetes; order Gemmatimonadales; family Gemmatimonadaceae; genus Roseisolibacter. The sequence continues at coordinate 2,300 of NZ_JARGEK010000118.1, forward strand.
ACGCGTCGCCCGGGTTGCGGTAGACGAGCAGCGGCAGCGTCCGCGCGCCGCCCAGCGAGTCGATGGCCGTCGTGCCGAGCAGGCGCGCCACCCGCGCGTCCCCCGCCTCGGCCGTCGTGCGCAGCGTGGCGAGCGCGGAGAAGTAGCGGTTGGAGGTGAACGTCGCCCACACCGGATTGGGGTCGACCGTCGAGAAGCGGTACTCCGACGTCGCCGTGGTCGGCACCTCGTTGGCGAAGGTCAGCGCCTGCTCGTACTGGCCGGCCGCCAGCGCGACGCGGGCCTGGTAGGCGCGGATCGTGTTGGGCAGGTCGAAGCCGGGCAGCAGCACCTGCGAGGTGAACTCGGTCGACGGCGCCTGCGCGGCCAGGTCGGCGCGCGCCTGCGCCAGCAGCTCGAGCGCCCGCGCCAGCGCGGCCGCGCGGTCGACGAACGTCGGGCTCTCGGCCGCCGGCTCCAGCACGATCTGCTGCCACGCCTCGGCGAGCGTCCAGAAGCTGGCCGCCTTGAGCGTGCGCGCCAGGGCGGTGATCCCCGACTTCGTGCCGGGGGCCAGCGTCACCCGGTCCGCCGCGCCCAGCACGTCGTCGGCGGCGCGCACGACGGCGTACTGGCGCGACCAGAAGGCGAGCAGGTCGGCGTTGACCGTCTGGATCGGCGTGTTGAGCGACGTGGTCGGGAAGCGCTGGAACTCGCGCTGCTGCGACTGCGAGTTGGTGAGCGTCCCCAGCTCGTTGGCGATCAGCCCGGGGACCCAGATGGCGTGCTCCAGCGCGTTGCCGAAGCGCCCCTGCAGCCCCACGGCGGCGGCGCGGGCGCCGGCCGCCGAGGTGAGGACGGCCTCCTCGGTGGCGGCGTTGGGGTTCGAGACGTCGAGCGCACAGCCGGCCAGCAGGGCCGCCGCGGCGACGGGGAGGATGCGGAGTCGCATGCGGCGCCTCAGAAGTTGATGGTGACGGCGCCCGTCACGTTGCGCGGGATCGGCGTGGTCGCGAAGGCGAAGCCGCGCACGAGCGTGCTCTGCGCGCCGGCGTTCGTCTCCGGGTCCCAGCCGGTGTAGTCGGTCCACGTCTTCAGGTTGCGGCCGGCCAGGGTGATGGTCGCCCCCTGCGCCCCGCGCGCGCCGAGGCGGCGCAGCAGCCCGGCGTCGACGGTGTAGCTGACGGACAGCTCGCGCAGCTTCACGAAGTCGCCCTTCTCGACGTACTCCTCGAACACGCCGCGGCGCGCCGCGAAGTAGCCGCGCGGCACCTCGCCCGTCAGCTCGCGCGCGTACTCGGCGCCCGACCCGAACGCCGGCGTCTCGAGCAGGCGGCGGTCGAAGTTGAACACGTCCACCCCGCCGACGCCGTCGAACTGGGCGCGGAACGAGAGCCGGCGCCCGACGGTGAAGTCGTTCGACACCGAGAAGTACCGCTTCGGGTTCGGGTTCCCGATCACCAGGCGCGGCCCGATGGCCGGGATCCCGACGATGCGGCCGCTCGCGTCCTGGATCGGCCGCCCCTGCGCGTCGAGGATCTGCCCCTGCGCGTCGCGCACGTACGTGGTGCCGTGGAAGTGCCCGGGCGCGCTGCCGTCGCCGGGCTCGGTGGCGACGCGCACGATGTTGAAGCTCCCCGGGATGAAGAACGCGCCGCCGGTGGAGAGGCGCGTCACCTCGGGGTCGCTGGTGGTCAGCGTGGCGCTCGTGTTCCAGCCGAAGCGCCGCCCCTGCACGTTCACCGAGCGCACCAGCAGCTCGAGGCCGCGGTTGCGCATCTCGCCGACGTTGGCCAGCTGGTCGAGGAAGCCGCTCGACGGGCGCACCGCGCGCGGCAGGATCAGGTCCGACGTCGTCTTGTCGAACCACGTCGCCTCGACGCCCACGCGCCCGCGCAGGAACTCGACGTCGGCGCCCAGCTCGGTCTCGCGCTGGCGCTCCGGCTTGAGCCCCTCGTTCCCCTGCGTCGTGCTGTTGGCCACGCCCGAGAAGGTCCCCGCGGGCTCGAAGGTGTAGTTGGAGAAGCGGGCGAAGCTCTCGGCGGGCTGCCCGCCCGAGTAGCCGAACGCCGCGCGCAGCCGCAGCCGGCTGACCGCGTTCCCGGCCAGGTCGCGCCAGAACCCGGTGTTCCCGAGGTCGAACGACGCGCCGAGCTTCGGGAAGTACTGCGTGCGCTCGTCGGCGCCGAACGCGCTGGAGGCGTCGGAGCGCACGGCGGCGGTGACGAACAGCAGCTCGGACACGCCGGCCTGCAGCTGCCCGTAGAAGCCGAGCGTGCGGCGGTCGTCGCGCCCCTGCGTGGCGAACTGGCGGCTCCCCTGCAGCACGTCGGTGAACAGCGCCAGGTCCTCGGCGCGGCTCGTCACCACGTCGAAGCGCTGCTGCTGCCAGTTCATCCCCACGCTCGGCGTCAGCTGCAGCCACGCCGCCGGGCGGGCGCGCCACGCCACGTCGAGGTCGGAGTTGAGCAGCCGCGCGCGGTTGCTCGCCTGCGTCGCCAGCCCGGTCGGGAAGGCGGTCGCGGTGGTGCCGCGCGGGATGAAGATCGACGCGTTCTCGGTGTAGCCGTCGTAGCCGAAGCGGTAGTCCACCGTCACCGCGTCCAGCGGCGTCGCCTGCAGCTGGAGCCCGCCGACGTAGCGGGTGACCTCCTGCGGCGCGCGCCAGTTGGCGATCACGTCGAGCGGGTTGGCCGCCGACTGGCCGAGCGGGAACTGCCCCGTGACCGGGTCGCGGTAGAGGCTCCGGTCGTTGCTCATGAACAGGAAGTTCGTGAGCACGCCGTACTGCGCGACGATCCCGCCGTTGGGCGAGAGGTCGGCGTCGCTGCTGATGTAGCTCGTGCTCGCCGACAGCCGCACCCGGTCGTTGAGCTGCCGGTCGAGGTTCAGCCGCAGGTTCTGGCGCCGGTAGTCGGTGGCCTGGATGACCCCCTGCTGGTCCTGCAGCGCGCCGGCGAGGTAGAACTGCGTGCGCTCGTCGCCCCCCGACAGGTTGACCGCGGTGTTGTACGAGCGCGCGGTGCGGAAGATGTCGTCCTGGTAGTCGTATCGCGTCACCGGCTGCCCGGCGAGGTTCGTCGGCGCCCGGTTCACCGGGACGAAGCGCTCCACCTCGTCCATGCCGAGCGACTGGCGCACGGTGGTGCGCAGCGCGCCGGCGCGCCCGCGCTTGGTGAAGATCTGCACCACGCCGTCGTTGGCGCGCGAGCCGTAGAGCGCCGCCGCCGCGGCCCCCTTCACCACCTCGATGCGCTCGATGTCGTTCGGGTCGAGGTCGGCCAGCCGGTTGGTGGTGTAGCCGCCCAGGTCGACCAGCTGCCGCGACGAGTTGTCGACGATCACGCCGTCGATGATGTAGAGCGGCTCGGCGCTGCGGCTGATCGTCGAGAGGCCGCGGATGCGCACCGAGGTGCCGCCGCCCGGGGTCCCCGAGTTCTGCTGGATCAGCGCGCCCGAGACCTTGCCGGCCAGCGCGACGTCGAGCTGCGGCGTGGCGGCGTTGGCGATCTGGTCGCCCTGCACGGTGGCGAGCGTGGCGCCGAGCTGCGCGCGCTCGGTCTCGGTGCGGGTGCCGGTGGTGACGATCTGCGACAGCTGCAGCACGTCGCGCACGAGCTGGAAGTCCTGCGTCGCGGCGCCCGACGTCTGCGCGACGGTGGCGCGGCCGGGGCGGTAGCCGACGTAGCGCACGAGCAGCGGCGTCGGCCCGCGCGGCTCGCGCACGACGAGGCGGTAGGTGCCGTCGTCGCCGGCGAGCGCGCCGACGGGCGTGCCGACGACGCCGACCTGCGCGCCGGGGATGGGGCGGCCGCCGTCGTCGGTGACGCGGCCGGTGATGGTGAGCTGCGCGCGTGCCGCCGCCGGGAGGGCGACGACCAGGCACGCGGCCACCCGGAGCTCCGGGCGGAGAGGCATGGGGCGATGGGCTGGAGGGACGGGCGGCGCGCCGCGGGACCCCCGCGCGCCGACGCGTCCAACGTGCCCGCCCCGCCCGCCGCCCGCCAGCCGCGTCAGCGTCGGAGCGCGGTCAACACGAGCGAGAGGGGGCGCCGCGTGTCGGGATGCACAGGCTCGCCGAGCCGCTCCAGCCGCAGCCCCGCCGCGGCGAGCGCCTCGACCCACCCCGCGAGCGTGCGGAAGTACCACGGCATGTGCATCGGGAACGGGATCGCGAACGCCGCGAACGTCTCCTCGCGCCACCCGTCGGCGTACGCGCCGTCGCCGGCGGCGGCCCACGGGTGCACGGTCTGGATCACGACCCGGCCGCCGGGGGCGAGGCGCCGCGCGCACGCCGCCAGCAGCGGCGCCACCGGGTCGCCGAGCAGCGCGAAGTTGAGCGCGACCAGGTCGAACGGGCCGGCGAGCAGCGCGTCGTCGGCGACCAGCGCGTCGTAGCCCGCGACCGCGTAGCGCGACGCCGGGTCGGGCGCGCGCGGGGCCTCGACGAGCGGCGCGAGCCCGTCGGCGCCCGTCACGCGCGCCGCGCGCAGCGCCAGCGCGCGCGCCAGCCACCCCTCGCCGCACCCCAGGTCGAGCACCGGCGTGCCGGCGGGCGCGGGGAGGGCGTCGGCGCAGGCGGCGACGATCGCCGCGTCGGTGCCCGCGCGGCGGCTCGGGATCGCCCCGTCGCGCACCGCCGCCGTCCACGCGTCGGCGTTCGCGACCCAGCTCTCGGCGAGGCGCGCGGCGGTCGGGTCGTCGGGCGCGGTCACGCCTCGTGCCGCCCCTCCTCCAGCTCCTTCCCGTCGTGCGGCGCGCACTGCCGGTTCTGCGCGTCGACGAAGACGATCCTCGGCGAGAAGTCGGGGAGCTCGTGCGGCTCGTACTCGCCGTAGCTGATGACGATGACGAGGTCCCCCGGCATCCCGAGGCGCGCCGCGGCGCCGTTGAGCTGGATGGTCCCGCTCCCGCGCGCGCCCTCGATGACGTACGTCTCGAGCCGCGCGCCGGTGTTGACGTTGACGACCTGCACCTTCTCGAACGCCAGCAGGTCGGCGGCGTCCATCAGGTCGCGGTCGACCGTGAGGCTCCCCTCGTAGTGCAGGTCGGCGCCGGTGAGGGTGGCGCGGTGGATCTTGGACTTGGCGAGCGTGCGGCGCATTTCCCGTGGGGTTCGTGGACCCCCAAACCTAAGTCCCGCCGGGGCCACCTGCGACCTGCGACCTGCGACCTCGGAGCGTCCTGAGGTCGCAGGTCGCAGGTCGCAGGGTCACGCCGATGCAGCCAGCGCCTGCTCCACGTCGTCGGCGACGTCCTCCACGTGCTCCAGCCCCACCGAGATCCGCACCAGCCCCGGGACGATGTTGAGCGCCAGCCGCTCCTCCTCGCTCAGCTTGGAGTGCGTGGTCGACGTCGGGTGCGTGACGATGGTGCGCGTGTCGCCGAGGTTGGGGCTGTGCGACAGGAGCCGCAGCGCGTCGAGGAAGCGGCGCGCGCGCGGCAGCCCCCCCTTCACCACCAGCACGACGATCCCGCCCCCGCCGCGCATCTGCCGCGCCGCGAGCGCGTGCTGCGGGTGGCTGGGGAGGAAGGGGTAGCGCACCGCCTCCAGCTCGGGGTGCCCCTCCAGCCGCGACGCGAGCGCCAGCGCGTTGGCGCCGTGGCGCTCCATGCGCACCGCCAGCGTCTCCAGGCTCTTGGAGAGCACCCAGGCGTTGAACGGCGCCAGCGCGGGCCCGGTGTGCCGCGCGAACCAGCGGATCTCCTTCACCAGCTCCGCCGCCCCCACCGCCACCCCGCCGAGCACGCGCCCCTGCCCGTCGAGGAACTTGGTCGCCGAGTGCACGACCAGGTGCGCGCCGTGGCGGATCGGCTGCTGGAGGATCGGCGTCGTGAAGCAGTTGTCGACCACGAACGTCAGCCCGCGGTCGCGGCAGAAGCCCCCCAGCCAGTCGAGGTCCACGAGGTCGAGCCCCGGGTTCGACGGCGTCTCGACGAACACGAGCCGCGTGGCGTCGGTGGCCGCGGCCGCCCACGCCTCGGGGGGCGCGCCGGGGTCGACGTACGTCGCCGTGACGCCCCACCGCGGCAGGAGCGTCATCAGCAGCTGGTGCGTCGACCCGAACAGCGCGCGCGACGCCAGCACGTGGTCGCCGCGCCGCAGCAGCCCCGCCAGCGTCGCGAACACCGCCGCCATCCCGCTCGCGAACGCGACGCCGTCCTCGGCCCCCTCGAGGACGCACATCTTGCGCACGAACTCGTCGGTGTTCGGGTTCGAGTAGCGCGAGTAGATGTTCCCCGGCACCTCGTCGGCGAACAGCGCGCGCGCCTGCTCGGCGCTGTCGAAGGTGAAGCTCGAGGTGAGGAAGAGGGGCACCGAGTGCTCGCGCTCCGCGGAGCGGGCGGCCTGGGTGCGGATGGCGAGCGTCTCGGGGTGGAGGAGGCGCTTGGGGGAGCCGTCGGACATGCGCGGGGGTGGGATCGTGTGGCGGACGTTGCGGGCTGCGGGCGGCGGGTTCGCTCCTGATCCGCAGCCCGCAGCCCGCAGCAGCCCTCAGGCGGCCGCCCGCGTGTCGGACGGATCGACCAGCGGCATCACCTCCGCCGCGAACCGCTCCATCTCCTCCAGCTGCGGGCTGCACTGCAGGAGCACGAGGTCGACGCCGGCGGCCTGGTAGGCGCGCACGCGGTCGGCCACCTGCTCGGCGGTGCCGACGAAGCCGGCGCGCAGCCCGCGATTCGAGACCGAGTAGTCCTGCAGCGCCAGCGGGCGCTCCAGCTGCGTGTTGGTGGTCCAGTCGCCGAAGTTGGCGAAGCCGGGCGAGTCGGGGCGCACGGTCGTGATGCGCGCCAGCTCGCGCCGCGCCTCCTCCTCGGTGCTACGCACGATGGCGTAGGCCGCCATCCCGAACGTCAGCGGCGGCAGGCCGAGCGCGTCGCGGCGCGCGCGCAGGTCGGCGACGCGGGCGGCGATCACGTCGACGGGGTCGCCGTGCATGACGTAGGCGTCGCACCGGGCGGCGATGAGCGACTTGGCGGCCTCGCTCTCCCCGCCCGCGTAGAGCGTGGGGCGCGGGCGCCCCGGGAGGCGCAGCGGCTTGGGCGACAGCACCGTCTCCTCGCTGCGGTAGTACTTCCCCGCGTACGAGAAGCCGCTCTCGCGCCACGCGCCGTCGAGCACCTCCAGCCACTCGGCGGTGCGGGCGTAGCGGTCGTCGTGCTCGTCGAACTGCACGCCGTAGCGCCGCGCCTCGTCCTTCCACCACGACGACACGACGTTCAGCGACAGCCGCCCGCCGCTCAGGTGGTCGAGCGTCGCCGCCTGCTTGGCGAGGATCGCCGGCGGGTGGAACGTCGGCCGCACGGCGACCATCAGCTCCAGCCGCTCGGTGACCGCGGCCAGCGCGGCGGCGGTGGTCCACGCCTCCAGCGAGTCTGCCTCGATCCCCTTGATGTCGTTCAGGAACAGCTCCGCGACCAGCGACAGGTCGTAGCCGATCTCCTCCGAGCGCCGCGCGAGCCGCTTCACGTAGTCCCAGCTCGCCTGCATCCCCTCGTCCTCGACGTTGCGCAGCCAGCCGCCGAAGACGGGCATCCAGTAGCCGTACCGCATCAGACCCCGACCTCCTGCGGCTCGCTCGGCGCCCGGCGCTCGGCGCTCGCTTCCACGTCCGACGAAGCGAGCGCCGAGCGCGGAGCGCCGAGCGTCTCGGAACGTCGCGTCTCGAGGTAGTCGACCAGGCGCGCGAACGGGTCGAACCCCACCACGTTCACCGCGTCGGCCACGAAGTTCGACAGCGCGTTGATGTCGTACACGTACCACCGCCCGTCGCGGTCGTCGACGAGGAACTCGATGCCGCCGACGTCGAGGCCGATGGCGCGCGAGATCCGCTCGATGGCCTCGATCACCTCGCGGGGCGGGTGCGCCTGCTCCACGCGCAGCCCGTTCTTGGGCGCGTCGAGCGCGCAGGCGCTGCGCGACAGCTCCACCCCCTCGCCCGTCTGGCAGGCGTCGGCGGGGCAGAGGTTGAAGCCCGTGTCGGCCGGGTAGACGTGGATCGCGTACAGGTACACGCCGCCCAGCGTCTCGACGCGCGTGATGCGCCCGTCGCGCAGCGGCGCCTGCTCCTGCACCAGCGCGGTGCCGTCGACGCCGAGGTCGAGGAGCCCGGCGTCCGCGGCGGCGGCCAGCGCCTCCTCGGTGTCGAAGCCGACGATCCCCGCCCCGCTCCCGCCGACGTTCGCCTTCACGAGCACCGGGTAGCGCAGCCCGCGCGCGGCGGCCACCGCCTGCGACGGGTGGTTGATGACGCGCGACCTCGGGAACGGCACGCCGAGCTCGGTCATCAGGTCGAGCTGCGTCGCCTTCGACAGCTCCATCGCGTACGGCCGGCTCCCGTTCACCACGGGGACGCCGAGGCGCTCGAGGTGCCGCAGCCAGTGCAGCGTGTGGAACGTCGTCTGGCGGGCCTCGCGCAGGTACGCCGACGGCGACGCGCGGTTGAACACCAGCGACCACGGGACGTCGGTCTCCGACGGGTCGTAGACGTGGGCGGCGGCGTCGATCCGCTCGTACGGGATCCCGCGCCGCTCGAGCTCGGCGAACAGCGGGCGGAACCAGTCGGGGTGCTCGTGGAAGATGGCGATCGTCATGGCCGTCGGGACGGAATGCGAAACCGCCCCGGTCCGTGGTGCGGGACCGGGGCGGTGCGGAGGAGGCGGGCGTCGGAGGTCGGGACCCCTAGCCGGCCGGATGCACGTGCGCGCCCGTCGCCGCGTCGGCCATACAGGCCGCGTGGCGCCACATGCACATCGGCATGGGGTGGGAGGAGCGCGTCGTCATGCCCGCAGACTCGTCGACGGCGATCGGAAAGTCAAGTTCTGAGAAATTGTTTACTGAGCGAAGAGCAGGCTCGGATCGAAAGGGTTCGGTCCGATCCGTTCGATCCGATTCCCCGCTCAGCGCTTCCGCGTCAGCGCGGCGACCGCGGCCTCCAGCGCCTTCACCTGCTCTCGCAGCGCGGCGAGCTCGGCGGCCTGGGCCCGCGTGCGGGCCTCGAGCGCCTGGATGGCGGCGATGGCCACGCCGTCCACGTCGCCGGTGTTGATCGTCGTCGCGTCGCCGCTCAGCCCGAACGCGGCCTCCCAGTCCTGCGCCATCGGGCCGATGTGGCGGATCGCCGCCCCCTGCGCGATGTAGTTCCACGACGACACCGGGACGGCCCGCAGGCGCTGCAGGATCGCGTCGCCGTCCACCGCGCCGAAGTTCTCCTTGCGGCGGCGGTCGGAGATGGTGTTCCACGAGCCGCCGCCGGCCGCCACCTCGACGCCCGTCGAGAGGTTCTGCGACGTGTAGAACTTGATCCCGCCGCAGCCGCGGGCCACGAACTGGTTGTTCGCGGTCGGATAGACCGAGTCGGACGAGAAGCCGGCGCAGCCGTCGCCGAGGACGACGGAGCCCTGGCGGTGCGCGGTGCGCGCGTTCTTCCCGATCGCGACCGAGAACTGGCCGCTGGCGCTGTTCTGCAGCCCGATCGCGACGCCGAAGTTGCCGTTGGCGATGCTCGGCCCGAGGACGATCGACGCGAGGCCCCCGGAGATCGAGCTGGGGCCCATCGCGATCGCCTCGTCGTTGGTGGCCTGGGCGCCGCTCCCGATCGCGACCGCGGCCAGCGCCGACGCGGTGCCGTTGAAGGCGAAGGAGCGCTGCCCCGAGGCGGTGCCGTTGTTGCCGAGCGCCACCGACTCCGAGCCCGACGCGGTGGTCGTGAGGTTGGCGGCGAACGAGTTGTCCCCGCTGGCGCGCGTGTTGTCGCCGAACGCCGCCGAGCCGACGCCGAGGCTGCCGGCGTCCCAGTAGGCCGCGCCGAAGGCCGAGACGTGGCCGGCGCGGAAGGCCGCGCGGGCGGGCACGAACATGACGCGCGCGCCGGCGCCGCTGGCCGGCGTCGTCCCCGCGCCCACGGTGCCGGTGACGGCGAAGCCGTCGGTCGCCGCCCGCGCCCCGGCCAGCAGGTACTGCGGGTGGTCGTCCGCCGAGAGGCCGGTGAGCGCGGCGTGCGCGCTCGCGCCGCCCGAGGCCGCCGCGACGGGCGCCCACGCGGCCACGTTCCAGGCGAGGACCTGGCCGTTGGTCGGCGCGGTCGCGGCCACGGCCCGCCCCTGCAGCCGGCCGACGGTCAGCGCGCCGAAGGTGCCGGTGGCGTCGCCGCCCGCCGCGTCGGCCGGCTTGAGCGCCTGGTCGAAGCGCAGCGCGTCGTCGGCCGCGGTGCCGGCGGCGAGGCCGGTGATCTTCTTCCCGCCGAGGGGGAGGTTGCCGGTCAGCGCGCGCGCGCCGTCGACGCGCAGGTACTGCGGGTGGCCGTCGCTGGCGAGGTTGGTGAGCGCCGCGTGGTCGGTCGCGCCGGGCGCGCCCGCCGGTCCGGCGGGGCCCATCGGCCCCTGCCCCCCGGTCGCGCCGGTCGGCCCGACCGGGCCCGCCGGCCCGACGGCGCCCGCCGCCCCCGGGGCAAGTCG
>NZ_JARGEK010000119.1 GCF_029211165.1 Roseisolibacter sp. H3M3-2
ACCATCGGCGCGCGCGGCGGCCGCCGAGGCGTGCAGCGCGAGCGCGGCCAGAGCGGTCGGCTCCACGGCGTCGGGGCCGTCGCCGCCGCCGGGCCAGGCGCCGCTCCCACGCTGCGAGGCTACCAGCCCGTCGCGGAGGCGCGCGGCCGCGTCGGCGGTGGGCGCGACGTCAGGCATGCGTCCCCCTCGGCGTGAGACGCGCGGCGAGCAGCCGGCGCAGCGGCGCCGGGGAGCCGTCCGGCTCCGCGCGCAGCAGCGCCATCGCCGTCGCCGGCACGTACAGCAGCGCCAGGATCCAGGGCGCGGAGCTCGGCCCGCAGAAGTTGGTCGGACAGTCGCGCGACGCCGCGATCCACGCCAGCCAGCTCCCCGCGCTGAGGGTCAGCGTGCCGAGCGCGTTCCACGGCACCAGCCAGAGCAGCAGCTGGTCGTAGTAGTAGAGGTTCTGCGGGACCAGGGCGAGCGCGGCGACGAGCCGCGCCTCGGGGAGGCGCCAGCGTGCGAGCGCCAGCAGGGGGACCCACCCCCACGGCTGCGTCACCAGCGACGGGTGGCCGGGGAGCGTGCGCGCCGCGCGCACCCAGTCGAGCGGCCAGGTCGGCACCAGTGCCAGCGCGACGGCGGCGAGCGCCAGCCCGCCGACCACCGCCCACCGGCTCGGCCGGTACACGAACAGCGCGGCGCCGAGCGTCGGCTTGAGCGACAGCGCCCACGCCGCGCCCGGGAGGAGCGCGCCGGCGACGAGCAGCGGCGACCACTGCACCAGCGACGTCGCGAGCACGAACGCCACGCTCGCCAGCGCCCACAGCCGCCACAGCCCGTCGCGCGCGATGGCGTACCCGAACAGCGCGCACGTCGCCGCCATGAATGCCGTCGCCGCGACGTCTACGGGCAGGTGCGCCAGCGGGAGCGCCGGGAACGCCGCCGGCAGCGGGTACGGGAAGTGGCTCTCGAGCGGGTAGGGCCCGCTCGGGACGATCACCTCGTACGGGTTCCGCCCATCGAGCAGCGCCCGCGCGGCGCGCCACGGGTAGGTGAAGTCTTTCCCCATGAGCTGCGGCGCGGGGTGCAGCGCGCCCCACGCGCGCGCGGCGCCGAGCGCGCCGACCGCGGCGGCCGCGACGAGGCGCTCGCTGCGCCGGAGCGGGCGCCCCGACAGCGGGCTCGCCTTCAGCCGCTCAGCGAGCGACATCGGCCCCCGTGACCGCGGCCGCGCGGCCGGGCAGGCGTGCGAGCAAGGCCTCGCGCCCACGTGCCAGGACCAGCAGCGTGGCCGGGACGTATACCAGGCCGATCGTCCACGGCACCGCCTCGGCTCCGCAGAAGTTCGGGTCGGAGCAGTGCATGCGCGTTCCCGCGTAACCGACCCAGCTCAGCGCGGCCAGACCGAAGGCGCTCCACCCGGAGCGCGCCACCAGCGCCAGCGGCAGCTGATCGTAGAAGAACGGGTTCTGCGGGACGCAGGCGAGCACCGCGATGAGGCGCGCGTCGGGGTCGCGCCAGCGCAGCAGCGCCAGCAGTGGCAGCCAGCCGAACGGCTGCGTCACCGGCGCCGGGTGCCCCGTCGTCTGCGTCGCGGCCCGCACCCACTCGAGCGGCCACGCCGGCACCCATAGCATCGCGATCAGCGCCAGCACCGCGCCGCCGATCACGGCGCGCCACGACGGCCGCCACGCGAACAGCGCCAGCCCGAGCGTGGGCTTGAGCGACAGCGTCCAGGCGAACGCCGGCACGAGGGCGCCGAGCAGCACGAGCGGCCCCCACTGCACCACCGCGAGCGCCATGCAGAAAGGGGCGCCGGCGAGCGCCCACAGCCGCCCGAGCCCGCCCCCGTCCCGCAGCAGCGCCCACGCGAAAGCGCCGGCCGACAGCCCGAAGAAGTGCGCCGCCCCGACAGTTGCCGCGAGCGGCGCGAGGGGGAGCGTCACGACCGCCGCCGGCAGCGGATACGGGAAGCGGCTCTCGTATGGGTAGGGCCCGGTCGGCTGGATGACGACGTACGGATCCTGCCCGGCCAGGAGCGCGCGGGCGGCGCGCCACGGGTACGTGAAGTCCTTCGCGACCATCTCTGGGTGCTGTGCGAGCACCACCCACACCGCAACCGCGCAGGCGAAGCCGATCAGGACCGCGAACGCCGCCCGCTCGCCCCGCGTCAGCGCGCGGCCGCCGAACAGCGACTCTCGCGGAGCGGCACGGGTAGGGCGGTCTGGAAGGGACATCAGGCGGGCGTGGAGACGTGCGGAGGGGGGCGTCGGGGCGACCGTGGAGGACGCGCGACCTTGCAGGATCGGCACGCGCCGGCCCGGTATCAAGCGCGGCGCGCGACCATCCCGACTCTGGCTGCCCCGCCCGGACCGATGTACCGTGACCAGGCAGGGCCCGACGGCCGCACCCGGCCGTGCCACCCCTCACCTCTCGGTACCCCCATGCCGAGACCGTCTCCCCGCCCGCCGTTCGCCGGCCTGCTGCTCGCGGGAGCCTTGACCGCATGCGCCGCCGACGGGTCGTCGCCGGTCGGTCTGGGCACGGGCGTGTCGGTGGCCGTCTCCGAGGTCGTCGTCCTGCCCGCAGTCGACACGATCTTCGCCCGCGACTCGTTGCGACCCACCGACGTCGTTCGGCTCCGGGCGCTCGTCGTGAGCTTCTCGGGCGGCCTGGCCTCCAACGTCCCTGTCCGCTGGAGCTCCGCCGACACCGCGATCGCGGTGGTCGACTCGACGGGCATGGTCGCCCCGCGCCGCCTCGGGACCGCGTCCATCGTCGCCGCGGCCGGCAACAAGACGGGGCGTGCCACGGTCGCAGTCGTGTGGGCGGCGCAGCGGCTCGCCCTCCTCTCGCCGGCGCAGGCGCCCAACCCCGACGGCACGCGCCCGTCGGCCGACACGCTGTTCGTCCGCAACCCGGTCGCCGCCACCGACAGACGCGCGCTCCGGGCCGCCGCCGTGGCGGCGACCGGCGACACGGTGACCGGGGTCCGGTTCGCCTGGTCGTCGAGCAACCCGGCGGTCGCGACCGTCGACTCGGCCGGCCTCGTGCAGGCGCGTGCCGTCGGCACGACCACCATCACCGTGCGCGGCGCCGACCAGGCGGCGGCGCGCGCCGTCACCGTCGCCTCGGTGCTGCGCGAGATCCGCGTGACCGCCCCGGCGACGACGGTGCTCACCGGCGACACGCTGCGCCTCGCCGCGCGGGCGATCGGGCAGAACGGCCAGACCGCCACGCCGTCGCGGATCGTCTGGACGTCGTCCAACCCCGGCGTCGCGACCATCGACTCGACCGGGCTGGCGCGCGTCGTCGGCAGCGGCACGACACGCTTCACCGCGACCAGCGACTTCGTGAGCGGCAGCACGGGGGGCGCGGTGGGCGGCGACGTGAGCGCGCTGGAGCGCCAGTTCCTCACCGTCGACGCGGGGCGCGACCACACGTGCGGCGTGATCACCCTCGGCCGGCTCTACTGCTGGGGGCTCAACGACCTCGGGCAGCTCGGCGCCGCCACCACCACGACCTGCTTCGGCGAGGGGAGCGCCAGCGCGCCGTGCAGCCTGGTCCCGGTGCGCAGCACGACCGAGCTGGCGTTCGCCGCCGTCTCCGCCGGCGCCGCGCTGAGCTGCGGCGTCGCGACGACCGGCCGCGCGTACTGCTGGGGAGACGGCGCGCTCGGGCAGATCGGCAACGGCACCAGCGCGGGCGCGCGCACGCCGACGCCGGTCGCCGGCGATGTCACCTTCGACTCGACGCCCGGCGCCATCAGCGTCGGCGGCACGCACGTCTGCGCACTCACGGCCGGCGTGCGCCAGGTGTACTGCTGGGGCTCCGACGAGTCGGGGCAGCTGGGCGCGCAGCGCGTGGGCGTCCGCAGCACGACGCCGATCCCCGCCGAGCTCCCCGTCATTCCCGTCGCGCAGCACCCGATCCGCGTCGTGAGCGCGGGCGCGGCGTCGACGTGCGCGGTCGGCGTGACGGGCCAGGCGTGGTGCTGGGGGCGCAACGTCGCCGGCGAGCTCGGGATCGGCTCCACGGCCGCCGTCGAGCTGCCGACGCCGGTGGCCGGCACCTTCACCTTCGTCGGCATCGCAGCGCCGGTGGTCGCCGGCGGGCACGCGTGCGGCGTGCTGCTCGACGGCCGCGCCGTCTGCTGGGGCGCCAACGGCTTCGGCCAGCTCGGCGCCGCGGGGCCGTCGGCCACCGCGCCCGTCGCGGTCGCGACCACGCTGACCTTCCGCGCCATCGGCGTCGGCGCCGACTTCACCTGCGCCCTCGGCAACGACGGCCGCATCTACTGCTGGGGGAACGGCGGCTTCGGGCAGCTCGGCGTCGTCGGGAGCACGGGGCACCGCGCGCCGCAGCCGGTCGACAGCCCGGTCGAGCTGAACGCCGCCGGCGATATCGTCCCCGTGCAGACGGGCGTCTCGTACGCCGCGCTGACCGTCGGGCAGCGCCACGCGTGCGGCCTCGCCGCCGACGGGAGCCTCTACTGCTGGGGCTCGGACCTCTTCGGCGCGATCGGCGCGCCGCTGCAGGCGCGCATCCAGCCACGCCCACTGCGAGTGGCCCGCCCGCTGTGAGCGGGCCGCCCCGCAGAGTCCCGCGCGGGCGCGCCGTTCAGCGCACCAGGTGGAACTCCGTCTGCCGCTTGAACGCCCACCGCACCTTCCCCTGGGCGTCGATGATCACGTCCTCCTCCTGCGCCGACCGCACCCGCTGCCCGCCCCACTCCGGCACCGGCGACGTCGCCTGCAGCTCGATGGAATACCACATCCCCGGGATCACCGTCGCGTCGCCGCGCCCCGGCACCCCCTCCTGGTAGTCCCACAGCCCGACCAGCGGCCCCGCCCCGTGCCCGTGCATGCCGATCGGGTGCGAGTAGACCGTCCCGTCGATCCCCGCCTGCCGCATCCGCGCCTGGATCGACGCCAGCACCGCGTTCCCGGTGCGCCCCGGCCGCAGCTCCTCGACGTGCATGTCCTGCATCCGGTTCGACGCGCGCAGCGCCGCCACCAGCCCCGCCGGCGGCGCCGTCTCGCCCGGGCGCAGCACGTAGCCCATGTGCTGCGTGTCGGTGTTGAGCCGGAACGCCACGATCCCGAAGTCGCAGTGCAGCACGTCGCCGCGCTGGATCACCGGGTCCTCGCCCAGCCGGTCGGCCGTCCACCCCTGCCGCTGCACCTCGACCGACGGCTGGAACCAGGTGCCGAGGCCGAGGTCGTTCACGCGCTGGCGCATCCACCACACGACGTCCTGCGTCGTCGTCTTCCCCGGCGTGATGACGCGGTTCGAGAACGCCTCGCCGATGATGTCCCACACCACGCGGTTCATCTCGCGGAACGCCGCCTCCTCGTCGGGGAGCCGGGCGGCGATCATCTCGAGCGGGAGCGCGTCGATGCGCACGAACTTCGACGCCCAGTCGGCGCCGAGCGCCTCGCTCATCCCCTCCAGCTCCCCCGCCGAGATCCCGTCGGAGAACGCGAACACGCGCGACGCGTTGACCGCGATGCGGCGCGGCCTCCGCTCCTCGATCACGCGCTTGAGCACCTGCCACTGCTCGTCGCCCCAGAGCTCGGCCTGGCGCGTGTTGGCGCCGCTCCCCGCGGCCACCGTGACGCCCGGCGCCGCGGCGACGGTCTTCATCGCGCGCACGGCCTCGTAGACGCCCCCCTGCGACGTGCCGCCGAGCGCCAGCCGCTCGACGCGGCAGCTGGTGTCGCGCGCCGCGGCCGCCGAGTCGCGCCCGGCGCAGCGGTCGAAGAAGACGTAGATCGTGCGCCGCCGCGCCGCGAACGTCGTCGGCGAGACGATCGACGAGAACACGGGGTCCTCGTTGTACTCGCGCATCGGCACCACCCACATGTCGACGCCGTGCTTCCGCAGCAGCGCCGGCAGCACGGTGCGCATCCGCTCGGCGAGCCACCCCTGCTGGCGCGTCGCCTGGTCGCGGAGCGTGCCGAAGGGGCGCTCGGGCGTGGGGCGCGCGCCCTGCGGCCCCTGCGCGGCGGCGGGCGCCGCGAGGAGGGAGAGGGCGAGGACGGCGCGGGCGGTACGACGCATCGGTCGGGGGCTCGGGGTGGGGTGCTCGGTGCGGGGCGCCGCGCTCAGGGCTCGCGCGGCGTCGGGTGCAGGTGGTGCGGGCCGCGGCGGGCGAGCGTGACGCGGACGAGCTGCACGACGGCCGCCAGCAGCGCGGCGAAGACGGCGAACGTCACCGCGCGCAGCACGAGCGTCGTGAGCGCCAGCGACGGCAGGTCGTGCCAGTGCGCGCGCCCCGACGTGCCGAGCGGCTCGCGGCCGAGGGCGATCAGGAGCGCGCTCGCCAGCACCTCGCCCGCGACCTCGGCGAGCGCGAAGGCGAGCACGCGCGCCGGCCAGCGGCGCACCGGAAAGTTGGCGAGGTGCAGCGTCAGCATCCCGCACAGCCAGAGCGCGCCGGCGCCGAGCGTGAGGGCGAGGTACCCCCACCCCACCGACCCGTCGGCGGCCGCGCCGTGCGTCAGCGCCAGCGCGCGGAAGGCGCGCGCGAGCAGCCCGGTCAGCGCCCCCATCTCGAGCGCCGAGAGCGTGAGCGTGCGCCACGCCGGCAGCTCGAGCGTCTGCCAGTGCGTGGTCTCGCGCGGGAACAGCGGCGCCTTCATCGGCCGGCGGCGCCCGGCCCGGCGATCCGCGCGCCGAGCCACGCCAGGCTCTCGCCGAGGTGCCCGCGCCAGTACGCCCAGTCGTGCTTCCCCGGCCACTCGGCGTAGCGGTGCGGCACGCCGAGCGCGTCGAGCGTGTGGTGCAGCGCGCGGTTCTGGTCGCGCGTCGAGTCGTCGACGCCGACGTCGAACATCAGCGCCGGGAGCAGGCGCGCGTCGCGCCGCCGGAGCGCCGCCGCCATCCGCCCCGGGTCGCGCGCCCACCACGCCGCCGTGTCGCGGCCGAAGGCGAGCAGCAGCCCCGCCCCCGCGCGCCCGCCCCACCGGCGCGCGATCGTGTCGGGGTCGGCGGCGTAGCGCGGCGGCGACTGCGCGTCGAACGGCGAGGCGCCCACGAGCAGCGGCGCCAGGACCCCCGAGTGGCTGGCCGCCGCCGAGTAGACGTCGGGGTAGCGGAGCGCCAGCGTGACCGCGCCGTAGCCCCCCATGCTCAGCCCCGCGATCCCGCGCGTCGCGCGCCCGGGGCGCGTGCGGTAGGCCGAGTCGACCCGCGCCACGAGGTCGCGCGCCACGTAGTCGTCGTAGTGCGGCCAGGGCACGCAGTACGACGCCGCCGGCTCCTGCCGCACCGTGTCGCGCTGGCAGTCGGCGGCGGTGACGAGCGCGTTCCAGGTCGTGTACCACGAGTCGTCGCCGTCGGGCATGACGACCAGCATCTCGGGCCCGCCCGCGGCGACCAGCGAGTCCATGGTCGCCGACAGCCCGCCGCTGCGCTCCCAGTTCCACTCGTTCCCCCACAGCCCGTGGAGGTAGTAGGCGACGGGGTAGCGGCGCGCCGGCTCGCGGTCGTACGACGGCGGCAGGTAGACGACGAACTGCTTGCGCGTCCCCAGCGCCGCCGACCACAGCGTGTCGGCGACGACGCGCCCGCGGGCCGACGACGGGGCGGACGACGCGGCGGGCTGCGCCGCGAGCGGCGCCGCGGCGGGGAGCGCGAGCAGGACGAGCGCGAGGGCGAGGCGGACGAGGGAGGCCACGCCGTAACGCTGCCCCGGCGCGCACCCCCGCGCCAGGGCCCGCGGCGCCCCCGCGGCCCGCGCGTTGCGACGACTCCCCGGTCTCCCCTTCCGACGAGGACGCAGATGCCGCAGCGCACCGACAGCTCCCTCCCCCCCGACGACGCCCCGCGCGCCGACGAGCCCACCCGCATTGACCTCGGCCGCCGCGACTTCGCCGGCGCCGGCGACTTCGCCGCCGACCAGCGCCGCCAGCGCGACGAGCGCGCCGAGGGACTCGGCGCCGGCGGCAGCGACACGCACGCGGCGAATCACCCGGAGGCGGAGGCGGAGGACGATCTGGACTAGGACCTGATAGGGCGTGCTCAGGTACGGCGTGTTCTACAACAGCGTGGTCAGAAGGGGCGTGAACTTCCACCAAGAGGTGAGAGTCACGCCCCTTCTGACCACGCCGTATCGGACCACGCCCTACTGGACCACGCCCTTCCAAGGTACGGCCTACCGGATCAGATGCCCGATCCTCCCCCACCGCACCGACGTCAGGAACGGCAACGCCCGCCCGCTCTCCGGGTCGTACGAGTAGTACACGAACAGCGGGCGGCCCCGGAGGTTGTCGCGCGGCACCAGCCCCCAGTAGCGCGAGTCCTTCGAGTTGTAGCGGTTGTCGCCGAGCATGAAGAAGCGGGCCGCCGGCACCACGACCGGGCCCCAGTTGTCGTGCGTCGGCTGCGCCGGCGCGCCGCCGAAGCGCGAGGCGGCGAGCGCGTGCTCGCGCTGCCAGTCCATCAGCGGGCTGTACTCGTTCGGGTCGCCCTTGGGGTTCCGGTCGGCGCCGAACCCCTGCGGCTGCGGGACGCCGTTCACGTACAGCAGCGCGTCGCGCATGTGCACCGTGTCGCCCGGCAGCCCCACGAGGCGCTTCACCAGCGTCGGCGTCGGGTCGTTCCCCACCGCCGCCTCGTCGGCCTGGTAGGGCGACTCGAACACCACCACCTCGCCGCGCTTCGGCTCCGCGTACCCCGGCAGGTTCACCTGCGTGAACGGGATGTGCGGCCCGTAGACCAGCTTGTTCACGAACAGCCAGTCGCCCACCAGCAGCGCCGGGATCATGCTCCCCGACGGGATCCGGAACGCCTCGATGAAGAACGTGCGGAGCAGCAGGAAGAGCACGACCGTGCCGGCGAAGGCGCGGACGCTCTCCCAGGCGCTCCCCCCGCGGCGCTTCGGGCGGGACGCGGAGCCGCCGGAGCGGCCGGCCCGCACCTCGGCGACGACGTTGCGGGGACGGGCGGACGAGGGGGCCACGGGCGCGGGAAGCAGAGAGCGACGAGCCGCGGGACGGGCGTCCCGGGGCGGATGGTGCAAACTGGCCACCCCGGCGGGCGGCGCCAAGCCCGTACGCGACGAGGGGGCGCCCCGGTTTCCCGGGCGCCCCCTCGACCACCGTCGGCCACCGTCGGGCGGTGGGGTCAGGCCTTGGTGAGGTGCTTGTTCACCAGCGCCGTCATCTCGAACATCGACACCTGCTTCTTGCCGCCGAACACCTTCTTGAGGCTGTCGTCGGCGTTGATGTTGCGCTTGTTCACCTGGTCCTGCAGGCCGTTCTTGTGGATGTAGGCCCAGATCGACTTGGCCACCTCGCTGCGCGGCATCGGCTTGTTGCCGATCACCGCCGCGAGGTCCGCGCTCGGCTGCATCGGCGCGGCGAGCGCGGGGTTCAGCGCGCGCTTCTTCGGGGCCGCGCCCTTGGTCGCCGCCGCCTTCTTCGCCGGGGCCGCGGCCTTCTTCGCGGGGGCCTTGGCGGCCGCCTTCTTCGCCGGGGCCTTGGCCGCCGCCTTCTTCGCCGGCGCCGCCTTCTTCGCCGCGGCCTTCTTCGCCGGCGCGGCCTTCTTGGCGGAGGACTTCTTCGCAGCAGCCTTCTTCGCGCCGGCAGCCGACTTCTTCGCAGTGGCCATCGCGTCTCCTGGTGGGGGAATCGAGCGCGCCCGCGGGGGAGGGAATTAGGGGCGAACGCGCCCTAACCTAAGCGCGCCCCCTGCGTACGCAATAGCCGTGCGCCCTGGGGCGCCGTGGGAGAATCGCTCGATGTCTCCGCGCGGCTTCCCGTGGGACGCGGCTCCGCGACGCGCGTCACATTCAGCGCGCGCGCAGCGCGGCCGCGAGCCAGTCGGCGAGCGCGCCCAGCACCCGCGGCGACACCGCGCGGCTCGGGAGCGACGCGTACCCCGCGGGCGCGCCCACCGGGTCGTCGAGCAGCAGGTGGTCGACGCCCGCGAGCACCCGCAGCGCGACCGCGCGGTTCCCGCCGGCGCGCAGCGTCGCCGCCAGCGTGTCCGCGTGCGCCACGGGCACCTGCCGGTCGGTGGCCCCGTGCAGCACCAGCGCGGGCGCGCGCACGCGCGGCGCCAGCGGCCCCAGCTCGTCGGCCGCGAACCAGCGCAGCGCCGTGTTCTGCGCGCGCAGCGCGTCGAGCGCGCGCCGCTGCGCCGCGTCCGCCGAGTCGCGCCGCGCCCCCGCCAGCTCGCGCGGCAGCCCCGCCGACGCCTGCCACTCGAGCAGCCGGCGCCCGGGCACCGCGGGCGCCGCCAGCAGCGCCACCGCGCGCCGCATCCACGCCGGCAGCGGCGCGACCTGCGCCGCCACCGCCAGCGTCGCCAGCTTGGCCAGCGCCTCGATCAGCGAGTGCTGCGCGAGCACCGACAGCGCCGCCGCCGTCCCCGCGCCGCCGCGCTCCGCCAGCACGGCGACGCCGGTCGCCTGGCCGAGGAACGCCGGGATCGTGTTCTGCGCCGTCGCCGTGATCGCCTGGACCTCGAACACGCGCCCGAAGCGCGCGCGCACCGCCGCCGGCAGCAGGAGCCACGTCTGCCACGCCCACAGCGCGACCACGCCCAGGTGGCACGCCGACGCGACCGCGAGCCACGGCAGCGACGCGCGCGACGCCGCGTCGAGCGTCTCGCGCCACCCCACCGCGCGCAGCGCCAGCGCGACCAGCAGCGTCGCCACCAGCCACGCCGACAGCGCGACCGCGCGCCGCGCGCGCGGGGATAGCGACGCGAGGCTCACGCGCCCCCGCGCGCGGCCTCGCGCATGGTCACGAACCGCGCGCCCCGCCCGCGCAGGAAGTCGAGCGCCGACCGCATGCACGCGAGCGCCGGCGCCCCCGTGCGGAAGCGGCAGTCGAGCCGCAGGTCGGTGCCGCGCCAGTCCACGAACTCCCACGGGTGCACGAACAGCACGACGGGGCTCGCCAGCGACGCGAGCCACGCGTCGCGCAGCGCGCGCGGCAGCCGCAGCGCCGACGACGTGAGCGACGCCGGGATCCGCGCCAGCCGCGTCGGCGCCGGGCGCCGGCGGTCGCGCCAGTACGGCGCCTTGTACTTCGCGTGCGACGAGTCGAGCGCGTACCCCGCCTCCTCCAGCAGCGGCAGGCAGGCGTCGGGGAGCGCGAGGTTCGGCGCGCGGAACGCGTCCACGGCGGCGAACCGCCGCAGCACCGCGCTCGACGCCGCGAGCTCGTCGCGCGCCTCGGCGGCGGTCATCGCGTCGAAGCGCCGGTGCGTGTGCCCGTGGCACCCCAGCTCGTGCCCCGCGCCGACGATCGCGCGGATCGCGTCGGGGTAGCGCTCCGCCACCTCGCCCGTGCTGAAGAACGTCGCCGGGACGCCCGCCTCGCGCAGCACGTCGAGCAGCGGCGCCGTCCCCTCCTCCACGCCCCGGTGCGTGTCGCTCCGGTACGGCGGGCAGTCGGGTTCGTAGTCGACCGTGAAGCAGACGAGGGGCGGCATGGGAGCGTCGAGCGTCGAGCGGGGAGCGTCGAGCGTCTCGCCTCGGCCAGCGCGCCCGCGTCACCGGAGGTATCCTACCCGGTCCCCGGCACCCGATGCACCCCGGATCCCGCGCTGCTCGGCGCGCGCCGCTCGACGCTCGACGCTCCGCATGCCCCCACGCCCCCGCCCGTCCGCCGCCCGGACGCTCGCCGCCGCGACGGCGCTCGTCCCGGCCCTCGCCGCCGCCCAGCACGGCCTGTCCGCCGCCGCCGCGGACGCCTACGACCCCGCCGTCCCCACCCCGCGCGCGGTCCTCGGCTACGACCTCGGCGACCGCTTCACCCCGCACCACCTCCTCACGCGCTACGTCGAGCGCGTCGCCGCCGCCTCGCCGCGCGTGCGCGTGGACACCCTCGGCCACACCGCCGAGGGGCGCGAGGTGCTGCTGGTCGCGGTGACGAGCGAGCCGCGCGCGGCGCGCCTGGCCGAGGCGCGCGGGCCGGTGTTCGACCGGCTCGGCCACTCGGTGCACGGCAACGAGGCGTCGGGGGTCGAGGCGGGGCTGGCGATGCTCTACCAGCTCGCCGCCGGGCGCGACGCCGAGACGCGCGCGATCCTCGACAGCGCCGTCGTGCTGCTCGACCCGTCGCAGAACCCCGACGGCCACGAGCGCCACGCGCAGGACGTCGCGCGCGCCCGCGGCGCGTTCGGCGTGCCGTCGGCGCCGGCCGCGCTGGCGCAGCAGGGCGCCTGGCCCGGCGCGCGCGGGAGCCACTACTACTTCGACCTGAACCGCGACTGGTTCATCCAGTCGCACCCCGAGACGCGGGCGCGCGTCGCCGGCTTCCTGTCGTGGATGCCGCACGTCGCGGTCGACGTGCACGAGATGGGGAGCAACAGCTCCTACTTCTTCGCGCCGCCGATGGAGCCGGTGAACCGCAACGTCCCCGCCGACGTGCGGAAGTGGTGGGACGTGTTCGCCGCCGCCAACGCCGCCGCCTTCGACCGCGCGGGGTGGGCGTACTTCCGCCGCGAGGGGTACGACGAGTTCTACCCGGGCTACGGCGTGTCGTGGCCGATCCTCACCGGCGCCACCGGCATGACGTTCGAGCAGGCGTCGAGCGGCGCCGGCGCGATCCGCCGCACCGACGGCGCGACCATGACGCTGCGCGAGGCGGCGCGCCACCACTACGCCGCCGAGTGGGCGACCACCCTCGCCGCCGCGCGCCGCGCCGCGGTGCGAGTGCGCGACTACGCCGCGGCGCGCGCCAAGTCGGAGGCCAAGCGGTCTTAGGAAGAC
>NZ_JARGEK010000012.1:0-20073 GCF_029211165.1 Roseisolibacter sp. H3M3-2
CCGTCGCCGTCGCCCAGACCGTCGCGGTGGCGCACGCCGCGCCGCGCCAGGTCGCCGCCGCCGCCCTCCTCGACGCGCGGCTCGGCGCGGGCGCGGTGTACGGCGGCTTCCACTACGGCGTCGACGTCGTCGCCGGCGCCGCGCTCGGCCTCGCCGGCGGCGCGCTCGCGGCGCGCGTCGCGACGCGTCAGCGCGCCGCCAGCGCCTCGGCGACCGCCGCCAGCAGCGCCTCGCCCGCGAACGGCTTCTCGACGTAGCGCTCGCACGGCAGCGCGGCGGCCGTCGTCGCCTCGTCGCTGTACCCCGACACGTAGACCACCGGCAGGTCGGGGCGGTCGGCGCGCAGCCGCGCCACCAGCGCGCGCCCGCCCATCTCGGGCATGCGCAGGTCGGTCACCACCGCGTCCACCGCGTCGCGGTGCCGCGCCCACAGCAGCAGCGCGTCGGCGCCGTGCCGCGCCTCCAGCACCGCGTAGCCGTGGCGCTCCAGCACGCGCCGCGTCGTCGCGCGCACCGGCGACTCGTCCTCCACCACGAGCACCGTGCCGCGCCCCGCCGCCGGGCGCGCCCCCGGCGCCACCGTGCGCGCGTCCGGCGCCCCGGCCACGCGCGGCAGCAGGATCGTCACCGTCGTCCCCGCCCCCGGCGCGCTGTCGACGCGGATCGCGCCCCCGGCCTGCTGCACGATCCCGTACACCGTCGCCAGCCCGAGCCCCGTCCCCGCCCCCACGGGCTTGGTCGTGAAGAACGGCTCGAACAGGTGCGCGCGCGTCGCCTCGTCCATCCCGTGCCCCGAGTCGCGCACCCCGAGGCGCGCGTACTCCCCCGGCGCGAGCCCCCACCCCGCGGCCGCCGCCGCGTCGAGCGCCACCAGCTCGGTCTCGATCGTCAGCGTCCCCCCCGTCCCGGGGTGGCCGTGCGCCGGCGTCAGCATCGCGTCGCGCGCGTTGAGCGCGAGGTTCACCAGCACCTGCTCCAGCTGCACCGCGTCGGCGCGCACCACCGCCGGCGCCGGGCCCGGCGCCGCGCCGAGCACGATCTCGTCGCCGAGCACGCGCCGCAGCAGCTGCTCGGCGCCGCGCACCACCTCGCCGAGGTCCACCGCCCGCGGCGCCACCACCTGCCGGCGGCTGAACGCGAGCAGCTGCCGCACCAGCGCGCGCGCGCGGTCGGCCGCCCGCGCGATCTCCGCCAGGTCGTCGTGCAGCGCGTGGTCGGCCGGCGCCAGCGCGCCCACGTCCTCGCGCGCGAAGTCGAGGTGGCCGACGATCACCGTCAGCAGGTTGTTGAAGTCGTGCGCGATCCCGCCGGCCAGCTGCCCCACGGCGTCCATCTTCTGCGCCTGCCGCAGCTGCGCCTCCAGCGCCCGCTGGTCGGTGACGTCGGCCAGCATCCCGACGTACCCGGTCGTCGCGCCGTCGGGGCCGCGCAGCCGCACCGCGTGCGCCGTCACCTGCCGCACCGCGCCGTCGGCGCGCACCGTCCGCCACTCGGCGGCGCCGAGCTCCGCGTCCCCCTCGCGGAACGCGCGCCGCATCTCCCCCGCCCGCGCCAGGTCGTCGGGGTGCACCACGCGCGCCCACCCGGCGCCGAGCAGCGCCTCCATCGGGTGGCCGAGGATCTCCGCCGCGCGCTGGTTCAGGTACACCGTGCGCCCGGCCGGGTCGTTCATGAAGACGCCGAGCGGCGCCGCCTCGGCGAGCGTGCGGAAGCGCGTCTCGCTCTCGCGCAGCCGCGCCTCGGCGTGCTTCGCCTCGGTGATCTCGCGCGACACCGCGAGCAGCCGCACGATCGCCCCCGCCTCGTCGCGCACCGGCGTCACCGACACGTCCCAGTGCTTCGGCGTCCCCTTCACCGTCGGCGCCGCCGCCTGGAAGCGCGCCGACCCGCCCGCGCGCGCGGCCTCCATCGCCGCCAGCGCCAGCCCGCGCGCCTCCCCCTCCCACACCGTCTCCCAGTCGTGCCCGTGCAGCGCCGCCGCGTCGTCGGCCTCCAGCAGCACGAGCCCCGTCGGGTTGATGCGCTCCAGCCGCCCGTCGAGCCCCAGCACCTTGATGCAGTCGGGGCTCGCCTCCAGCAGCAGGCGGTTGAACGCCTCCGAGCGGCGCAGCCGCTCCTCCGCCTCGCGCCGCGCGGTGACGTCGCGCGACACGTGCAGCGCGCCCACGATCCGCCCCGCCGCGTCGTGCAGCGGCGCCGCGTCGCTCTCCACGCGCGGCCGCCGCCCGTCCAGCGCCTCCACCACGTACTCGAGCCGCCCGCTCCCGCCGGCCAGCACCGCGTCGTGCAGCCGCGCGAACGCCTCCCGGTCCGCCGGCGCGATCATGCGCGCCGCGTCGCGCCCGCGCAGCGCCGCCAGCGACTCCGCGCCGACCATCGCCAGCCCGGCCGCGTTCATGTCGATCACCGCCCGGTCGCGCCCGATCACGCTCACGCACTCGGGCGCCGTGTCGAGGATCGCCCGCAGGTAGCGCGACCGCTCCACCAGCCCGGCGTCGGCGGCGTCGGCGTCGCGCCGCGCCGTGGCGATGACCACCAGCCCGTTCCCGAACGGCTCCAGCCGGTTGTCGAACCGCTGCCCCCACCCCGGCAGCCGCGACTCCACCCGCGCCGGCTCGCCCCCCAGCAGCGCGCGCTGCGCCGCCGCGTGCAGCGGCGTCCCCACCAGCTCGGGGAACTCGTCCCACACCACGCGCCCGAGCAGCGTCCGCGGCTCGCGGCCGACGATCACCCCGGCCCGCGCGTTCAGGTACGTGAAGCGCCACTCCCGGTCGACGCACACCACGGCGTCCGAGACCCCCTCGAACATGCGCGCCACCACGTCCGGCGGGAGCGCGGGCGCCGGGCGGACGGGTTCCAGCGGGACGGCGTCGGACACGCGGAGGGGGGCCGCGGGGTGGGACGGGAGGGACCGCCAAGTGATCGCACGGACCGGCTCGCCGCAAGCCGGGGCCCCGGGATGCGCCCCCGGGATGCGGCCCCGCGCCGCCCTGCGACCGACGGTGCGCGTCAGAGCCAGCCGGCGGTACGATACCAGTCCCGCGTCGCCGCGACAGCCTCCCCCAGCCCGGCCGCCGGCGCCCACCCCAGCTCCCGCCGCGCCCGGGCCGCCGAGCAGGTCCACCGGCGCGGGCGCCCGAGCGCCAGCTTCTCGCGTCCGACCAGCGTGTCGCGCCCCGCCGCCGCCGACCACAGGTCGCCGGCCGCCCCCGCCGCGGCCAGCGCCCACCCCGGGAGGTCCACGGACAGCCGGATGCGGCGCCCCGCCGCCCGCGCCGCCGCCTCGTACAGCGCCGGCCACGGCACCTCCTCCCACCCGGCCACGAAGTAGCTCCGCCCCGCCGACCCGGCCGCCGTCCCCGCCAGCACCAGCGCCCGCGCCAGGTCGGGGGCGTGCACCAGCGACAGCGCGGCGCCGCGCGTCCCGGGGTAGGCGGCGAGCCCGCGCCCGGCGTGCCGGAAGACCGGGAGGAAGTCGCGGTCGCGCGCCCCGAACACCGCGCTCGGGCGCACCGTCGCCCACGCCGCCCCCGCCGGGTGCGTCGCCACCGCCGCCTCGGCGGCCCGCTTGCTCGCCCCGTAGCTCCCCGCCGGCGCCGGCGCGTCGTCCTCGGTGCGCGGGCGCCCCAGCCCGTCGGCCGGCCCGGCGGCGGCCTGCGACGACACCAGCACGCCGCGCGGCGGCCGCCCCCCGCGCGTCTCGGCGATCGCGTCGAGCAGCGCGCGCGTCGGCGCGACGTTCCCCGCCGCGAAGCGCGCCGCCGTGTGCGCGCGCGTCACCCCCGCCACGTGGAAGACGACGTCCACGTCCGCCAGCGCCCCCGACCGCGCGATCGCCGCCGCGTCGTCGAGCGGCACCACCGTGAACGCGCGCCCCGCGGCGGCCGCGGGCGGGGAGGCGGGCCGCGCGAGGCGGCGCACCCGCCACCCGGCGGCCAGCAGCGCCTCGACCAGGTGCGAGCCGACGAAGCCCGACGCCCCGGTGACCAGCGCCAGCACGGGGCGCGCTACCGGCGACGCCCGCGCCGCCGCTCGCGCCTCGCCGGCCCGCGCAGCGGCATCACGAAGAGGAACTTCTTCCCGATCGACAGCTCGGAGCGCGAGATCGCGGCGTAGCGCGCCTGCTTCTCCGGGTAGTGCGCGATGCTCGACTGCGCGAACCCCGCCGACAGGAACAGCGTGTCGGCCAGCGAGACCGCGATCAGCTCCGCGTACCCGCGCTGCCGCGCCACGCGCTCCGCCTCCGCGATCAGCCGCCGCCCCAGCCCCTTCCCCTGCGCCTCGGGCGCGACGGCCAGCGACACCAGCTCGGCGAGCGACGGCGCGTACTCGTCCACCGCCACGCACCCGACCACGCGCCCCTCGGCGTCGCGCGCCACGCGGTACCCGTCGATGCGCGCCGCCACGAACGCCGGCGTGCGCGGCAGCGTGAGCCCGTCGGCGGCGTACAGGTTGTTGAGCGCGGAGATCGCGGGGGCGTCGTCGTCGCGGGCGGGACCGATGACGATCGCCTGCGCGCCGGCGTCCCCTCGGCGCTCGGCGCCCGGCGCTCGCGTCGTCCCGGCGGCGGCGCGAGCGCCGGGCGCCGGGCGCCGAGCGCTCCGCGGAGTCGTGTCGTCGCTCACTTGCTCACCTTCGCCTCGCGCGGGCGCGGCAGCGGCGCGCGCGGCACCCGCTGGTCCAGGTCCGCCACCTGCAGCAGCATCGCCGCCGTCACCACCGCCGCCTGCTTCAGGTCGTCCTCCAGCAGGTTCGCGCCCACGTCCGCCGCCGTGTGGTGCGTGCGCGTCTCGTAGTCGATCGGGTCCTGCAGGAAGGTGAACGCGGGGACGCCCACGCCGACGAACGGCATGTGGTCCGTGCTCCCCGTGTTCGCCAGCGTGAGCGTCGTCGCGCCGAGGTCCGCGAACGGCGCCAGCAGCGGGCGCAGCACGTCGCGCGCCGCCGCGTTCCCCTGCATCCACAGCCCGCGGATCCGCCCCGTCCCGTTGTCGAAGTTGAAGTACGCGCTCACGCGCCCGTGCTCGGCGCCGAGCCGCATCGTCTCCGGGTCGCCGAGGTGCGCCTTCACCCAGCCGAGCGAGCCGTGGTAGTCCTCGTGCTCCTCGCCGTCCCACAGCGCGAGGCGGATCGTGCGCCGCGGCCGCGCGCCCACCGTCTGGAGGATGCGCAGCGCCTCCATCGCCACCGCCGCGCCGGCGGCGTTGTCGGTCGCCCCCGTCCCCGCGGTCCACGAGTCGAAGTGGCCGCCGACCATCACGACCTCCGCGCGCAGCGCCGGGTCGCTCCCCGGCAGCTCGGCGACCACGTTCACCCCCTGCGAGTCGGCGCGCGTGCGCGGCGGCTCGCTGCGCGTGCGCAGCTCGAGCGCGACCGTCGGCGCCGGCCGCCCCGCCGACTCGGCGCGCTGCACGAGCGTGACGAGGCGCGCGTAGTCGTCGCGCGCCACCGACAGCGCCGGCACCGCGCCGCGCACGTCGGTGTCGTACGCCTGGTACCCCGCCACCTGCGTGGACGCGGCGCTGCGGCTCGGCGTCAGCATCGCCAGCGCGCCCGCCTCCTTGAGCGCGAGCTGCACGCGCAGCCGCCGCCGCACGTTCTCCGCGTAGCCGCCCGCGTCGTCCCAGTAGTCCTTGGGCGAGCCCGGGTCCGTCACGCGCGCCAGCGAGTCGAGCTGCGCATCGGTCCAGCGGCGCGCCAGCGGCGCGAAGCGCTCCGGGTCGGGCGGCACCGCGCCGACCATCACGATCCGCCCGCGCACCTGCCCGGCGACCTTCGCCACGTCCTCCTCGCCGCGCAGCGCCGGGAGCAGCAGCGGCGTCCCGCGCACGACGCCCCCCTCCACGCCGGGGCTCCACGCGTACGGGTAGGCGACGAGGCGCGCGTAGTACGGCGCCTCCAGCTCCAGCGAGTGGCGCTCGACCGTCCACGCCGCGCCGCCGCGCGTCCCCCACGGCTCCAGCCGCGCGTCGCGGAGCCCGTAGCCGGCCAGCGTCGCCCGCGTCCACTCGGCGGCCGCGCGGTAGCCGTCCGAGCCCGCGAGCCGCGGCCCGAACACGTCGGCCAGCGTCGTCGCCGTGGCCATCACCCGCGACCGCTCCAGCCCCTCCTCGCGGATGCGCGCCAGCACCGCCGGGTCGGTGCGCCCCGCCGCCCGCGCGACCGCCGCCGCGGGGACGGCCGACCGGGTGGTCGCGGGGGAGATCGGGTGCGCCTGCGCGCCGGCGGCGGACGCGAGCAGCGCGCCGAGCGCGCCGAGGACGCCGAGCGTCGGGCGGGGACGGGGGAGCGGCATGGGCGAAGGATAGCGCGCGCGGGCGCGGCGGTCAGCGCCGACGCGCTCAGCGCCGCCGCGCCCGGTGCTCCGCCGTCCGCGGGCCCGGGGTCAGCCGCTCGTACGCCACCGACAGCGCCAGCGCGAACGCCGCCGCGCCGGCGCCGAGCAGCGCGTTGACGTAGGGCGGCGCGGTGAGCGCGAGGCGGATCATCACCGTCGCCGCCGCGAACCCCGAGTTGCGGAACACGACCGCGTAGTCGGCGCTGTACGTGAGCGACAGCAGCACGAGCAGGATGTCGCCGAAGATCAGCACCGTGAAGAACACCTCGAGGAAGCGCGTCGGCGCGCCGTCGACGGCCAGCGTCCACGCCGCGTCGCCCAGCCCCGCCAGCAGGGCGGCCAGCAGCGCCAGCGCGACCAGCTTCTTGCCGGCGACGAACGCCGCCTGGTCGTCGCCGACGGCGATCGCGCGGTGCCGCTGCGCGCGGTCGTAGAGCGCGACGAGCACGAACACCGCCAGCGCCCCCACGAGGTCGGCCAGCACGTGCGGCACCGCGGGCGCGGCGCTCGCCCACGTCACCGGCTCGTCGAACCCCGAGATCTCGAGGAACGCCTTCCGGACGAGGATCAGCGACAGCAGCTCGAACTGCTTCCCCACCGAGTCGGCCACCGAGCGCGCGATCGCGAACACCAGCGCCACCAGCTCGAGGAGCAGGAGCGCGGTGAACGCCGCCACGACGGCCCCGAAGTGCGACCGCGGCAGCCGCGCCGCCGCGCCGGCCGGCACCCACCCCCGCCGCCCCAGCTCGATCGCCACGAGCGCCGCGACGAAGGTCGCGACCAGCGCCTTCCCCGCCCCGCGCTGCGTCGCCGGGGCCTCCCACCACCCCTCCAGCCGGTCGAACGCTCGGACGGCGGCCCGCATGGCAGGAGGGGCTCGGGTGTGGCGCCGCCGCACTATTCCGGCACGGACCGCCGGCGCCTACACTGTGCGGCGGGCCCGGCCGATACTCGACCAGGACCGCCGGACGGCCCGCCCCCGCACAACTCCCCACCCGTGCGCCCCGTTTCCGACCGCCCCCTCCGCCCCGCCGCCGTCGGCGCCCGCGCGTACAGCGACGCGGGAGCGGCGGTGGCGCGCGCCGTCGCCCGGCGCACCGCGGAGCTGGCCGCCCGCGACCACCGCCAGCCGCCGGCCGCCCCGGCCCTCCCCCAGCTCGCCGCCCGCCCCACGCCGGCCGGGGTCGAGAGCGAGGTATCGATCCGGGTCTACGCGGACGGCGGGAGCATCTCGGTGGTGCGGCACCTCCGGGGGGCGGAGGTCATCGGGATCGAGGCGGTGATTCGATAGGGCTCTCGCACGGCGTAGTGCGGGGTACGGCGCAGGGCAGGGTGGGGCGCAGGGCGGGATACGACGAAGGAGATGGGGCGAAGAGCGGGGTACCGCGGACCTACCGGCAATGAGCTCGTAGGTCCGCGGTACCCCGTTTTCCGACTCACCCCTTGGTTCGCTTCACCCAGCTCTTCGCCCCGTCCTGCACTGCGCCGTACCCCGCTCTACGCCGTGGCAGTGGTGCGGCTACTCGTAGATCCGTGCCGGGTCCGCCGCCGCCAGCTCCACCAGGAACTCCGCCAGCCGCCCCGACACCGCGTCGAGGAACCGCGCCCCCTTCTCCGCCGTCGCCGCCCGCGGGTCGCCCACCCCGGTGTCCGCCGAGATCTTCGACCAGGGCCGCGGCGACCACGCCCATCGCTCGCGCAGCGCCGCGATCCGCGGCTGCCGCTCGGCGCCCGACCCCGCCTCGGCCACCGGGCGCACGAGCGTCGGGGCCACGTGCTGCACCACGCTCGTCTCCAGCTCCCCCGCGTGGTCCCCGGGCACCTCGAAGTACGGCCGCGCGTCGACGACCTGCCACCAGTTCACCGCGCACAGGAAGAGCGTCGTGCGCGGCAGCAGCTCGCGCAGCATCGCCTTGAAGTCGTTGCCGCCGTGCCCGTTCAGCACGACCAGCTTGCGCACCCCGTGCCCCTCGAGCGCCGACACCAGGTCGGCCAGGATCGCGAGCTGCGTCGACGGCATCACGTTCAGCGCGAGGCGCAGGTCGAGCTGCGTCGTCTGCACGCCGAACGGCACCGTCGGCAGCACCGTCACGCGCGCCCCCGCCTCCCACGCGCGCCGCGCCGCCTCGGCGGCCACCGCGTCGCACTGGATCGTGTCCGTGCCGTACGGCAGGTGGTAGTTGTGCGGCTCGGTCGCGCCCCACGGCAGGACGGCGACCTCGTACGACGTCGCGGCGACCGCGCGCCACGTCGACTCGGCGAGGATGTAGGGGCGGCTCATGGGCGACAACCTAACGGCGCGGCGCCGGGGCGACACACCGGAGCGCGCTGCGGGCCGCGAATTCGAGAACCCGCAGCCCGCGGCCCGCAGCGCCGCACGGCGGCTCCGTCGGCTCAGTCCCCCGCGCGCGGCCGCGCCGGCGTCGTGTGCATCGCGAGCGTCATCCGCAGCGGCTGCCCCACGCACGTCGCGAAGTCGGTCGCGCCGCACTGCGACACCGCGTACCGCTCCACGTTCGCCATCACCTTGTCGGGGTAGCGGTGGCACCCCTTCGTGTTCGTCCCGCGCACGCACCCGTTGTAGCGCAGGAGCCCCGTGCGCACCGCGTCCCCCGGGTCCGCGTCGCGCATCCCCGCGCGGTACACGTAGTGACTCAGGATGTGCACGCCGTAGCGCAGGTTCGTCTCGTCGTCGCGCAGGTCGCGGCCGAACAGCTTGCCCAGCGTCGGCACCCACACCTTCGGGTAGATCTGCATCAGCCCCACCGCGCCGACGTTCGAGCGCGCGGCCGACTTGAACGTCGTGTTCTCCGCCAGCATCACGCCGAACACCAGCGCCGGCGGCACCTTCTTGCGGTACGCCTCGCGCACCGCGAACGTCGCGATCGAGTCCGCGCGCGCCGCGCCGATCCGCCCCGTGCGCATCAGGTCCGCCGCGAACGCGCGCCGGTCGTGCTCGAAGCGCGCGGTCTGCATCGCCGCCTCGCCGTCCGCCACCGTCCACGGCGCCCGCGAGGCCGCCGAGTCGCGCAGCGTCATCGGCATCCACGACGGCGGCGCCCACGCCTGCTCGGCCAGCCGCTGTCCCACCGTCGTGCGCCCCACGTAGACCGGCTGCACCAGCTGCGACGACACCAGGATCGCCGCCACCGACGCGCCCGCCAGCGCGAGCTGCCCGACCAGAGACCTCGACTTCGCCATGCGGTACGTGCTCCTGCGCGGTGGGGGGACGTGGTCGCGCGCCGCGCCCCGCGAGAGAGGGGCGTGCGCGCCGGCGACCGCGCACCACATCGCGATCGTCACGCTTCGGAACTTATCCCCGCCCGGGTGACGCACGTCGCGAAATCGGCCGCGTGAGCCCGCCACTTCTGACCGCGCAGTCAGAAGCCGTCCAAACTTCGACACGCGCGCGTCTGGACCGGGCGCGACCGTGGGCGCCCTCGTGTGTGTGCGTTCATCCAGCACCGTACGCCCATGGTACGACCCGCGGGATTAAGTTGGTCCGGCCGGGCTCGCCGCCCGCGCTCCCGCCGCATCTCCCGCCGTGCCCCTCCTCCCCCCGCTCGCCGCCGCGCACCCGGCACACCGCCTGGCCGTGCGCGCGCTCCAGGTCGGCGCGACGTGCGTCGCGCTCGCCGCGCTGCGCTACAAGCTGTTCGAGCTCGACCGCTTCTTCGTCCCCAAGGAGCTCGTGCTGCACGCGACCGCCGCCCTGGTCGCCGTCGCCGCCCTCCGCGCCCCCCGCCGCCCCGACGGCTCCACGGACCCGCTCGGCAGGCACGACGCCTTCGCGGGGACCGCGTTCGAGCGGCCCGTCGCCGGCGGCCTGACCCTGGTCGACGCCGCGCTCGCGCTCTTCCTCGCCTGCAGCGCCCTCGCCGCCGCCCTCGCCGGCAACGGCTGGCTCGGCGCCCGCGCCCTCGCGATCTCGCTGTCCAGCGCCGCCCTCTTCTGGGGCGCCCGCGCCCTCGCGCGCGCCGGACTCGGCCGCACGGTCCTCGCGGCCGTCGGCGTCGCGCTCGTGGTCGGCGCCGCCACGTCGCTCCTCCAGGCCTACGGCGTCGAGAGCGCCTACTTCAGCCTCAACCGCGCCCCGGGCGGGACCTTCGGCAACCGGAACTTCGTCGCCCACCTCGCGGCCATCGGCACCCCGATCCTCGCCGGCCTCGCCCTCCGCGCCCGCCGCCGGCGCCACGCCCTCCTCGCCTGCGTCGGCGCGGCCGCGCTGGCGACGGTGCTCGTCCTCTCCCGCTCCCGCGGCGCCTGGCTCGCCGCCGCCGCCGCCTCGGTCCCGCTCGCCCTGGGCGTCGCCCGCGCCCTCGCCCTCCCCGGCACCCGCCCCAAGCTCGGGCGCGTCCTGCTCCTCCTGGTCGCCCTCGGCGGCGGCGCCCTCGCCGCCCTGCGCCTCCCCAACACCCTCGAGTGGAAGAGCGACTCCCCCTACCTCGACTCGGTGAAGGGGGTCGTCGACTACCGCGGCGGCAGCGGGCGCGGCCGGCTCAAGCAGTACGCGAACTCGGCCCGCATGGCGCTCGACCACCCTTTGCTGGGCGTCGGCCCGGGGAACTGGGCGGCCGACTACCCGCGATACGCCCCCGCCGGCGACCCGTCCCTCACCGGCGACGGCACCACCGCCAACCCGTGGCCCAGCTCCGACTGGGTCGCGATCCTCTCCGAGCGCGGGCTCCCGGCCTTCCTCGCCCTGGGCGCCACCATGCTAGGCCTAGCATGGTGGGCCCACGGCGCGGTCTGGCGGGGCCGCGACGCCGACGGCGCCCTCACCGGCGGAGTACTCGGCGCCACCCTCGCGGCCGCCCTGGTCGTCGGGGCCTTCGACGCGGTTCTCCTCCTCCCCGCCCCCGCCTTCCTCACCTGGGCCGCACTCGGCGCCCTCGCCGTCGAGAGCGGCGCCGTCGACCGCGCGCCGCGCCCCATCCGCTGGCCCCGCCTCGCCCGCCGACTCGCCTGGGCCGCCCTGGCCGCGGCCGCCCTGCTCGGCGCCCTCCGCTCCGCGGGTCAGGCGGGGGCCATGGCGCTCTTCAGCACCGGCCGAGCGGTCGCGATCGCGCGGGCCGCCGAGCTCGACCGGGGGAGCTACCGCATCCAGCTCCGGGCCGCCGAGCTGGCGCGGGCCCGCGGGCGGTGCGCCGACGTCCGCCGGTACGCCACCCGGGCCGCGGAGCTGCTGCCCTCGGCGCCGGCGCCGAAGCGGCTGCTCGCCGCCTGCCGCCCCCGGCGCCGGGGGTGAGCACGCGAAAGGGCCCCGTCGTCGACGGGGCCCCTCGTTCCTCGCGACGGCTCAGCGCTGGTAGCTGACCAGCTCGAACCCGCCGGCCGTGCTCATGAACTGCACCGGCGACTCGCCGGCCAGCAGCGCCGCCGGCCACACCGGGATCCCGGCGGTCGCCGCGCCGACCAGCTCGCTCGCCGGCATGCGCTCCAGTCGCGCCCCCGCCGCCGGCTCCCCCTCGGGAAGCGTCGCCACCACCGGCGGGAGCAGCACCGGCTCCTGCCCCCCCTCCGGCCACGCCGCCGACCCGGCCGACGCCATCGCCAGCAGGCTCGCCGCGATCGCCAGCGCCCGCCGCGACGGCACCCGCGGCGTGAACCGCGACCGGTCCCGCCAGCTCGGCACCCAGTCCACCGGCACCTCGCACCGCCCCTCGTCCACCTCGCGGAGCCGCGCCTGCAGGCGGGCCGCGAAGTCGGCCGACGGCGTCACCTCCGGGAGGTTGCGCGCGCACAGCAGCGCACGCCGGACACCGATGTCGAGCGCCGCACACGTCTGGCACTCCTGACGGTGGCGTTCGACCGACACCAGCAGGTCGCCCGGCAGGGTGTCGTCGAGGTACGCGAGATGATGACGGCGGAAGGCGCTACAGTCCATGATGCGGGCAGCGGGACGCCAGGGCTCCGGGATGTTGCGGAGCGGCGGGGAGTCTGCTCGGTGTACCCACGGCGCCGCAAGCCGTTCCGAGGGGCCGGGTGGAGCGAGATCGGGTGGAGCGAACTCGGAAGAGCGAACTCGGGTGAAGCGAACTCGGGTCAAGCGAAGTCGGGTGGAACGAGGGATGGCTGTACGACGCCCTGCCACTCGCCGCATCCGAGTTCGCCGTACCCGAGTTCGCTTCACCCGAGTTCGCTTCACCCGAGTTCGCCCTTCCCGGGTTCGCCTCACCCGCCCCTCTTCTCCCTCACCCGCCGCCGCAGACTCCTCGCCCCCGCCCGCTCGCCGGCCCGCCGCTCCGCCCGCGCCGCCGCGTCGTGTCGCGCTCCCTGCCACGCGAGCTCGGCTCGGAGCGTCCGCCAGCTGTCGAGCCGGTCGGCCGGCAACGCCCCGGCGGCGACGGCGGCCGCCACGGCGCACCCCGGCTCCGAGCGGTGCGTGCAGTCCGCGAAGCGACATTCATACGCCAGCGTCGCGACGTCGGCGAAGGTGTGCCGCAATGCGTCGCCGTCATCCGCGGTGCCCGCACTCCACATCGCCAGCGCCCGCAATCCCGGCGTGTCGATCAGCCAGGCGCCCCCGGGCAGCGCCAGCAGCTCGCGGTGGGTGGTCGTGTGCCGCCCCGCCCCGTCCTCCCGCAGCCCGCCCGTGCGCTGCCGATCGAGGCCCAGGAGCCGGTTCGCGATCGTCGACTTCCCTGCCCCCGACGGTCCGAGCAGCACCACCGTCGCGCCACTCCCGAGCCACGGGGCCATCACGGACGCCACGTCGTCGCGCAGCGTGGCCACCGCGACCACCTCCACTCCTGGCGCCGCCAGTCGCACCCCGGACTCGGCGGCCGCCACGTCCGGACACAGGTCCGCCTTGGTGAGCACCACCACCGGCGTCGCCCCGCTCTCCCACGCCAGCGTCACCTCCCGCTCCACCCGCCGCGGGTTGGGGGCCCGGTCGAGCGGCACGACCACCAGCACCGCGTCGACGTTCGCCGCCAGCGGCTGCCCCCGCGACGTCCGGTCCGCCGCCCCCCGCCGGAGGAGCGACCGGCGCGCCCCGACCGCGGTGATCCGGGCGACGCCGTCCGGGCCCTCCGCTTCGATGTCCACCACGTCGCCGACCACCGGGCGGTCGTCGGGGTCCGCCGATCGGCGCAGTCGGCCGGCGAGCACCGCCGGTCGGAGGGGCGCCGTCGGCGCGCCGAGTTCGAGCAGGAGGTAGCGGTCGCGGTGCTCCGCCGCGACGCGGAACGTGCAGTCGTTCGCCGTCATCCGAGGTCTCCGGACGCGCGGCGACCCAGCGCCGCGCGGGAAGGTGGCGGCCCGGCGCGGGATGCGGCGGGCGCGTCGAACACCTCCCGGCCGGGGCCAGGACACGCGACGGCGACGGCTCGACCCCGCGATCGGGGGAGCCGGCGGGCTCTACCTGCTTCGGCCCGCCGTCAGCGCGCCCGGCGCGGGGCCGGGGCGACGGCGGAGCGGACGGACATCGACAGCGGCGCGCTCGAAAGGGGTGGAGCGGCAAACGTAAAGCGGGAGTCGACACAGCGGGAGTCGAAAGAACGGGAGTCGTAAGAGCACCCTGCGCCGTTACGACTCCCGCTTTCGTGACTCCCGCTGTGTCGACTCCCGCCGTATCGGGTGGTCGCCGCCGGGTTGATCGGTCAGCGCAGCTTCGGCTCGATCAGCTCCGCGAAGCTCGCCCGCGCCCGGTTCAGCCGCGACTTCACCGTCCCGAGGTTGGTCGCCGTGATGTCGGCGATCTCCTCGTAGCTCTTCCCCTCCAGCTCGCGGAGGACGAACACCTCGCGGTGGTGCGCCGGCAGCTTGGCGACGCTCTCCTCGACCAGCTCGCGCAGGTGGCGCTTCCGGTAGAGGTCGTCCGGGCGCGAGTTCAGGTCCTCGAACTGCAGCGGCCGGTCGTCGTCCTGCCAGTTCTTCTTGATCGTCTGGAACAGCACGAGCGGGTTCCGCGAGCGGTTCCGCAGCTCGTTCTTCGCCAGGTTCGACGCGATCGTGTAGATCCAGGTCGAGAACTTCTTCGACCGGTCGAAGCGCCCGATGTGCCGGTACACGCGGATGAACACCTCCTGGACGAGGTCCTCCGCCTTCTCCCGGTCGCCGATCGTGCGGTAGATGAAGTTCAGCAGCCGGCTCTGGTACCGCGAGACCAGCTCCTGGAAGGCGCGCTCCTCCCCACCCAGGAACGCCGCCACCACGTCCCCGTCGTCCAGCGTGCGGAGCTGCTCCCTGACGGCCGCGCCCGTGAGCGCCATGTTCCGCGACTTCAGTGCGACCTCAGCCATGTGTGCTCCCCCGAGTGCTGCGTCCGCCCGACCTCGCCCCGGTCGCCCGTCGCCGGTTTGCCGTCGGACCCACCCGGTAGGTTGGCAGCTTGCGTGCCCACCCACCGGTCCCGCCTAGAACGGTCGAACTCGTTCAGTTCCAACGAGTTCCGTCGTTCCCCGCGGCCCTGCAATATACCGAAGACGGGCCGAATCGTCCACCTTCGATGACACCGTGTGAGACAGCGCCGCGTCTCCGGTGTTAACACTCGGCGCCCGGGTTCCCCCTACCGCGCCGACGCGAGCCGCGGATAGTCGAACGCACGACAGGCGGTCGCCGTGTCGTGCGTCACTCGGGAAGTCCCACCCCCGCCCGCCCCTCGAATCAGCGTCCGGCCCTGAACCCCGCCGCGTAGAGGAGGGCGCAGATCGTCTTGCCGTCGCGGATCTCCCCCGTCTCGATCATGGCGAGGGCGCGCGACAGCGGCATCGGCTCCACCGTCAGGAACTCGTCCGCCTCCCGCGCGTGCTCCCCCATGGTCAGCCCGACGGCCATGAAGAGGTGGATCACCTCGTCGGTGAACCCCGGCGCCGTGAGGATCGACGTCAGACGTTCGACACGCTCGGCGGTGCATCCGGTTTCCTCCCGGAGCTCGCGCGCCGCGCACGCCGCCGGGTCCTCCCCCGCGTCCAGCCGCCCCGCCGGGATCTCCCACAGGTAGCCGCCCGCCGCGTACCGGTACTGGCGGATCAGCAGCACCTGCGGGTCCTCCCCCGCCGGGTCGCTCAGGAACGGGAGGACCGCGCTCGCCCCCGGGTGCCGCACGACGTCCATCTCCCCCGTCGACCCGTCGGGGAAGCGCACCGTGTCGGCGTCGAGGGCGATGATCCGCCCAGCGTGGAGCCGCCGAGTGGCGACCTGCCCGGGCTCGGCCCCCGACGCGTCGCTCACGCGCGGCTCCGCTTCGCCGCCTTCGTGGCCTTGGTCGCCTTCGCGGCCTTGGACGCCTTCGCGGCCTTCTTCGCCCCACCCGAGTTCGTCTTCTTCGCGCTCGCCTTCTTGGGACTCGCCTTTCTCGGCGCCCTCGTCTTCTTCGCCGGCGCCAGGATCGTCCCGCGGCACTTCGCCGTGCCGCACAGGCAGCGGTAGAACTCCTCGTCCTCCTTCGTGTGCTGCGGCGTGCGCTCGTACTGGTAGTCGTACGCCAGCTCGGCCCCCGGCTGGATCGACCGCTTGGCGTAGATCCAGATGCGCCCGTCCTCGATCACCGCCTCGCAGTTCGGGTCGCACGAGTGGTTGATGTAGCGCGACTCGTTCCCCCCCTTCTTCCCGTCGACGCACGTCTCCTCGTCGACCGTGAAGAGGAAGGTGTGGTGGCGCCCCATCCCGTCCTCCTCGTAGCGGCGGTCGCCCTCCTCCGGCGTGATGCGCTCGCCCGTGTACTCGATGATGCGCTGCCCCGGGCGGATGCGGCGGGTGGCGAAGGCGCCGCGCCCCTGGATCGCGGAGCGGCGGATCTCGAACGGGTAGTCGGGCGTCTGGCGGGTGCGTGCGGGCACGGCGTCGTGGGCGGGCGTGGGCGGACGGGGCGGACCGGCGGGCGGCGGACGCGCACAAGATATGCGCGCACCCGTACGCGTCGCGCGCCTCGCGTTGCGCGCCCGCGCGCGCCTCCGCATGTTCGCGCGCCGACCGCTCGTTCCGTGGTCCCGCTCCGGAGGTCCCCATGCCCCGCCGCCGCCCGTCCGCCGCGATGGCCGCGCTCGCCGTTCCGGCCGCCCTCTCCCTCGCCGGCGCGCTCGCCGCCTGCGCGTCGCAGCCCGCGGTCGCCGTCGTCGGCGAGCAGCCCCCGCGCCGCGAGTTCGTCGCCATCGGCGACCAGGTGGTGCGCCTCGAGCCGAGCGTCGCGCGCACGCTGCACGAGGACCTCGCCCTGACCGTCGACCAGGCGTGGGGCGCCCTCCCCCTCGCCTACGAGGCGCTCGGCCTCGCCCTCACCACGCTCGACTCCGAGCAGCGCCGCGTCGGCGCCGGCGGGCAGCGCGTGCAGGGGCGGCTCCGGGGCGCGTGGATGAGCCGCTACGTCGACTGCGGCACCGCCGCCAACGGCCTCCCGCACGCCGACTCGTACGCCGTCACCCTCGACGTCCTCTCGCAGGTCGAGGGGCGCGCCGACGTCGCCGCCGCCTCGGTCAGCACCACCGTGAAGGCCGTCGGCCGCCCGGCGTCGGTGAGCAGCAGCAACGTCGTGAACTGCACCACCACCGGGAACCTCGAGCGCCGCGTCGCGGAGCTGGTGCGCGCCGAGGCGGCGAAGCTGCGCTGACGTCGCCGACCCCCGCACCGCGACCCCGGCGCGCCGCCCACGTGAGCATGCGCGCGCAGGGGCCGGTCATCAGGGAGAGCGGATCGTTCCGGATCGGGACGGATCCGGCGGATCGGCGCCTGCGGGTTCGCGGGACGATCCGTCGGATCCTCCCTGCATCCGTCCGATCCGTTCTCCCGGTTCCTGCTCAGCCCTGCTCCGGCTCCGTGACCGAGATCGGCCCGAACCCGAGCGCCTCGACGGGGGCGCGCACGGCGTCCGGGTCGCCGACGACGAGCAGCTGCAGCCGCTCCGGCGCCAGGTGCGCGCGCGCGACGCGCTGCACGTCCTCCACGGTCACCGCGCGCACGCGGGCGCGGTACGCGTCGAAGTAGTCGTCGGGGAGCCCGAACAGCGTCAGGTTGGCCAGCGCCCCCGCGATCGCCGACGTCGTCTCGTAGCGGATCGGGAAGACGCCGTCGAGGTAGCTCGTCGCCAGCGACAGCTCCTCGGGGAGCACCGGCTCGGCGCGGATGCGGTCGACCTCGAGCAGCACCTCGCGCGCGGCGGCGGCGGTGTGCTCGCTCTGCACCGCGCTCGCCACCACGAACGGCCCCGCCTGCACGCGCCAGTCGAAGCCGGAGTGCGCGCCGTACGTGTAGCCGTGCACCTCGCGCAGGTTCAGGTTCACGCGCGAGTTGAACAGCCCGCCGAGGATCGCGTTCATCACGACCAGCGGGAAGTAGTCGGGGTGCGCGCGCGGCACGCCGAGGTGGCCGACGCGCAGCTCGCTCTGCTGGGCGTCGCGCTTGACCACGAGGTGCGTGCGCCGCTCGGCCGACGCCTCGGCGTCGCGCGCCGCGGCCCTCGGCGGCGCCTCGCCGCGCCAGCCGCCGAGGGCGCGCAGCACCAGCCGCTCCGCGTCGTCGGCCGACAGGTCGCCGGCGACGACGAGCGTGGTCGCGGACGGGCGGTAGCGCGCGGCGTGGAACGCGGCGACGTCGTCGCGCGTGAGCCCGGGGACGGTGGCGCGGCTGCCGCCGTCGGGGTGCGCGTAGCGCGAGTCGGGCGCGTAGACCGCGCGCGCGAACGCCTCGTCGGCCAGCCCGCGCGGCTCGGTGGCGAGGTGCATCAGGTCCGCGATCCGCTCGGCCTTCAGCCGCTCGATCTCGCGCTCGGGGAAGACGGGGCGCGTCAGCACCTCGGCGAACAGCGCGAACGCCGCGTCGACGTGGCGCGCGAGCGTGGTGAGCGACACGAAGGCCGCGTCCCAGTCGGCGGACGCGTCGAGCGACGCGCCGAGCCGCTCGACGGCGAGCGAGAGCGCGACGGCGTCGCGCGCGTCGGTCCCCTCGGTGAGGGCGCGCGCCGCGAGCTGCGCCAGTCCCTCCTTCCCCGCCGGGTCGGCGACGGCGCCGGCGTCGAGCACGGCGACGACGCTCACGAGCGGGAGCTTGTGCACGGGGGCGACGACGAGGCGCAGCCCGTTGGGCAGCGTGCGGCGCTCGAAGCGCGGGAAGTGGTAGGGGCGGGGCGCCGCGGCCGGAGGCCGCGGCGGAGCGTCGAGCGCCGAGCGCCGAGCGTCGAGGGTGGGGTTCGTCATCGGTCAGGCCTCCGCCGCGGTGGACGCCGCCACGGCGTCGTGCTCGGCGCTCGACGCTCGGCGCTCGACGCTCTCCTTCGGCACGTAGACCAGGAACGCCCGGTTGTCCGCGCCGAGGTGCGCGCGCGCGAACGCGGCGACGTCGGCGGCGGTGACGGCGGCGTAGCGCGCGGCCTGCTCGTTCACGAGCGACGGGT
Source organism: Roseisolibacter sp. H3M3-2 (assembly GCF_029211165.1). Taxonomy (GTDB): domain Bacteria; phylum Gemmatimonadota; class Gemmatimonadetes; order Gemmatimonadales; family Gemmatimonadaceae; genus Roseisolibacter. Next base: position 18,669 of record NZ_JARGEK010000012.1, read on the forward strand.
CGCCGTAGTAGGTGGCGAAGCGCGACAGCTGGTCGGCGCGGTCGCCGGCCGACTGCAGCGCGAGCACGAAGCCGCTCTCGACCAGCGCGTGCGCGCGCGCGACCTCGTCGTCGGTCACGCCGCCGTCGGCGAGCCGGTCGACCTCGGCGACGAGCGCGGCCTCGAGGGCGGCGACGTCGGTCTCGGGGCGCGCGACGGCGTCGAGGACGAGCAGGTCGCTCCCCTTGGCGAGGTCGTAGGTGAAGGCGCCGACCTCGCTCGCCACCTGCTGCTCGCGCACCAGCGCGCGGTACAGGCGGCTGCCGTGCCGCATCCCGAGGATCGCCGCGCAGACGCCGGCGGCGTAGTGCCCGGGCGTGCCGGCGGGCGGGATGCGGAAGGCGAGGAAGACGCGCGACAGCATGACGTCGTCGGGGACGACCTCGCGCCGCGCGCCGCCGAACGTCGGCGGGAGCGTCATGTCGGGGAGCGGCGGGCGCTCACCGCCGCGCGGGATCGGCGCGAACAGCTCGTCGACCAGCCGCCGCGCCTCGGCGGGGTCGAAGTCGCCGGCGATCGTGAGCACGGCGTTGTCGGGGACGTAGTACGTGGCGAAGAAGCCGGCCACGTCCTCGAGCGACGCCGCGTCGAGGTCCTCGAAGGAGCCGATGAGCGAGTGGTGGAACGGATGCTCGGGCGGGAAGCAGAGCGCGGGGAGCTTCTCCCACCAGGTGCCGTACGGCTGGTTGTCCACCGACCAGCGGCGCTCGTTCTTCACGACGTCGCGCTGCGTGTCGAGCTTCTGCTGCGTCATCGCGGGGAGGAGGCGCGCCATGCGGTCGGCCTCCAGCCAGAGCGCGAGCGCGAGCTGGTTGCTCGGCACGGTCTCGTAGTAGTTGGTGCGGTCGAGCCAGGTCGAGCCGTTGAGCGTCCCGCCGGCGCGCTGGACGAGCTCGAAGTGCTCGTTGGCCCCGACGTTGGCGGAGCCCTGGAAGAGCATGTGCTCGAACAGGTGGGCGAACCCGGTCCGGCCGGCGCGCTCGTTGGCGGAGCCGACGTGGTACCAGAGGTTCACGGCCACGATGGGCGCGGTGCGGTCCTCGGACAGCACGACGCGGAGGCCGTTGGCGAGCGTGTACGACTCGATTGGGATGCGCATGGGGAAAATCTGGGCGGGTAGTGCGAGCTCGGGTACTGCGAATCCGGATACTGCGAATCCGGATACTGCGAACCCGGATACTGCGAACCCGGATACTGCGAACTCCGATCCGGTGAGCGCGGTCGCCGCGCGGTCGGACACGCCGGCTTCGCCTCACCCGGCTTCGCCCCACCCGAGCTCGCCCCACCCGAGTTCGCCGTTCCCGGGTTCGCCGTTCCCGAGCTCGCCGTTCCCGAGCTCGCCGTTCCCGAGCTCGCCGTTCCCGGG
>NZ_JARGEK010000012.1:20171-33753 GCF_029211165.1 Roseisolibacter sp. H3M3-2
AGCTCGCCGTTCCCGAGCTCGCCGTTCCCGAGCTCGCCGTTCCCGAGCTCGCCGTATCCGAACTCGCCCCACCCGGCCCCTCCGGAACACCTCGTGCGCTAGGGCGGCCCCCACCCCACCTGCGAGGGCCCGCGATGCACCCGCTCTCCACCCCGGCCGACCTGGACGCGCTCCGCCACGCGGCGGTGGCGCTGGTCTACAAGCACAGCACCCGCTGCCCCATCAGCATCATGGCGTGGGACGAGGTGGAGGCGCTGGGCACGCAGCGCCCGGACGTCCCGATCGGGGTGGTGGACGTGATCGAGGCCCGCGCGCTGTCGCGGCACGTCGCCGAGTCGCTGGGGGTCGTGCACCACTCGCCGCAGGCGATCCTGCTGGTGCACGGGGCGCCGGCGTGGGCGGGGTCGCACTTCGAGGTGCGGACCGAGGCGATCCTGCGCCGGGTGGACGCGGCGCTGGCGCCCCCCGAGCGGCGGATGGCCGGCTGAGCCGTCGGCTATTCGAGCAGGACGTGCCGGATGATCGCGTCGACGACCGCCGGCGGGAGCGCGGCCGCGTCCTCCCAGCCGGCGGTCAGCGGGAGCGTGACGGGGGGCTCGCCGTCGAGGGTGACGCGGACGGCGGTGGCGCGCTCGGGGTCGCGTCGGACCTCGAGGACGCAGCGGCGGCCGTCGGGGAGGGTGAGTGCGATCATGCCGCGGGAGGGAGGCGGCGGTGGGGGAGGCGGAACGTGGCGTACTCGTCAATAATACGCCGTCCCCCGCACCCGCGACTGTGGCGCGCGCGCGACGCCCGCTTCGTCTACCGTCCGCTCCCCTCGTCGGCGCCGGTCTCCATGAGCCACACCACCGGGATCTTCACCGACTCGCGCACCATGTAGCCGAGCGCCGCCGTGCGGTGGGCAGAGATCGGGCTGGTGCGGGTGGGGGAGGTGTAGGGAACGATCCCGTAGCGGCGGGCGAGGATGCCCAGCCGCAGCATGTGGAACGGGTCGCTCACCAGGATCGCCGCCCTCGGGTCGTCCTGCCGCGCTCCGGGCGCCGAGCTGGCGTGATGCTGCCCGGCCGTGCGCTCCAGCTCCGCGAGGAGGGCGGCGGCGGCGCGCAGCGACTCGGCGGTCGTGCGCCCCTCGCTCTCCATGAGGATCGCCGAGTCGGGGACGCCGTGCGCGACCGCGTAGCGGCGTCCGGTGGCGGCCTCGGAGGTGCGGTCGCCGGCGCGGCGGCCGCCGGTGACGATGAGGCGGGGGGCGAGGCCGCGGTGCCAGAGGGCGACCGCGTGGTCGAGCCGGGCGCGCAGCACCGGCGACGGGCGGCCGTCGTACTGGGCGGCGCCGAGGACGATGATGGCGGTGGCCGGGCGGGCGCCGTCGCGGCTGGCGGCGACCGCGACGGCGGCGAGGGCGCCGAGCCAGGCGATGCCGAGCAGGGCGAGGGCGGCGAGAGCGAGCCGGGCGAGCAGGCGGCCCGCGCCCGGCCGGCGGCGGGGCGACGACGCCGGGCTCACTCGGCGAGGTTCAGGGCGGAGAGCCAGAACACGTCGAAGCGGAGGCGCACGTTGGCCTCCGGCTCGATCGCGGCCTCGACGGCGAGCCCGTCGGCGAAGGCCACCCAGACGTCGCCGAGCAGGGGCGCGGGGAGGCGCGGGGCGAGGGCCAGGGCGGCGAAGAGGCGCTCGATGGTCGCGGTGGCCTGGGTGCGGCGGAGGGCGCGCGAGCGGCGGACGGCGTCGCGGACCCCCTCGCCGCGTTCCTGGCCGAGGGCGACCAGGGCGCGGAGGCGGCCGCTGGTGAGCTCGGTCTCGAGCCAGAGCCAGAGGGCGTCGAGCTGGCTGGTGGCGTCGGCGTCCTCGAGGGCGAGGGCCTCGCCCTGGACGAGGGCGCCGGCGAGCCAGTCGGCGAGGCGCGCGAGGAGCTCGTCGCGGTCGCGGAAGTGGTAGTGGATCAGCGCCTTGCTGACGCCGGCCGCGTCGGCGACGGCCTGCATGCTGACCTGGGCGATCCCGAGGGCGCCGGCGCACTCCGCGGCGGCGGCGAGGATCCGGTCGGCGGCGTTGCCGCGGGCGCGCGGGGCGGTCATGGGGTCCAACGTAATGCGAGAACTGTGATACTGCGGGAGTCGCGACGGCGGGAGTCGTCGAAGCGGGAGTCGCAAGAGCGCAGTGCGCCGTCACGACTCCCGCTGTATCGACTCCCGCCGTCGCGACTCCCGCCGTCGGCTACTTGACGTCCGTCAGCTCCACCTGGAACACGAGCGTCGAGTTCGGCGGGATGTCCGGCGGGGAGCCCGTCGCGCCGTAGCCGAGGTTGGCGGGGATGACGAGCTTGCGCACGCCGCCGACCTTCATCCCCTGGATCCCCTCGTCCCACCCGTCGATGACCTGGCGCTGGGCGAGGCGGAAGTCGATCTGGCCGCCGTCGAAGCGCGTGCCGTTCGGGAGCCACCCCTCGTACTTCGTGAAGACCTGGGCGCCCGGCGCCGCCGCCATCCCGGTGCCGACCTTCACGTCCTGGTAGTACACGCCGTTGGGGGTCTTGTAGAACGCGTCCAGCTGGATCCCGAGCTGCGGCGCGTACGTCGCCGCGGTCGGGTCGGGGACGCCGGCCGCCTGGGCGGCGGGGGTCGATGCGGCGTCGGACTTGGCGTCGCCGGCGCAGGCGGCGGCGAACGCCAGCGCCGCCGCGCCGGCGAGGCGCCGCGCTCGACGCTCGACGCTCGACGCTCGGGCCGCCCGAGCGTCGAGCGTCGAGCGTCGAGCGGGGGCGGCCGGCGGAAGGGTCTTCATATCGACTTCACCTCGGTCACGAGCTTGGTCAGCGTCTGCTTGGCGTCGCCGAAGAGCATCCGCGTGTTGTCGGCGTAGAATAGCTCGTTCTCGATGCCGGCGAAGCCCGCGCTCATGCCGCGCTTCATCACGATCACCGACTTCGCGCGGTCGGCGTCGAGGATCGGCATCCCGTAGATCGGCGACGCCGGGTCGCTGCGGGCGGCCGGGTTGACCACGTCGTTGGCGCCGATCACCAGCGCGACGTCGGCGGTCGAGAACTCGTCGTTGATCTCCTCCATCTCGTACATCCGGTCGTACGGGACGTTGGCCTCGGCGAGCAGCACGTTCATGTGGCCGGGCATGCGCCCCGCCACCGGGTGGATGGCGTACTTCACCTCCCCGCCCTTCTTCTCGATCAGCTCCGCCAGCTCGCGCACCACGTGCTGCGCCTGGGCGACCGCCATCCCGTAGCCGGGGACCACGATCACCTTGCCGGCGTAGCCGAGCTGGATCGCCGCGTCCTCGGCGGTGAGGCTCTTCACCGTGAGGCCGGCCGCGCTCTTCGCGCCCCCGGCCGCGGCGCCGCCGCCGAAGGCGCCGAACAGCACGTTGGCGAACGAGCGGTTCATCGCCTTCGACATGATGATCGAGAGGATGAAGCCGCTCGCGCCGTCGAGGGCGCCGGCGATGATGAGCACCGTGTTGCCGATCGCGAAGCCCGTGGCGCACGCCGCGAGGCCGGCGTACGAGTTGAGCAGCGACACGACCACCGGCATGTCGGCGCCGCCGATGGGGAGCACGAACGACGCCCCGATCACCAGCGCCAGCGCGGCCATCGCCCAGAACGCCCACGCCGCGGCCGGGTCGGCGACCAGGATCCCCAGCAGCGCGAGCGCGCCGAGCATGGCGGCGGCGTTCACCAGGTTCTGCCCGCCGAAGGTCAGCGGGCGCCCGGGGAGGATCTCGTGCAGCTTGCCGAACGCCACCAGCGAGCCGGTGATGGTGATGCAGCCGAGGAGGACCTCGAACCCCAGCGCGGCGGCCTGCGCGCGCGGCATGGCGCCGGCCGCGGCGCCGCTGCGGTGCAGGTACTCGGCGACGCCGACCATCGTCGCCGCCGAGGCGCCGAAGGTGAGCGCGATGGCGATGCGCTGCGGCATCGCGGTCATCGGGACGCGCGTGCCGAGCGGGTAGCCGATCGCCGCGCCGACGAGCAGCCCGCCGAGGATCCACTGGTACTCGACGATCTCGGCGACGATCAGCGTGCCGAGGACGGCGAGCAGCATGCCGACGGCGGCCAGCCGGATGCCGCGGCGCGCGGTCTCGGGCTTGGTAAGCGCCTTGAGGCCGAGCATGAAGCAGACGCTGGCGGCGACGTAGCCGGCCTGCGTGAGCAGCGCGCGCGGGCCGAAGACCTCGCCGACGGCCTTGGGCGCGAACTCGCCGGCGGCTTCGGCGGCGCCCTGGAGGAGCGGGAGGAGGGCGCTCACCGCGGCGCGCTCCCGTTGTCGCCCGGCGCGCCGTGCGGGGCGCCCTGCGACGCGCCGTCCTTCTCCGCGTCGCCGCGCTTGAACATGCCGAGCATGCGGTCGGTGATGACGAAGCCGCCGACGACGTTGATGGTCGCGAAGGTCACGGCGAGGAAGCCGAGGACGCTGGCCAGCAGCGAGTAGCGCGACCCGGCCACCACCAGCGCGCCGACGATGGAGATGGCGGAGATGGCGTTGGTGGCCGACATCAGCGGCGTGTGCAGCCGCGGCGGCACGCGCGTGATGATGTTGAAGCCGACGAAGCCGGCGAGGACGAAGACGTAGATCTGCAGGACGTAGGTCAGGGTCATCGGTCAGCTCCGCACCTGGCCGTCGTGGGTGAGCGCCATCGCCCCGGTGATCTCGTCGGCGAGGTCGAGCCGCAGCGCGCCGTCCTGGTCGGCCAGGTGCTGCAGCAGGGTGAGCACGTTCCGGCTGAACATCGCGCTGGCGTGCGCCGCCACGGTGCTCGGCAGGTTGAGCGGGCCGAGGATGGCGACGCCGTGCGCGTGTACGGTCTCGCCGGGGCGCGTCAGCTCGCAGTTCCCCCCGGTCTCGGCCGACACGTCGACGATCACGCTGCCGGGCTTCATGGTCGCCACCATCTCGGCGGTGATGAGGCGCGGCGCCGGGCGGCCGGGGATGGCGGCGGTGCTGACCACGAGGTCCATCTCGCGGATCGCGCCGGCGATGGCGGCGAGGGTGCGCTGCTGCTCGTCGGCGCCCTGCTCGCGCGCGTAGCCGCCGGCCGTCTCGGCGCCCGGGCTCACCAGCTCCGCGGCGACGAACTTGGCGCCCAGCGACTGGACCTGCTCGCGGGCGGCGGCGCGCACGTCGAACGCGCTGACCACGGCGCCCAGGCGGCGCGCGGTGGCGATGGCCTGGAGCCCGGCCACGCCGGCGCCCAGCACCAGCGCCTTGGCCGGCGTGATGTTGCCGGCGGCGGTGGTGAGCATGGGGAGGAAGCGCGGCATCAGCCCGGCGCCGAGGAGGACCGCCTTGTAGCCGGCGACGGTGGCCTGCGACGAGAGCACGTCCATCGACTGCGCGCGCGTGATGCGCGGCACGCGCTCGAGCGCCAGCGCGGTGACGCCGCCGGCGGCGAGGAGCGGGAGCAGCTCGGCAGTCTGCGCGGGCGGGAGGAGCGACACCAGGACCGCGCCGCGTGGGAGGAGCGCGGCCTCGGCGGGGGTGGGGCGCTGGACCTTGGTCACCACCTGGGCGTCGCGGGCGGCGGCCGCGGCGTCGTCGGCGAGGGTCGCGCCGGCGGCGGCGTAGTCGTCGTCGCCCGCGTGGGCGCCCGCGCCGGCGCCGCGCTCGACCGCCACCGCGTGGCCGGCGCCCGCGAGGCGCTTCACGGCGTCGGGCATGAGGGCGACGCGGCGCTCGCGGTCGGCGGTCTCCTTCAGGACGGCAATGCGCATGGGCTCCGGTCGGGGTGGCGGCGGGACCAGTCGGGCGTGACGGCAACCTACGGGCAGGGACGCCGGGCGGGAGGGGCGGCGGGACGGGAGCGGGGCGGGGGCGAGTGGCCGGGCCGCGTCCGGGCGCGCATTGTTCCGCCACCCCACCCCCTCCTCCCCACCCCATGCCCGTCGCCCAGCTCCGCACGCTCGACTACGTGGTGATGGCGCTGTACTTCGTCGTGGTGCTCGGCATCGGCTGGGCGCTGCGGCGGATGATGCGCACGTCGACGGACTTCTTCCTGTCGGGGCGCTCGCTCCCGCCGTGGGTGACCGGGCTCGCCTTCCTGAGCGCGAACCTGGGCGCGCAGGAGGTGATCGGGATGGGGGCGTCGGGGGCGAAGTACGGGATCGCCACCAGCCACTTCTACTGGGTCGGCGCGGTGCCGGCGATGCTGTTCGTGGGGCTGTTCATGATGCCCTTCTACTACGGCTCGCGCGCGCGCTCGGTCCCCGAGTACCTGAAGCTGCGCTTCGACGAGAAGACGCGCACGCTCAACGCGGTCACGTTCGCGGCGATGACGGTGTTCTCGTCGGGCGTCTCGATGTACGCGATGGGGAAGCTGCTCAACCTCCTCCTCGGCTGGGACTTCACGACCAGCGTGCTCGTGTCGGCGGGGATCGTGCTGGCGTACGTGCTGCTCGGCGGGCTGACGAGCGCGATCTACAACGAGGTGCTGCAGTTCTTCATGATCGTGTTCGGCTTCGTGCCGCTGGTGTGGATCGGGCTGCGCGCGGTGAACGGGTGGGACGGGCTGACGTCGCGGCTGACGCAGGTGGCGATGGCGCGCGGGCTGCCGCCCGAGTCGCTGACGCACGTCTGGAAGGGGATGGGGAGCGCGTCCACCAACGCGATCGGCGTCGAGTGGTTCGGGCTCCTCATGGGGCTCGGCGTCGTGCTCTCGTTCGGCTACTGGTGCACCGATTTCCTGGTGGTGCAGCGCGCGATGGCGGCCGACTCGATGACGGCGGCGCGGCGCACCCCGCTGATCGCCGCGGTGCCGAAGATGATCTTCCCGTTCCTGGTGATCGTGCCGGGGATGATCGCGCTGGTGCACGCCGGCGACGCGTCGATGGGCGGGCTGGCGGCGGCGGGCGAGGGGATGATCCCGCCCAAACTCACGGCGGCGGGGCTGCCGCTGGTGGACGCCAAGGGGAACGTGGTGCTCGACTACGACCTCGCGACGCCGATGATGCTGGTGAAGCTCTTCCCGACGGGGATGCTGGGGCTCGGGCTGACGGCGCTGATCGCGAGCTTCATGTCGGGGATGGCGGGGAACGTGACGGCGTTCAACACGGTGTGGACATACGACATCTATCAGGCGCACATCCGGCGCGGCGCGTCGGACGAGCACTACCTGTGGATGGGGCGCGCGGCGACGGTGGGCGGGATCCTGCTGTCGGTGGCGGCGGCGTACGTGGCCGGCGCCTTCAACAACATCATGGACCTGCTGCAGCTGATCTTCGCCTTCGTGAACGCGCCGCTGTTCGCGACCTTCGCGCTCGGCATGTTCTGGCGGCGGAGCACGGGGCACGGCGCCTTCTGGGGGCTGGTGGCCGGCACGCTCGGCGCCGCGCTCCACCACGGGCTGGCGCTGGCCGACGGGTCGGTGCCCGGGGTGAAGGGGGGCTACTTCGGCGTGCTGCGCGTCTACCCGAGCGAGATGGCGCAGACCTTCTGGACGGCGATCGCGGCGTTCGCGACCTGCTTCGTGGTGACGATCGTGGTCAGCCTCCTCACGCGCCCGCGCCCCGACGACGAGCTGCGCGGGCTGGTGTACGCGCTGACGCCGAAGCCGGTGGACGACGTGAAGAACTGGTGGGAGCGCCCGTCGGTGTTCGCGGCCGGCGTGCTGGTGGCGCTCCTGGGCCTCAACCTCGCCTTCCGATGAGCGGCGCCGCGACGCTGGACCTGCGCTACCCGATCGGCGGGCTGTTCGTCGTGCTCGGCGCGCTGCTGGCCGGCTACGGCGCGATGACGAACGGGGACGCGGTCATGTACGGGCGCTCCACCGGGGTGAACGTGAACCTCTGGTGGGGGCTCGTGATGCTGGTGACCGGCGTGCTGTTCCTCTGGCTCGCCCGGCGCGGGAGCGGGCCGCCGACGCGGTCCGCCGAAGGGCTCGCGACGGAGCGTCGGGAGGAGGACTTGGGCCTGGAAAAGCATTAGACACGGAGGACACGGAAACCGGGGGATAGACTGCAGCCTCGAGTCTATCCCCCGGTTTCCGTGTCATCCGTGTCTGAGCAGTTCCCCCGTCACGATGCCTTCGCCGTCCACGCCGAGTCGCGCGAGGGCGCGCGCCAGCTCCTCGGCGTCGGTGGACCGATAGCGGTCGGCGATGCGACGTGCGCCGATCATGCGGGGGAGGAACAGCGCGGCGTCGGTCACCGTCGCGGCGATGCGCTCGGCGGGGCGCGACTCCTCGCGGTCGGGGCCCGTGATGAAGCTCGGGCGCGCCGAGACCCAGGGGAGGCCGGACGCGCGCAGCTCGCGCTCGACGCGGCCGCGCACGGCGAGGTACGGGTTGCGCGAGTCGGCGTCGGCGCCGACGGCGCTGAGGTAGACGACGCGCGGCGTCGTTCCCGTGTCGCGCGCGGCGCGCACGGCGGCGCGCAGCAGCAGCGAGGTGAGGCCGTAGTCGACCGCCTCGTAGCCGTCGCCGCGCCTGCGCGTGGTGCCGAGCAGCGCGTACACGGCGGCCGGGCGCCGCGCGGCGAGGGCGGCGGCCATCGCGTCCTCGTCCCACGGGGTCGCGTCGGCGGCCGCGCGCGCGGCGGCGCAGCGGGCGCGCCACTCGGCGAGGCGCGGGGAGTCGGGGCGGACGTGCGCGGCCACCGACGCGCCGCGCGACGCGAGCAGCCGGGTCAGCGCGTCGCCGACGTAGCCGGTGGCGCCGGCCACGAACGCGGGCGACGGCGCCGGCCCGGTCACGCGCCCGGCCCCGCCGGCGGCGCGTGCTCGGCCAGCCACCCGCGCGTGTGCGCGAACACCAGCTCGCGCTCGCGGTCGACCGCGATCACGTGCCCCGAGCGCTCCAGCCACACCACCTCGCGCGTCCGGCACCCCAGCCGCTCGGCGGCGCGCGCGGCCGCCTCGGCGCCGACGCGGTTGTCGCGGCGCGACAGGAGCACGCGCGTCGGCGCCTGCACCATCGGCAGCGCGCGGTGCGCGAGGTCCACCACGTCGGCCAGCTCGCGCAGCAGCCGCGGCGTCACCACGCCGTAGCCGAGCGCCTGCGCGCGCGCCTCGTCGTCGTGGATCGACGCCGCGCCGCCGTCGCTGCCGATGTACGGGAGGAGCCAGCCGAGGGCGACGTGCGCGCGCGCGGCGGCGCGGACGACCGCGGGGGCGGTGACGTACGGCGCGAGCAGCACCAGCGCGTCGAGGCGCGGCGCCTCGGCGGCCAGCACGACCGAGAGCGCGGCGCCCATCGACTGCCCGACGAGCGCGACCCGCTCGTGCCGCGCGCCCACCGCCGCCATCTCGGCGCGCGCGGCGTCGAGCCACGCCTGCGCGCCGCTGGCGGCGAAGTCGCGCACCGTGCGGCCGTGGCCCGGGAGGAGCGGCACGCGCACCGTCCACCCGTCGGCGTGCAGCGCGCGCGCCAGCCCGGCGACGCTCTGCGGCGTGTCGCCGAAGCCGTGCAGGACGAGCACCGCGCGCCGCGGGTCGCCGTCGAGGGTGAACCCCTCGGCGCCGCGCACGATCCCGTCGGGGCCGAGCGGGAGGCGCGCCCCCACGCGGCGCTCGACGCGGCGGCGGTGCAGCGCGCTCCAGGCGAGGAGCGCGCCGGTGGCGGCGGCGGCGTAGGCGAGCATGCGGAGGACCGAGCGAGCGTCGAGCGTCGAGCGTCGAGCGTCGAGCGTGTCCGCGTCGCGCGGACGTCCCCCTCGACGCTCCACGCGCGGCGCTCGACGCTTCCGCATCAGTACTTCGGCACTGCCGGGTCCACCTCGTCGCTCCACGCGTCGATCCCGCCGCGCAGGTTGGCGACGCGCGGCAGCCCGCGCTCGCGCAGGAACTCGGCGGCCATGCGGCTGCGCACCCCGTGGTGGCACAGCGTGACGTAGGCGCGCCCCGGGTCGAGCGTGCTGAGCGCCGCTGGGAGGGAGTTGAGCGGCACCAGCCGCGCCCCATCGACACGGGCGATCGCGTGCTCCCACGGCTCGCGCACGTCGAGCACCAGCGGCGGCTCGGCGCCCTGCAGGCGCGCGGCCAGCTCGGCGGGGGCGATCTCCTCGATGGCCGAGGGCTCGGCGGGGGACGGCGACACGGGCGGCTCCGACGGCAGCGGGAAGGGGGAGGCGGCGGGCGCGGCCACGCCGGCGGGCGCCGACCGCTCGCGAATCTCGCCGGCCGCGCAGGCGGGACACAACGGGTCGCGGGGGACGGCGAAGGCGTGCGTCACCATGCGCAGCAGGTCGAGCACGAGCAGCCGCCCGACGAGCGGGTCGCCCGCGCCGAGGATGAGCTTGCACGCCTCGACCGCCTGCAGCATCCCGACGGCCCCGGGCACCGGCCCCAGCACGCCGGCCTCGGCGCAGGTCGGGATCGCGTGCGCGGGGGGCGGCGTCGGCCAGAGGCAGCGGTAGCACGGCCCGTCGGCGGCGGCGAGCACGGCCACGCGCCCCTCCCACCGCGAGACGGCGCCGTGGACGAGCGGGCGCGCCGCGGCGACGCAGGCGTCGGAGACCGCGTAGCGCACCGGGATCTGGTCGGTGCAGTCGAGCACGACGTCGTAGTCGCGCACGAGCCGGTCGGCGTTCGTGACCGACACCTCCACCTGATGGATGTCGACCCGCACGTCCGGGTTCACCTCGGCGAGCCGCCGGTGGGCGGCCTCTACCTTGGGCGCGCCGACGTCGGCCGGTCCGTAGAGCAGCTGCCGGTGCAGGTTCGACCGATCGACGTGGTCGGGGTCGGCGAGCCCGATGCGCCCCACCCCCGCGGCCGCCATCCACAGCGCGGCCGGCGAGCCGAGCCCGCCGGCGCCGACAATGAGCACGCGCGCCTCCGCCAGCCGCGTCTGCCCCTCGACGCCGACCTCGGGGAGCGCGAGCTGACGCGCGTAGCGGGGGAAGTCGGGGGCGGGGCCGGGCGCTGTCATTCCGCGCAAGCTATCGCGCGGGCAGCGGGCTGCGGACTGCGGATCGGAACCCGCAGGCCGCAGCCCGCAGCGTCCGTTCAGGGCCTCGCGCTCGACCCCAGCTCGTCGCGCGACACCGTCATCGACCCGCCCTCCTCCTCCACCCAGGCGGCGCTGAGGCGGCGGCCGAGGGCGGCGACGTCGGGGACGGCGAAGGTGGTCCCGTCGCGTTCCACCAGCCCGGCGGCGACCAGGCGGTTGAAGACGAGCGACACGCTCTCGCGCGTGGCCCCCACCAGCTCGCACAGCAGCCGGTACTGCGCCGGGCCGAGGACGAGCGGGGCGTCGTCGGCGAGCCCGCTCTGGTCGGCCATGCGGAGCAGCGAGGCGATGAGGCGCTCCTCGACCGACAGCGTGGCCAGCTCGCGCAGCTTCTCGAGCAGCGCGCTGCGCTCGACCATGAGCTGGGCGAGGAGCGCGCCGCCGACCAGCGGCTGCTCGCGCAGGCAGCTGCGGAGCTGCGCGGCGCTCAGGTGCAGCGTCTCGCTCGGCTCCTCGGCGCGCGCGTCGGTGACGTAGCCGCCGCCGGGGATGAGCCCCTCGGCGCCGAAGGTCTCGCCGTCGGCCGCGACCACGGGCACGAAGCCGCGCCCCGCCTTGACGCGGCTGCGGAGCACCACGCGCCCGCTCAGCACGACGAAGACGCCGTCGGCGGACTGGCCGCGCTGATAGATGGCGAAGCCGGCCGGCCAGGCCGCGCGGGCGCCGTAGGACACCAGCGCGGCGCGTGCGTCGGGCGACAGCCGCGTGACGGGACGTTTGGAACTCACGACATCGACTCCGGGGCGTCTCGTGTGCGGCGGGTGGCGGGAGGGGTGTTGTGGCGCGGTTGCAACGAACGGGCCTCAGCCTCGCGCGGCGGCCTCGTCGTCGCAACCCCGCGTCGCGGCGACGGATGGGAGCCGCGCGGCGGGCGCGTCGTTTACCGTACGTTCACCGCCGCCCGACGGCGCCCGGCCAACGACGGCGGGCGCGCCTTCGTAGCTTGCACGCCGACCGGGGGGCCGCGCGCCCGCCGGTCGTGCCGTCGTCCGGTCCTCCGCCATCCCGCCCCCGCCCCGTGCACGCCGACGCCCCCACGCGCCCCCACGCCGCCGCCGGCTCCGCCGCCGCGGAGGCCGACTTCGCGCGCGCCGAGCCGCTGCTGGCCGCCGCCCGCGCGCTGCGCGACGAGGTGTCGCGGCGGGTGCTCGGGCAGGGGACGGTGGTCGAGGAGATCCTGCTGGCGATCGTCGCCGGCGGGCACGCGCGGCTGGTCGGCGTGCCGGGGCTCGCCAAGACGCTGCTGGTGAAGTCGGTGGCGGAGGCGATGCGCCTCCAGTTCCGCCGCATCCAGTTCACCCCCGACCTCGTGCCGAGCGACATCACGGGGACGGAGATCCTGGAGGAGGACACGCACACCGGCGCGCGCGCGTTCCGGTTCGTCGAGGGGCCGGTGTTCGCGAACATCGTCCTGGCCGACGAGATCAACCGCGCCCCGCCGCGCACGCAGGCGGCGCTGCTGGAGGCGATGCAGGAGCACGCGGTGAGCGCCGCCGGCCGCACGATGCGCCTCCCCGAGCCGTTCTTCGTGCTGGCGACGCAGAACCCGATCGAGCAGGAGGGGACGTACCCGCTCCCCGAGGCGCAGCTCGACCGCTTCCTGTTCGACGTGCGCGTGGGCTACCCGGGCGCCGAGGACGAGGTGGCGATCCTGCGCGCCACCACGGGCGCCGCGCAGGCGCCGCTCGCGCCGGTGCTCGACGCCGACCAGACGCTGGCGCTGCAGCGGCTGGCGCGCGCGGTGGCGGCGAGCGAGCCGATCCTGCGCTACGCGGCTTCGCTGGTGCGCGCGACGCGCCCCGACGACCCGGGGGCGCCGCCGCTGGTGAAGGAGGCGGTGCGCTGGGGCGCGGTGCCGCGCGCCGACCAGGCGCTGGTGCTCGGCGGCGAGGTGCACGCGCTGCTCGCCGGCCGCCTCGCCGTCGCGCCGCACGACGTGCGGCGCGTGGCGGCGCCGGTGCTGCGGCACCGCGTGCTGCCGACGTTCGCCGCGGAGGCGGAGGGCGTCGACGTGGAGCAGATCGTCGATGCGGTGGCGAAGCACGTGGCGCCTCCGGCCTCCGGCGTGCGCGTCTGAGTGAGCGCCGAGCGCCGAGCGCCGAGCGGGTCCCGCGCGGACGCCGGGCGTCGCCGCGTCGCACCAGCGGGCGCTCGGCGCTCGGCGCTCGGCGCTCGGGTCGCGAACCGCGGCGCATGATCGTGCACGCCTACGCCACCCTCCTCGACGAGGTCCGCGCCCTCCGCTGGCCGGCCAGGCGCCGCATCGCCGGCGGGCTGCCCGGCGCGCACCGCGCGCGGCTGCGCGGCACGACGGGGGAGTTCAGCGAGTACCGCGCGTACCGGCAGGGGGACGACCCGCGGCGGCTGGACTGGCGGCTGCTGGCGCGCAGCGACCGCGCGTACGTGCGGCTGGCCGACGACCACGCGCTGCTGCCGACGCTGTTCGTGGTCGACGCCAGCGCGTCGATGGCGTTCCCGGAGGACGGCGCGCGGCGGTACGCGAAGTGGCGCTCGGCGCGCGCGCTCGCCGTGGGGCTGGCGGCGGCGGCGCACGGCGCGCGCGACCCGGTGGGCGTCGCGATCGCCGGCGGGACGGGCGACGGCAAGTCGGATCGTAGCCATGTCGTTCTGT
>NZ_JARGEK010000120.1 GCF_029211165.1 Roseisolibacter sp. H3M3-2
GATGCCGCCCCGAGCCCTTCACCTCGCTACAGCGCGCCGTGATCTGCTCTAGTCGTTGGGCCCGGGCACCGAGTCGCGGCCGCCGTCACCGCCGCCGGAGCGCCCGCGCGAGCACCCGGTCCAGCGCGTTCGCGAACGCCTGCTTCTCGCGCGGCCCGTACGCGCCGTGCCCGCCCGTCTCCACGCCGGCGCCCCGCAGCCCGTCCATGAAGTTGCGCACCGACAGGCGCTCGCCGATGCTCTCGGCCGTGTACTCCTCGCCGCGCGGGTCGATCACCGCGACCTGCTTGGGGACGAGTAGCGCGGCCAGCGGGATGTCGGCGGTGACCGCGACGTCGCCGGGCGCGGCGTGGTCCACGATGTACCGGTCCGCCACGTCGGGTCCGCCCTCGACGCGCACCGCCGACACGAACGCGTACCCGGGCGGCACCAGCACGCGCTGGTTCGCGACGAGGACCGTCGGGAGGCGCAGGCGCTCGGCGGCCCGCAGGCAGATGTCCTTCACGTCGCGCGGGGCGGCGTCGGCGTCGAGCCAGAGCGTCATGGGGCGGTGATCGGGGTCGGCGGACGCCCACGCCCGCCTGGCGGAAGCTAGCGGGGGGCGCCAGCTTGGGCGGCAACGTGGCCCGCCATGCGGCCCGCACGCCGCTCCCGCGGCCTGACGAAGCGACGACACGACTCGACGATGCCGCCCGACGACAAGCCCAAGGGGCCCGCGTCCTACTTCGCCGCCATCGAGAAGAAGTACGGGCGGCCCGTGGACCACTGGCTGGAGATCACGCGCGGCCTCCGCGGGATGAAGCACATGGAGATGGTGAGCCGCCTGAAGACGGAGCACGGCCTGGGACACGGGCACGCCAACGCGCTCGTCGCGTACGTGGTGGCCGGGGAGAAGTAGCGCGCCGGCGCAGCGGCTCCTCTCGCGGATCGACATGGACGCGGACCTGCGCGTGCCGGCCGGCGTGCTGGCCGAGGACGGCGACGACGCGACGAGCGCGTGGCGGGTGATCGCGCCCGCCTGGGACGCCGTGCGCATCCACGACGGCCCGGACGTGCTCGCGGCGGGGCTGGCGCGGCTCACGCCGGGGCAGCGCGCGCTGCTCGCCATCCACTGGTGCGTCTCGGAGACGCTCAACGGCGGCTTCGACCAGTTCCTCACGAACCCGAGCGGCCTGCTCGCCGACGAGGCGCAGGCCGGGTTCGCGCGCGTCGGGGTGCCGGAGGCGGCGCGCCTGCTCGCGGCGGCTCGCGTCGTCTTCGCCTCGCGGCCGCCGGACCCGGACCGCGACGCCCCCGGCTTCGACGAGGCCGAGGACGCGGACGCGTTCGACGCGTACCGGGCGCGACACGCGCCGCTGGAGGAGCGCTTCTACGCGCTGGAGGAGACCGGCCTCCATCCGCCCGTCGCGGCCTACGTGCGGGCGCACCCGACGGAGTTCTTCCGGTAGCGCGGGTGCCGTCGAACGTGGCGGAGTGCCCGGCGCACGCATGACACGGCGGCTGGCGAGCCTCGCGGCCGCGTCGTCGCTGCTGCTGTCGCTCGTGGGCGCCGCCGCCTGGGCGACGAGCCACGCGCGGCCGCTCGGCTGGCGTCTGATCGGGACCGCGCACTCGGCGGACCTGACGCGGGTGGACCGCGGACGCCGCACGGCGCGCTTCACGACCGCGGCGCACGCGTCGGACGCCACCCGCCCCGGGTTCTGGGACGCGTGGTGGGCGTCGAGCCGGTCGGGGCGGCTGATGCTGCTCGCGCAGGTCGTCGACTACGAGGGCGCCATGCGTCGGGTGGTCGCGTCGCCGCCGTCGCTGATCGTCGAGCCGTCGGGCCGCACGCGCGCGCAGGCCGTGGTGTTCGGTCGCATGCCCATCGACGGGCCTCCGTCGAGTGGACTGGGGTTCGCCCTGCACGCCGACGCGCGGCTGGTCGACGGGGCGCACGGACCCGTGAGCGCGCGCGCGTGGCTGGTGGCGCTGCCGTACTGGTGCATCGTCCTGCTCGGACTGCCGCTCCCGCTGCGGTGGCTGCGCGTCGCCCGGCGCCGCGACGGATCGTCCCCGTAGCACGCGGCGCTCGGCACGGCCGCGCCGCGCGGGCGCCGCTACGTTGCGCGCATGGGGACGACCGTCTGGACCGTCGGGCATTCGACCCGGCCGCTCGCCGAGTTCCTCGAGGTGCTCGCCGCGCACGAGATCGCGCTCGTCGCCGACGTGCGGCGCTTCCCGGGGTCGCGGCGGCTTCCGCACTACGGCGAGCACGCGCTCGCCGAGGCGCTCGCCGCCCGGTCGGTGGACTACCGCTGGCTGCCGGCGCTCGGCGGCCGCCGGCACCCGGACCCGGCGTCGCCGAACCTCGGCTGGCGGCACCCCGCGTTCCGCGCGTACGCCGATCACGCGGCCACCGACGCGTTCGCCGACGGCCTGTTCGAGCTGCTCACGCTGGCGCACGGCTGTCGCACCGTGATCATGTGCGCGGAGGTCCTGTGGTGGCGCTGCCACCGGCGCATCGTCGCGGACGTGCTGACCGCGCTCGGAGTGCCGGTGCTGCACATCCGGGACGCGCTCGTCGTCGAGCGCCACCGGCTCGCCCCGCCCGCGCGACTGGTGAACGGCCGGCTCACCTACGAGCCGGACCCCGACGTCCCAGGCTGAGACGTCGTCGCCCCGTTGCAGCCGATCATGCCGCGGGAGCATCATGGCGACGCGACCGCGTGCGCGGTCATCCCTCTCTCTCTCGGAGCGTGCCGCTGGGCGAGCCACGGACGTCACCACGTCGGCGCACCACCGCGGGCCGCATCGTCGCCGTGCTCGCGCTCATCGGGGTGACCGCCATCCTCGTCACGTCGTACCGGTACCTCGCGCGCGGTGGCGCCGGCGGCCCGGGCGGCGGACGCCTCGGGCCCGACGCCGCGGTCACGCGGGGCGGCCGGCGCCTCGCCGCCATCGAGCGCGTCACGCGCTCGCGCGGGCGCGGGCGCCTGCCGCTCTACCTCGCCCCGGCCGCCGGCCCCGTCATCGACTCGGCGCGCGTGGGCGCGCTGGCCGCGCGTCTGCTGCCGAGCGCCGGCGGGAACGCCGCGCCGGTGATCGCGCTGGTGCCGCGCGACTCCGTGCGCGGGCAATCGCTCGTCGGCCGCCTCGTCGTGACGCCGGGCGAGCCGGGGCTGCTCGTCTTCGGCGCGCCCGGCGACCGCCCGTGACCGGCGACCCGCATCCGCCCTCCGAGACCATGACAGCGAACGACGTACGGGACCCGCGGCGCGCGCTCCTCGTCGGGATCGACGACGCGCCCCCCGTCCCCATGCAGCAGGGCACCCCGGAGGGCGGCGACTTCCGCGGCTACGAGGTCGACCTGCTCGCCGCGCTCGCCGCCCGGATCGGCGCGGCGCTCCGCTTCCGGCGCGCGTACTGGAGCGCGATCGTCGCCGACCTCGCGGCCGGGCGGGTCGACGCGGTGTGCAGCGCGGCCACCGTCACCCCGGAGCGCGCCCGCGAGGTCGACTTCTGCCGCCCGCACCTGCACCTCACGCTCGCCGTCGTCACCCGCGCGGGCGATCCCGCGGGGACCGCCCTCGCGGGCCGGCGGGTGGGCGTGCGGGCGGGGACGACCGCGGAGGCGTACGCGCGCGCGCACGGCGCGCCGCAGCCGGCCGCGGTGTCGGAGTCGAACGACGCGCTGTACGCGGCGCTGGCCGCGGGCGCGCTGGACGCGGTGGTGGACGACTCGCCGATCGCCGCGCACTTCGCCGGCGCGGCCCCCGGCCTCGCGGTGGCCGGCGCGCTCCCCGACACGGAGGCGGCCTACGCGATCATGGTGCGCCAGGGCGACGACGCGCTCCGCGGCTCGCTGGACGCGGCCCTCGAGGCGCTCGAGTCCGACGGCACGCTGCACGCGCTGCGCGTGCGGTGGGGGCTCGACCGCTGATCCCGCCGCGCGCCGTGCGCGTGCGCGCGTCAGCCGGCGCCGCCGTCGTGCCCCCCGGGAGCGGCGAGCGCGATGCGGATCGGCCCACGGATCCCGTCGAGCGTCTCCAGCCGCTCGCCCCGCTGGCGCAGCTCCACCTCGCCGGCCGCCGCCAGCGTCGCGGCGACCGCCCGCACGCGCGGCATCAGCGGACGCCAGTCCGCCGGCGCGAGCGCCCGCGCGACCTCCGACGGACAGATCGTCGCGCCCGCCGCGCGCCGCCCGAGCAGCGTGCGGATGGTCTCCGCGATGCGTTCCTCGTCAGCCACGCCGCCACCTCCGTCCGCAGAACGTACCCCGGCCGCACGCCACCCGCCGACATCGCCACATGACGAAGACCGCGCTGATCATCCGGCACACGACGCTTCCCGGCCGCCGCGACGACGTGCGCGCGGCCTGGGAGCGCCACATGCGCCCGGCCATCGATGCCAACCCGGGACACGAGGCGTACTTCTACTGCTTCGACGACGCGGACGCGGACGTGATCTGCGCGTTCCAGCAGTACGTCGACGCCGCGGCCGCGCGCGACTTCCTCGCGACCGACGCCTACGCGGCGTACCTGCGCGACGTCGAGCCGCTGCTCGCGGGGCCGCCGCAGGTGACGGCGCTGACGCCGGTCTGGAGCAAGCCGGCCCGGCCGGCGCCGGGCGCCGACGGCTGACGGCGGTCCCCGCGCCCGGCGAGGTCCGTCGCCCCTTGAGGCGCCGGGACGTACGTTAAGCGTTCGTTCGACCTGCGTGCGGCGCGGTTCCCACCCGCCGCGCGCGGACGCGATCGTACCAGCGACTCCAGTCTCCGCTGACCGCCATGGCGCCTCCCGTCGCGTACGTCCGCCCCGGATCGACCGGCCTGCTCGCCGCGGCCCTCACCGTCGCCGCGCTCGGCTGCGGGGCCCAGGCGCCCCCGCGCGCCGGCGCGGCGTCCGGCGCCGACACCGCCGCGCTGTCCCCGAGCGCGCGGGCGTTCCTCGCGACGCTGAGCGCCGGGCAGCGCGCCGACGCCACGTTCCCGTTCGCCGATCCCGGGCGCACGCAGTGGGCGTACGTGCCCCAGGCGCGCAGCGGCGTGCCGCTGAAGGCCATGAACGCCGAGCAGCGCGCGGCGGCGTTCGCGCTGCTCGGCAGCGGGTTGAGCGAGCGCGGCACGCGGCAGGCGCGCGGCATCATCGAGCTCGAAGGGATCCTCGGCGAGCTCGAAGGGCTGGTGAGCCGCGTGGTGCTCCGGCGCGACCCGGGGCTCTACTTCACGTCGGTCTTCACCGGGACCGGCGGCGCGCACCCGTGGGGCTGGCGCTTCGAGGGGCACCACCTCTCGGTGAACGTCACGGAGCTCGGCCCGCACGGGCAGCTCGTCGCGCCGGTCTTCATGGGCGCGAACCCGGCGCGCGTGCCGAGCGGCCCGAAGGCGGGGCACCGGCTGCTCGCCGCCGAGGAGGACCAGGCGTTCGCGCTGCTCGGCATGCTCGACGCGGGCCAGCGCGCCCGCGCCACCATCGCCGCGGAGACGTACGGCGACATCGTCACGAAGAGCGTCCCGAAGGTGGACCCGATGGCGTTCGCCGGGCTCCCCGCCGCCGAGATGACCGCCGGGCAGCAGGGGCAGCTGCGCCGCCTGCTCGACGTGTACGCCGGGCGGATGGCCGACTCGTCGGCCCGCCGGCAGCTGCGCCGCATCGACGAGGCCGGGTTCGCGCGCCTGCACTTCGCGTGGGCCGGCGCCCACCGGCCCGGGTCCCCGCACTACTACCGCATCCACGGGCCGACCGTGCTGGTCGAGTACGACAACTCGCAGAACGGCGCGAACCACATCCACACCGTCTGGCGCGACCTGGAGAACGACTTCGGCGGCGACCTGCTGCGGAAGCACTACGCCCAGCAGCCGCACCGCCCCTGAGACCGACGCCGGAACGCACGACATGACGCTGAAGCGGATGGACAACGTGGGCATCGTGGTCGAGTCGCTCGACGACGCGATCGCCTTCTTCTCGGAGCTCGGCCTGCGGCTCGAGGGGCGGGCCATGGTCGAGGGCGCGTGGGCCGGCCGCGTCACGGGGCTCGGCGACCAGCGCGTCGAGATCGCGATGCTGGTCACCCCGGACGGGCACTCCCGGCTCGAGCTCTCGCGCTTCCTGCACCCGCGCGTCGTCGCCGACCACCGCGAGGCCCCGGTGAACGCGCTCGGATACCTGCGCGCCATGTTCACCGTCGACGACCTCGACGCGACGCTCGCCCGGCTCCGCCCGCACGGCGCGCGGCTCGTCGGCGAGGTGGTGCAGTACGAGCAGTCGTACCGCCTCTGCTACGTCCGCGGCCCCGAAGGGCTGCTCGTCGGGCTCGCCGAGGAGCTCGGGTGAGGACGCCCGGCCCGCGCGGCGCGCCGCGCACCCGCCGTCGATGATCGCCCGCATGTGGCACGGCCGGGTGCCGCTCGCGAAGGCCGACGCCTACGCCGCGTACGTCGAGGCCACGGGGCTGGCCGGCTACCGCGCCACGCCCGGGAACCGCGGCGCGTGGCTGCTGCGGCGCGACGAGGGCGACGAGGCGCACTTCACCACGCTGTCGTTCTGGGACTCCGTCGCCGCGATCGTCGCGTTCGCCGGCGCGGACTACGAGCTCGCGCGCTACTATCCCGAGGACGACGACTACCTGCTGGAGCGCGAGCCCCGCGTCCGGCACTTCGTCGCGGTGGGCGGCGGGTTGTGATCGGGCCGTCGTCGTCGCAGAATCGTGCGCGTCGCCCCACCGCCGCGCACCTGCGCCATGTGCATCAGTGAGAACGGCCCGACGTCCGGGCGACACCCGGGAGGCGTGCGATGAAGGGAGGGAAGGGGGGACGTCCGCGCAGGGCCGCCGGCGGCGCGCCCGCGCGCAAGGAGCCCGGCCCGCGCGGCAAGCCGCCGAAGAAGGGCGGCGCGAGCCGGCCGGCCGCCGGCCCGCCGAAGAAGGGCGCGCGCAAGAAGCCCGACGTCGGCGGCAGCTCCAGCGCGGGCGAGGAGTAGCGCCGACGCCTCGACGACCGG
This sequence comes from Roseisolibacter sp. H3M3-2, assembly GCF_029211165.1. Classification (GTDB taxonomy): domain Bacteria; phylum Gemmatimonadota; class Gemmatimonadetes; order Gemmatimonadales; family Gemmatimonadaceae; genus Roseisolibacter. The sequence goes on from NZ_JARGEK010000120.1 coordinate 6,981, forward strand.
CGCCAGCTACCGCATCGCGTGCACGTGCGCGACGAGCTGGTCGAGCGCGATCCCCGTCCCCTCCAGCCACCCGGAGGCGCGGCCCTTCTCGCAGTCGGCCTCGTCGCGGTGCAGCGCGGTGAAGACGTAGCGCGTCCCCGACCCGACCGGCTCCATCGTGATGACCGCCGTGATCGGGACGTCGTCGAACACCGCGGGGCGGTAGCCGGGGAACAGCATCGAGGTGTAGACGAACCGCTCGCGCGGCACGACCTCGAGGACGCAGCCGACGTTGGGGATCGCCGGCCCGTCGCCCACCGTGATGTCGATCCGGAAGATGCCGCCCGGGCGCAGGTCCAGCTCGCAGTGCGCGACCGCGCCCCACGGCCGCGGCATGTACCACTGCTTCACGTGCTCCGGCGTCGTCAGCGCCTCCCAGACGAGGCGCACGGGCGCGTCCACGAACCGCTCGAGGACGAGGTCACGCGTCGGGTCGATCGCGAAGTGTCGGGTCGTCGTCGCCTGCGTCGCCATGGGATTCCCGCTCCTTGAGGTGGTGGACGTACGCGTCGAACCGGTCGAACCGCGCCTCCCACTGCCGCCGCCGCTCGGCCAGCCAGTGCTCGGCGGCCCGCAGCCGCTCGGGCGCCAGCTCGTAGGTCCGCACGCGCCCCCGCTTCCTCGACCGCACCAGCCGGCTCCGCTCGAGCACGGACAGGTGCTGCACGAACGAGGGGAGCGCCATGTCGAACGGCGCGGCCAGCTCGCTGACGGTGGCGGGGCCGGCCGACAGCTGCTCCAGGACCTTCCGCCGCGTGGCGTTGGAGAGGGCGCCGAACACGTCGTCGGCGACTGCGGATTGAGCCATGGCGGCACCGATCGGTGGGCGAGGTGACCCGGCCTGCGCACGAGAGTGTACCACCGGAAATTACTTAGGTCAATGCCTAAGTGTTGTGCGGTTGCGGCGGGGCCGCGGGCGGTGGTATGTCTCGGCGACCCCGCCCCCGGGCCGCCGGGGGCCGCCCGCGGACGCCACCACCAGCGCCACCGCCCATGGTCCGCCCATCGCGCGACGCGCGCGACGCGTGGCGCTCGCAGGTCGGCTTCCTCTTCGACCCCGACGACGGCTCGCTCCCCGAGATCCGCCTCACGGGACTCACGGCGGAGCAGACGCCGCGCGTCTACGCGCGCCTCCGCGCGCTCGCGGCCCGCCTCAACGACGGCGCGTCCCTCGTCGACCGGCGCGCCGAGCACGAGGTGCCGGTGGACGCCGTGCCGAACGCGGCGTCGCTCGTCGTCGCCGGCCACGTCGACGGCTTCCACGTCGTGCTGCGCGCGCCGCGCGTGGGCGCCGTCGTGCTGCCGGACCTCGGCGTCTTCGTCGCCGCCGACGAGATCGCGCTCGACTACCGGATGGGCGCGCAGTGGGGGGCGACCGAGATCGCCGCGCTGCTCGCCCTGCTGTGCGAGCTGCACCGCATCGCGCCCGGAAGCCGGGTGGAGCTGGAGGAGCACGCGGAGGCCGGGGCGCGGGAGCGGTTCGCGGCGGCCGTCGCGCGTCGCTGCGCGGAGGGCGGGGCGCCGCCGCCCGGCACCCTGTAGCTTCCCGCCCATGCCCACCACCCTCCGTCCCGCGGCCCGCCTGGCCTTCGCCGCCGCGCTCCTCGCCTCCCCGCTCGGCGCCCAACCAGCTGCGGCGCCGATCGACGCGCTGCACGCGCTGGTGCGCGCCGAGCTGTCGGGCGAGCGCGCGTTCGAGACGGTGGCGTACGTGGCGCCGCGGTGGCGGCTGCCGGGGAACACCGGCTTCGACGAGAGCATCCGGCACGTCGAGCAGCGGCTCCGCGCGGCGGGGTACGTGCGCCAGGACTCCGCGCCCGCCGGCGCGCGGCTGACCTACCGCGTCGAGCGGCGCCCGATGGCGCGCGACACGTGGGAGCCGGTGGACGCGGAGCTGTCCGTGGTCGGGCGCGACGCCCCGCTGCTGCGGTGGGCCACGAACCGCAACATGCTGGCGATCAACTCCTACCCCACGCCCGCCGGCGGCGTGGAGGCCGAGGTCGTGGACGTCGGCGCCGCGCGCGCCGAGGACTTCGCGGGGAAGGACGTCGCGGGGAAGGTCGTCCTGGCCGACGCGCCGGTCGGGCGGCTGTTCGCCGAGGCGGTGCAGAAGCGCGGGGCGGTCGGCGTGCTCGCCTACTCGCTCCCCGCGTACCTGAAGCCCGAGGTGCACGTCACGTCGATCCAGTTCGGCAGCGTGCCGCAGGACACCGCGCGGCGCGCGTGGGGGCTGCTGCTCAGCCACGCCGCGCGCGGCGCGCTGCGCGAGGCGGCGGCGCGGGGGCCGGTGCGCGTCCGCGTGCGGACCGACGCGCGGTCCTTCCGCGCCGACGAGCTGACGCTGGTGGCCGACGTGCGCGGCGACGCCCGCCCCGACGAGCGGTTCGTGTTCAGCGCGCACGTGCAGGAGCCGGGCGCCAACGACAACGCGTCGGGGGTCGGGGCGCAGGCGGAGATGGCGCGCGCGCTCGCCGCGCTGGTGCGCGCGGGGCGCGTGTCGCCGCGGCGCTCCGTCACCTTCCTGTGGGGCGACGAGATCAAGAGCACGCGCGACTACATCGCCGGCGACTCGGCGCGCGCGCTCGGCATCCGGTGGGGGATGAGCCTCGACATGGTGGGCGAGGACACCGAGAAGACGGGCGGCACCTTCCTGATCGAGAAGATGCCCGACCCGTCGGCGGTGTGGACGCGCGGCGACGACCGGCACACCGAGTGGGGCGGCCGCCCGCTGAAGGTCGAGGACGTCCGGCCGCACTACTTCAACGACTACGTGCTGGCGCGCGCGCGGGCGCAGGCCGCGCGCACCGGCTGGGTGGTGCGCACCAACCCGTTCGAGGGGGGGAGCGACCACACGCCGTTCCTGAACGCGGGGAAGCCGGGCCTGCTGCTCTGGCACTTCACGGACGTGTTCTACCACACGGACGGCGACCGCCTCGACAAGGTGTCGCCGCGCACGCTCGCGAACGTGGGCGCCACGGCGCTCGCCGCCGCCCTCGGCCTCGCCACCGCCGACGGCGCGGCGGCGCGCCAGGTGGTCGCGGAGCTGGAGCGCGCCGCGGTGGCGCGCCTCGCGACCGAGGAGGCGCTGAGCCGCGCCGCGGTGGCGGCGCGCGGCGACTGCGCGGAGGAGCTGCGCCTGCTGCGGACGTGGACGCGCTACTACGCCGACGCGCTGCGCGCCGCCGCCGACGTCGAGGTGGGCGGCAGCTCGGCCGCCACTACGGCGACGATCGAGGCCGCGGTGCGCCGCGTCGAGGCGCGCGGCGCGGCCGCCGCGCGCCTCCCGTAGCGCCGCCGGTGTTCGCCGACGTGCCGGGCGGATTCCTGCTCCTCCAGCTGCTCTTCTGGCTCGTGCCGCTGCTGCTCGGCGGGAGCGCGATCTACCTCGGCGTGCGCTTCGTGCGCGCGTTCGAGCGCCGGGGCACGGCCCAGGGCGAGGTGCAGGCGCTCCGCGACCGCGTCGCCGCGCTGGAGGAGGAGCTGACGCGCACGGGCGAGGAGATGGAGCGCCTCGCCGAGGCGCAGCGCTTCACGCAGCGCCTGCTCGCCGACCGCACGGGCGGCGGCCCGCCCCCCGCCTGACGGCGTGCCGCGCCGCATCCTGTGGTTCGACAGCGGCGCGGGGCTGCTGGCCGGACTCGGCATGCTGCTCCTCTCGGCGCCGCTCGCCGGGCTGTACGCGCTGCCGCGGCCGATGCTCGTGGCGATGGGCGTCGCGAACCTGGCGTACGGGACGTACTCGGGGCTCCTCGCCCGCCGCGCGCGCCGGCCGTACGCGCTCGTCGTCCTGCTGGTGGCCGCCAACGCCGCGTGGGCGGCCTTCTGCCTGCTGGCGGCGGCGCGGCTCGCCGGCACGGCGTCGGCCTTCGGGCTCGCGCACCTGGTCGGCGAGGGGGCGCTCGTCGGCGCGCTGGCGGCCGTGGAGTGGCGCGTGCGGGCGCGCCTGCTCGACGCGGGGTGAGGGCGCGGCGGCGGCCGGCGTTGCCACGGGCGCGCCCACCAGGCATCGTGCGGCGGCGGTGCGGCGACGGGCCGCACGCGACACCTCACGCGGGGGCAGGACGGCATGGACGTTCCGACGTCACACGAGGGCGGGATCGGGCACGAGGAGGACGGCCACCGCGGCGCCTTCGTCTACGCGCGCGACGGCCGGCGCCTGGCCACGCTGACCTACAGCCGCGCCAACGCGGGGCTGGTGATCATCGACCACACCGAGGTCGACCGGTCGGTGGGCGGGCAGGGGATCGGCCGGCGCCTGCTCGACGCCGCGGTGGCGTGGGCCCGCGAGGCGCGGGTGAAGGTCGTCGCGACGTGCCCGTTCGCGTCGGCGCAGTTCGCGAAGGACCCGGCGATCCGCGACGTGCTCGCCTAGTCGTGTAGTTCGCGCCGGAACCGCCCGCACCCACAGGAGCGCATGACGAAGCACCGGATCTTCACCACGGCCTTCGCGAGCGTGTACCCGCACTACGTCCACAAGGCCGAGAAGAAGGGGCGGCGGAAGGAGGAGGTGGACGCGGTGATCGGCTGGCTCACCGGGTACTCCCCCGAGGCGCTCGCCGAGGCGATCGCGCGGCGCACCGACTTCGAGACCTTCTTCGACCAGGCGCCGGCGCTGCACCCGAACGTCGGCAAGATCACCGGCGTCGTCTGCGGCGTGCGCGTCGAGGAGGTCGAGGACCCGCTGATGCGCAAGATCCGCTACCTCGACAAGCTGGTGGACGAGCTGGCGCGCGGCCGCCCGATGGAGAAGATCCTGCGCGCGTAGTCGCGCGCGAACCCCCTGCCCGGACGGTGGACGGTGAGCTCGGCCGCGGCGCTGACGCTGCAGATCGCGTGCTTCCTGCAGACCGACGACGCGGCGCCCGCCTCGCCGCGCGAGTGGGTGCTGGTCCCCGGGATCGGGGGCGGCGTCCTCACCTTCGACGGCGCGGCCGCGCGCCTCGACGCGCTGGAGAAGCCGGTGGTGGTCGGCGCGCTCGACCACCCGGGCTACCTCGCCGTGTGGCGCCCCGGCGCGGTGGACGACGCGGAGCGCCGCCACGTGGCGCACACGCTCCGCAACCAGCAGGCGGCCCTCGACGCCTGGCGCGCGCCGCTCGGCGTGGGCGACGACGCCGCGGTGCTGTTCGAGGGGTGCGGCGCGCGCGTGGCGCTGCCGGCGGCGGAGGTCCGGCGCTGGCTCGGCGAGTACGCGCTCACCTGGGGGTGGACGCTCGGGCCGCCGACGGACGCCAGCCACGGCGCGCGCCTGCTGGTGCTGAAGCACGGACGCCGCTGGTCGCCGGGCGCGGCCTGCGCCGCCCGCGGGGCCGACTAGCGTGCCGATCGTCGAGACGCTGCGCCGCGGCGCGCGCTTCGTCCCCACCACGCGCGCGCTCGCCCGGCTCGTCGGCGCCGGCGCGGCGGCCGGCGTGGCGGCGGCGGCGTTCTGGGAGGTGCTGCTCGCGGCGTTCTGGCTGTACGCGCTCGGCGTCTGGGGCGCCCACGCGGCGGCGGGGACGGCGCTCGTCGCGCTGGTGCTGCACCGGCCGCCCGCCGGCGTCGCGCGGC
>NZ_JARGEK010000121.1 GCF_029211165.1 Roseisolibacter sp. H3M3-2
GGCGGCGGGTGCGTGCTGGACGGCGACGTGCTCCGCGCGCTCAACGACTTCCAGCGCGCGCAGGGGCTCCCCGTCGCGCCGACGGTGACCCCGGCGACGGCCGCGCGGCTGCGCGAGGCGGCCGGCCGGCGCCCCGCCGCGCCGTAGGCGCGCCGGAGTCCCGGAGTCGTCGGCGGCGGGCGACCGCCGTAGATTTCGGGCATGCCCTCGGTCCTCGTCGTCGACGACGACGCCACCATCCGCGAGACGCTGGTCGAGTTCTTCGAGCAGCTGGGGCACGTGGCGCGCGGCGCGGCGACGGCGACCGAGGGGCGGCGGGTCGCGGCCGCGCACTCCCCCGACGTCGCGCTGGTGGACCTGCGCCTCCCCGACGCCGACGGGCTGCGGCTGCTGGAGGTGCTGCGCGCCGACCACCCCGACCTGGCGGTGATCCTGCTGACCGGGCACGGCGACGTCGCGACCGCGGTGCGCGCGATGCGCGAGGGGGCGGCCGACTTCCTCGAGAAGCCGATCGACCTGGAGGCGCTCGACGCGGCGGTGCGGCGCGCGGCGGAGCACGCGCGGCTGGCGCGCGAGCTGGCGGTGCTGCGCGCCAAGGAGGCCGGCGCGCTGTGGACCGAGACCGCGTCGGTGTCGCCGCTCCCCGACCTCGACCGGCTGGTCGAGCTGGCGGCGCGCAACGACGACGCGCCGGTGCTGGTGATCGGCGAGACCGGCACCGGCAAGGGCTACGTCGCGCGCCAGATCCACGAGCGCTCGCCGCGGCGCGAGCAGCCGTACGTCGAGATCAACTGCGCGTCGCTGTCGGCGCAGTTCGTGGAGAGCGAGCTGTTCGGCCACGAGAAGGGGGCGTTCACCGACGCCAAGCAGGCCAAGCGCGGGCTGCTGGAGGTGGCCGGGCGCGGGACGATGTTCCTCGACGAGGTGGCGGAGCTGTCGCCCGAGGTGCAGCCCAAGCTGCTGAAGGCGATCGAGGAGCGCGCGTTCCGGCGGCTGGGCGGGACGGCGACGCTCACCAGCGACGCGCGCCTCATCGTGGCGACGCACGTCCCGCTCGCGGACGCGGTGGCGCGCGGGTCGTTCCGCGCGGACCTGTACTACCGGCTGCAGGTGCTGACGATCGCGCTGCCGCCGCTGCGCGCGCGGCGCGGCGAGATCCCGCGGCTGGCCGAGGCGCTGCTGCCGCGCGGGGCGCGCCTCGCCGAGTCGTCGCGGGCGGCGCTCGAGGCCTACGACTGGCCGGGGAACATCCGCGAGCTGAAGAACGCGCTCTGGCGCGCCAGCATCCTCGCCGACGGGGCGCCGATCCGCCCCGAGCACCTCGGGCTGACGCCGGCGGGCGCGGCGGCGACGCCGGTCTCCACCGAGGTCACCACGCTCGCCGAGGCGGAGCGCCGCGCCATCTCGGCGGCGCTGGCGTCGACCGGGGGGAACAAGGCGCGGGCGGCCGACGTGCTGGGGATCGCGCGCTCGACGCTGCTGGAGAAGCTGCGCCGGCTGGCGCTGGCGGGCTGACCGGAAACCGGACAGCCGAGCGGCGCGCTGCCCGGAATCCGGGCGGCCCGCCCCGGCGTCCGTTTCGCAAGTCGCACCTCCGCAACGACTTGCGACGCGCGACGGAGCGGCCCGGAAGTGGCCTTGGGGATGGGCGTCCACCGTCCGCCTCCCCGACCGCGCCACCCGACCCGTGTCCCGCCGCGTACTCATCGTCGAAGACGAGCAGGGCATCCGCGACATCCTCGTGGAGCTGTTCGACGTCGCCGGGAGCCTGGTCGACGCGGCCGGGTCGCTGGACGAGGCGAAGCTGGCGCTGGCGAGCCGGGTCTACGACCTGATCGTCACGGACATCCGGCTGGGCGGGAAGCGCGACGGGGGGCTCCAGGTGATGGGGGCGTCGGGGCTGCTGTCGCCCGACGCGACGGTGATCGTGCTGACCGCCTACCCGGACCCGGACAACCGGCACGCGTCGCTGCGGCTGGGGGCGACGCACTTCCTGGAGAAGCCGGTGGACCTGCAGACGATCGCCGCGCTGGCCGCGCAGGCCGGCGTGTCGAGCGCGCTGATCCCGGTGGCCGCGGAGCGGTCGCTCCCGGCGCCCGAGACGCGCGAGCCGCACGGCTCGCCGTTCGGGGGGGTACACGGACGCACGAACGGCGCGCGCCAGGCGCCGCCGCCGGCATAGGGGGGCCCGCCGGAGTCGCTAGCGCCGTCCCCGCATGGTGTGGTGTGGTGCAGTGTGGGCGGGGCGGCCTAGCGACCCGGGGGCAGTGGGGTGGGGTGGCAGAAGGGAGGCCATGCGACGCGACTCACGCCGAGTCCCGCGTCGCATGGTCGCGTCCGGGCTCGCCGCGGCCGAGGCGGCCCGCGGTGCGCTCCCAGAGGGCGCTGAGCGAGCCGCGGCCGCGCAGGACGACGCGGTAGCCGGGGGGCGCGGCCAGCGAGTCGGCGCGCGCCAGGTCGTAGGGCCGGCCCGCCAGCTCGGCGCGCAGCGCGCGCCCCCCCGGCGCGGTGCGGCGCGCGACGCCCGCCGCGCCGGCGGCGGGGCGCCCGTGCGGCACCCCCTCCCCCACCCGCACCCAGAGCTCCGGGCGCTGCTCGGCGCGCAGCTCGTAGCGGAGCGCGACGGGGACGAGCGCCGCCTCGGGGACCGCGCGCTCGAGGCGCGCGAGGCCGGAGCGGAAGGCGAGCGGGCGGCGCGCTGGAAGCAGCTCGCCCTGCGGGAAGATCCAGAGCGTGCGCCCGGGGGCGCCGCGCAGCACGTCGCCCGCGTGCGCGACCAGGGCGCGGGCGTCGTCCAGCCCGTCGTCGGTCGTGCCGAAGCAGCCGACGTGGCGGAAGAAGGGGAAGCGTCGCAGCTGCGCGCCCTGCATCAGCCCGTACCCGTCGCACCGGAACACCTCGTGCGAGAGGTGGAGCAGGACGATCGGGTCCCACCACGCGCTGTGGTTCGGGAAGGCGATCACCGGCCCGGCCGACGCGGCCGGCCACGGGGCGCCGCCGAGCCAGACGCGCGCGAAGTGGCGCCGCAGCAGGCGCCGCCCCGCCGCCGCGTAGAGCGGGACCAGGGCGGGCGACTTGCGGGCGGGGAGCAGCATGCGAGGATGGTGCGGGCGCGGGCGGGCGTCGGTAAGGGGCACACGCGGGAGGCGAGCACGATGCGGTGGCGGACGGTGGCACTGACCGGCGGGGCGGCCGTGGGCGCGGCCGCCCTCTTCAACGAGGCGGCCGTGCACGGCGTCGGCCCGCTCGCCAACCCGCTGGGGGGCGAGGAGGGGACGTGGCACTGGCGCGGGCACCGCGTGGCGTGGACGCGCCGCGGCGCGGGGCCGGCGGTGCTCCTCGTGCACGCCATCCACGCCGCCGCGTGGAGCTACGAGTGGCGCCACGCGGTGGACCGGCTGGCGGCGGCGCACACGGTGTGGACGGTCGACCTGCTCGGCTTCGGGCGGTCGGACCGGCCGGCGGCGCGCTACTCGGCGGCCCTCTACGTGGCGCTGCTCGACGACTTCGCGCGCGAGGTGGTCGGCGCGCCGTGCGCGCTGGTCGGGTCGTCGCTGAGCGGGGCGTACACGGCGGCGCTGGCGGCGCGCGACGCGCGGCGCTTCCCGGCGCTGGTGGTGGTCACGCCGACCGGGGTGCGGCACCTGGCGTGGCCCCCCAACGCCGCGACGCAGGCGCTGCGGACGGCCATCGAGAGCCCGTTCCTGGGGACGACGCTGTTCAACGGGCTGGTGTCGCGCCCGAGCCTCCGGCTGTTCCTGGAGCAGGCGTACCGCCGCCCGGGGTGGGTGACCGACGCGCTGGTCGACGCGCACTACGCGACGGCGCACCAGCCGAACGCGCGCTTCGCGCCCGCGGCGTTCGTGGGGATGGCGCTCAACCTCAACGTGCGCGACGCGCTGCGCCGGCTGGAGCAGCCGCTCCTGGTCACCTGGGGGGCGCACGCGCGCGAGGTGCCGCGGGCGGAGCTGGACGGGTGGCGCGAGCTGCGTCCCGACGCCGAGGTCGCGGAGTTCGAGAGCGGCAGCCTGCCGCACGACGAGTGCGCGGAGGAGTGGTGCACGCGCGTGGTGCAGTTCCTCGCCCGCATCCGCCACGGCACCCCGACCGACGAGGGGGCGCTGGCCGGGCAGGCGTGAGACGGCTGTAATCGGGGCTGGACGGGAGGGCGTCCTCGACCGCAGTTTGGCGGCGTCGGTCCCCCCCCGCCCCCGCCGCATGCCCCGCCGCACGCCCCCGCCCCTGCTGGCCGCCCTCGTCGCGGCGGCCCTCCCCGGCGCGCTCCCCGCGCAGACCGTCGACGACGGCGTCGTCCTCCCGGCGCGCTTCGGCTACGCGATGGTCGCCTACGGCGTCGACCGGTGGGACCGCTACTGGGAGGGGACGCGCCTCCGCGACAACGCGAACATCGGGACGCTGACCACGCGCACCGTCGGCCTCGGGTTCGGCTACGGGCTCACCGACCGGCTGACGCTGGTCGCGTCGCTGCCGTACGTGCGCACCGAGGCGAGCGACGGGGTGCTGCAGGGGCAGCGCGGGATGCAGGACCTCACGGTCGCGGTGAAGCTGCGCGCGCTGCAGGGGCGGACGGCCGGGGGCACCGCGTTCCAGGCGCTGCTGACCGCCGGCGCGGCCGCGCCGACGACCGACTACACCCCCGACTTCCTCCCGATGTCGATCGGGCTGGCGAGCCGGCGCGCGATGCTCCGCGCCGCGGTGCGCGCCGAGGGGCGCGCGGGGTGGTTCGCCGACGCGGGCGCCGGGCACACCTGGCGCTCGACCGTCACGCTCGACCGCCCGGCGTACTTCACCGACGACCGGCTGGTGCTGAGCGACGAGGTCGCGATGCCCGACGTCGTCGACTGGTCGGCGACCGCCGGCTGGCAGGCGCGCGGGCTCCGCGTCCCGGTGACGCTGGCCGGCCAGCGCACCCTCGGCGGGGGCGACATCCGCCGCCAGGACATGCCCTTCGTCTCGAACCGGATGGACTTCACGCGCGTGCAGGCGCAGGCCGCCTACCAGATCCCGGGCGTCGCGCTCGACGCGTTCGTGGGCGGGTCGCGCGTCCTCGCCGGCCGCAACGTCGGCCGTTCCTCGCAGCTCTTCGCCGGAGTCGTCGGTGTCTTCCGTCTCTGATCGCCGCCCCCTCGCCGCCGCGGCGGTCGCGCTCCTCGTCCTGATCGGCGGCTGCGACCGCTCGGTGCAGCCCACCGAGACGCTGCCGCCGCTGCAGGCCGCCTCGCTCGACGCCGACGCCGGCGCGTGGCGCATGTTCGTGCTCGCGGCGCCCGAGCAGGTGGCCGTCGCCGCCCCCGCCGCCACGACCAGCGACGCGTACCGCGCCGAGCTGGCGGCGGTGAAGGCCGCGCAGGCGGCGATGACGCGGGCGCAGCGCGCGAACGTCGAGTACTGGAGCGGCGGCGGCGTGCTGCGGTGGAACCAGGTGATGCGCGAGCTGGTGGCGCGCTACAACCTGCCGCCCGCGCCGCGCCCCGACGGCAGCTACCCGGTGCCCGACGCGGAGAACCCGTTCGCCGACCCGAACTTCCCGTTCGCCAGCCCGCCGTACGCGGCGCGCGCGTACAGCTACGTGAGCGTGGCGCAGTACGAGGCGCTGAAGGCGACGTGGCACTGGAAGTTCCGCTACAACCGCGCGGCCCCCGCGAAGGTCGACGCCGGCGTGCAGGCGCTGGCGCCGGTGGGCGACCTGCCGGCCTACCCGTCGGAGGACGCGGTGCTGGCCGGCGCGACGGCGGAGATGCTCAAGCTGCTCTTCCCGGGGTCGGTGGAGGAGATCACGCGCCGCGCGGCGGAGGAGCGCGAGGCCGCGCTGCTCTCGGGGCGGGCGACGGCGAGCGACGTGGCGGCGGGGCTCGCGCTCGGCCGCTCGGTCGCGGCGCTGGTGATCGCGCGCGCGCGCGCCGACGGGATGGGCGCCGCGGGCGGGACGGCCGCGCTGTGGCAGGGGATGGCGACGGCGGCGACGGCGCGCGGCGAGGTGGCGTGGCTCAGCCAGGAGACGCCGGCCCGCCCGCCGATGCTGCCGAACTTCGGCGCCGTGCAGGCGTGGACGATGACCGCCGCGCAGCTGGCGACGCTCGACCCGCCGGCGCCCCCGTCGACGTCGTCGGCGCGGATGGCCGAGGACCTGGCCGAGGTGAAGCGCGTGACGTCGAACCTGACGCGCGAGCAGCTGGCGGTCGCGCTCAAGTGGAACGACGGCGCGGGGACGTACACGCCGCCGGGGCACTGGAACGACATCGCCGCCGAGTACGTGCGCGACGCGCGGATGAGCGAGGTGCGCGCGGCGCGCGTGTTCGCGGCGCTGAACATGGCGATGCACGACGCCGCGGTGGCCTGCTGGGCGATCAAGTTCCGGCACTACAACCCGCGCCCGGTGCAGCTCGACCCGACGATCAAGACGTCGATCGGGCTCCCCAACTTCCCGGCGTACCCGTCGGGGCACTCGACCTTCTCGGCGGCCGCGTCGACGGTGCTGGGGGCGTACTTCCCGTCGGCGGCCGGGGAGTTCGCGGCGCAGGCGGAGGAGGCGGGGATCTCGCGCCTCTACGGCGGGATCCACTACCGCGCCGACATCGAGAACGGGAAGGCGCACGGCCTGCGCATCGGCGCGGCGGTGGTGCAGGCGGTGCGCTGAGCCCCGCCGCGGCGGGCTGGCTACCGCAGCTCGCCGCGGCCGAGGGCGGCCCGCACGGCCTCGCGCATCGCGAGGAGCGCGTCCTCGCGCGCGGCCGGGGAGTCGTCGCGCACGTGCAGCTCGATCCCGTCGGCGACGCCGATGCGGCGCCAGCTGGCGGGCCCCTCCTCCGCCTTCGGCGCGACGCCGGCGCCGTTGGTCATGAGCGCCGGGGCGAGCGAGGTCGCGACGCGGCGCTCGAGGGCGTCGCCGGTGACCTCGCGCATCTCCTTCTTGATGGCGTCGAGCGTCTGCCCCTCGCGCTGCCGGATCTTGATGGCGAGCAGCTGGAGCAGGTGGCGGTAGTTGTACGTCGCCGACGTGCCGGTCCCCTCGGGGCGGTCGAGCAGGCCGGAGGCGACGTAGAAGCGCACCGCGCGCGCGCTCGGCGCCGCGCGGGCCGACGCGTTGGTGGGGCGGATGCCGGCGGCGTCGGCGAGCGCGGTGGCGTGGGCCGCGAGGCCGCGCGCGTTGAACGGCGCGTGGCGCGCGTGGAGGCGGAGGAGGTGCACCGGGGACTCGGCCATGGCTGAACCATAGCCGGCGGTTTTGCCCGGGGCCAGAGTCCGTTCGGTGGCGCGCCGGTGGCGTCGGCGTGGCGGGCGGGCGGTTCGGGACCGTTTACTGCGGGAGTCGCGACGGCGGGAGTCGAGAAAGCGGGAGTCGTGACCGCGCCGTGCGCCTCGACGACTCCCGTGGTGTCGACTCCCGCCGTCCCGACTCCCGCCGTTCCGAGGTCCCACGCATGCCCAACAGCCTGCACGATCGCGTCTCCCTGGTGACTGGCGCCGGCTCCGGCATCGGGGCGGCCTCTGCCGAGCGTCTCGCCCGCGCCGGCGCGCGCGTCGCGCTCGTGGGCCGCACCGCCGACGAGTTGGAGCGCGTGGCCGACCGCATCCGGGGCGCCGGCGGCACCGCGCGCGTCGCGGTCGCCGACGTCGCCGACGCCGACGCGATGCGCCGCGCCTGCGACGAGACCGCCGCCGAGTGGGGGCGGCTCGACGTCGTGTTCGCGAACGCCGGCGTCAACGGCGTCTGGGCGCCGATCGACGAGCTGCAGCCCGACGAGTTCGAGGCGACGCTGCGCACCAACCTCCTCGGCACCTTCGTCACCATCAAGTACGCGGCCCCGCACCTCAAGCGGCGCGGCGGGAGCGTGGTCGTCAACGCGAGCGTCAACGGCACTCGCGTGTTCAGCAACACCGGCGCGACCGCCTACTCGGCGTCGAAGGCGGGGCAGGTCGCGATGACCAAGATGCTCGCGCTGGAGCTGGCGAAGCACCGCGTCCGCGTGAACGTCATCTGCCCCGGCGCCATCGCCACCGCGATCGACGCGAACACCGAGAAGCGCGGCGTCGAGCGCGAGAAGGAGCCGGTCGAGTACCCGGCCGGGGAGATCCCGCTCACCGACGGGAAGCCGGGCACGTCGGAGCAGGTGGCGGAGCTCGTCCTGTTCCTCGCCTCGGACGCGGCGAGCCATGTCACCGGGACGGAGATCTGGATCGATGGGGGGCAGTCGTTGCTCGTCGGGTGACCCGAAGGGCGGGAGTCGTCACTGCGGGAGTCTCAACGGCGGGAGTCGCACGAGCGCACTGCGCCGTCACGACTCCCGATTCTTCGACTCCCGCAGTGACGACTCCCGCCGTGAACGACCTCAGAGCACTCGCTGTAAGGTCGCCGCCCCCGCATCCCTCACCTTCTGCCACCACGGCCGCCCCGCCATCTCCGCCGCCGTGACCTCCTTCGAGAAGCGCAGGTCCTCGAGGAACATGCGGTCCATGCCGCCGACCACCACGCTGTCCTGCACCAGCAGCGTCGTCTCGTCGTTGAACGCGAGCGAGCGGTTGTCGAAGTTCATCGACCCCACCGAGCCCCACACGCCGTCGACGCTGATCGTCTTGGCGTGCATGTTCGCCGGCTGGTACTCGTAGACCCGCACGCCGCTGCGCAGCAGGTCCTCGTAGCGGAAGCGCCCCGCCCACAGCGTCGACTTGACGTCCGTCTCGGGGCCGGTGGTCATGATGCGCACGTCGACGCCGCGCTTCGCGGCCTGGATCAGCAGGCGGCGGAAGTCGTCGTCGGGGACGAAGTAGGCGTTCGTGATGTAGAGCGTCCGGCGCGCCCCGGCGATCGTCAGCGCCAGGAAGCGCTCGGCGGGGGTGCTCCCCGTCGACGGCACCGCGTGGAAGAGCCCCGCGCGCACCGTGCGGTCGGTGGCGGCGCGCGCGTCGACGGGCGCGTCGCCCGGGGGCGGCGCCTCGGCCGACGCGCCGCGCCCCGGCCCCGAGCGGCGCCGCGCGCGCTGCACCCCGGTCGGCGACACCGAGTCGCGGTCGGCCACCGACTGCAGCGCCACCCGCGGGAAGAACGCGTCGCCCGTCAGCAGCTCCCCCGTCGCCTCGGCCCAGGTGGAGCCGAACGCCGCCTGCAGCTGCGCGACCGTCGGCCCCTCGAAGCGCACGTTGGTCTCGCGCCACTCCTCCGGCTTCCGCCCGTTCCCCAGCCAGTAGTCGGCGAGCCCGAAGCCGCCCGTGTAGCCCACGCGCCCGTCGACGACGACCACGCGCGCGTGCGAGCGCTCGGCCGCCTTGTGCAGCGTGTACCAGCGCAGCTGCCGCAGCCACGCCACGCGGATCCCCACCCGCCGCAGCGGCGCCACCCACTGCTCGGCGAGCGTCTGCGCCCCGAAGCCGTCGAGCAGCACCAGCACCCGCGCCCCCTTCTGCGCGCACTCGCGGAGCACCGCCGACATCGTGTCGGCCACCACCCCTGGCTGCGCGAAGTACATCTGCACCGTGACGGTGTGCTCGCAGGTGCGCAGGTCGCGCCACAGCAGCGGGTACGTCCCCTCCCCGTTCTCGAGCACCTGCACGCGGTTGCCGCCGTGCAGCGTGGTGCCGGCGTACAGCTCGATCGTGCGGGCGAACAGCGAGTCGTGCGGCGACGGCGGCCCCGTCGGGTCGTCGCGCGACACCACGTACTCGACCGGCGTGCCGCGGGTGACCGACAGCACGCCGATCAGCGCCAGCAGGGCCAGCGCGATCAGGAGCCCGACGAGGGCCAGCCGTTTCATGAGGCGTGCGATCACGGCGACGGCAAATGCAGGGCTCGTTCCACGCGCCGGGTGGGGCGCGCCGATGGCGCCCCGCGCGCCCGCCGTACACTTTGCGGGCGTGACCGTCCGCCCCCTGCCGTCCGACGCGAACGGCCCGCCGGCGCGGCTCCCGTCGGGGGCCCCCGGGTCCCCCGCCGTGCCCGGGGTCGCGATCCTCCCCGCGCCGCGCCGCCGCGCCCCGCCGCCGCGCCCGCGCCGCGTCGAGGCCCCCGACGCCCCCGCGGCGTCCGGGCTGGCGCTCCGCCCCCTCCTCGCGCTGGCCGCGCTGGTCGTCGGGCTCCACGTCGCGGTCAACATGGTCAGCGTCTACGCGCTGCACCGCGACGAGCTGCTCTACCTGGCGATGGGGCGCCACCTGCGCTTCTGGCGCATGGACTTCCCGCCGGCGATCGCCGTCCTGGCGGAGACCACCCGC
Organism: Roseisolibacter sp. H3M3-2; assembly: GCF_029211165.1. Lineage (GTDB taxonomy): Bacteria > Gemmatimonadota > Gemmatimonadetes > Gemmatimonadales > Gemmatimonadaceae > Roseisolibacter. The sequence goes on from NZ_JARGEK010000121.1 coordinate 10,228, forward strand.
GCCCTGCTCGGCGACACCGACGTCGCGATCCGCCTCGGCCCCGCGGTCGCGCACGCGCTGCTCGTGCTGCTCGCCGGGGCGCTCGCCCACCGGCTGCACGGCGCGCGCGGCGCGCAGCTGCTGGCCGCCGGCACCGTGTGCGCCACCCCGCTCTTCCTGCGCGCCGGGCACCTCTTCCAGCCGGTGGTCCTCGACCAGCTCTGGTGGACGATGGCGCTGCTCGGCCTCGTGCACCTCGGGCGCGAGACGACGTTCGGCGCCCACGCCACCGCCGAGGACTCGTGGTCGACCCCCGAGGGGCGGCGGCGGCGCACGCTGCGCGGGCGGGCGCGCGTGCTGGCGTGGCTGTCGCGCGCCGTCTCGAGCCCCTGGCTGCTGCTCGCGCTGGCGGGCGGGCTCGGGCTGCTGACCAAGTTCAGCATCGCCTTCCTCGCCGCCGGCGCCGCGGCGGCGCTGGTGATCGGGCCGCAGCGGCGCGCGCTGCTCACGGCGCGCCCCTGGCTGGCGGCGCTGGTGGCGCTCGCGATCGGCGCGCCGAGCCTCGTCGGGCAGGCGGCGCTCGGCTGGCCGGTGCTCGGGCAGATGCGCGAGCTGCGGTCGACGCAGCTCGTCCACGTGGGCGTCGCCGAGTTCCTCGGCGGGCAGCTCCTCCTCGGCCCGGCGCTGCTGCTGGCGCTGCTCGGCGCCGTCGCGCTGCTCGGCGCGCGGTGGGCGCGCCACGGCCGCACGGCGGGGATCGCGTGCGTGGCCGCGTTCCTCCTGCTGCTCGCCGCCCGCGGCAAGGCGTACTACGCAGGGCCGATCTACCCGCTGCTGTTCGCGGCGGGGGCGGTCGCGCTGCAGCAGGGGCTCGGCGGGCGCCTGCGCCTCTCGCGCAGCGGCGCGCGGCGGCGCCAGCTCGGCGCCGCCGCGCTGATCGGCGCGTACGGCGCGGTCACGCTCCCGGTCGCGCTCCCGATGCTCCCCCCCGACGTCACCGCGCGGTGGGCCGCGGCGCTCGGCGTCGACGCGGCGACGCGCACCAACACCGGCGAGGCGCTGGCGCTGCCGCAGGACTTCGCCGACATGCTCGGCTGGCCGCAGATGACGCGCGCCGTCGGCGACGCCTTCGCCGCGCTCCCCGACAGCGCGCGCGCCGACGCCGCGGTGCTGGCCGGCAACTACGGGCAGGCCGGGGCGCTCGAGTTCTACGGCCCGCGCGTCGGCATCCCCGACGTCATCAGCCCCGCCGGCTCCTACTGGTTCTTCGGCCCGGGCGACCGCGTCGGCGACCCGCTCCTCACCGTCGGCGTCCCCGAGGCCGCGCTGCGCGGCCGCTGCACGCGCCTCGTCCCCCTCGGCGTCGTGCGCCACGACGAGACGCGCTGGCTGGTGCCGGAGGAGCGGGACGTTCCGTTGTTCCTGTGCGAGCAGCCGGTGCCGGATCTGCGGGCGCAGTGGGGGGGGCTGCGTCCGCAATGACTGCGGGAGTCGTTACCGCGGGAGTCGTGAATGCGGGAGTCGCGACGGCGCAGTGCGCTCTTCCGACTCCCGCATTCACGACTCCCGCTTCGACGACTCCCGCCCCTACATTCGCCGTATGCCTCACCCGATTCTGATCACCGGCGTCGGCCGCGAAGGCCAGGTCGGCGAGGCCGTCGCCCGCGCGCTGGCGGCGACGGGCGCGCCGCTCGCGCTCGTCGACCGCACCCCGGAGCACGTCGAGGCGCGCGCGGCCGCGCTGCGCGCGGAGGGGCGCGACGCGCACGCCTTCGCCTGCGACCTGACGGTGGACGAGGAGGTCGAGGCGACCGTCGCGCGGGTGCGCGAGGCGGTGGGGGACGTCGGGGCGCTGGTGTGCGTGGCCGGGGGCTTCCAGCCGGGGACCGTCGCCGAGTCGGACTCCGACGTGTGGGGACGGATGCTGTCGCGGAACGGCAAGACCGCCATGCTCGTCACCCGCGCCGCGCTGCCGATGCTGCGGCGCACGCGCGGGAGCGTCGTCTACTTCGGGTCCGTGGCCGCGCTCCCCGGCGCGACCGGCGCCGGCATGGCGGCGTACGCGGCGGCCAAGGGCGTCGTGCTCGCCCTCATGCGCGCCGTGGCCGAGGAGGAACGGGCGCACGGCGTGCGCGCCAACGCCGTCGCCCCCACGAGCATCCGCACCGCGGACAACGTCGCGGCGATGGGCGACCGCGGGGACTACGTGTCGCGCGAGGACGTCGCGGCGGCGGTGGCGTGGCTCTGCTCCGACGCTGCGCGCGGCGTCACCGGCCAGGTCGTGCGGCTCGGCTGACGGCGCGCGGCGGCGGTCAGCCGTCGCGCAGCACCGCCGCCGGGGCC
>NZ_JARGEK010000122.1 GCF_029211165.1 Roseisolibacter sp. H3M3-2
TCGGCGCGCGCCGGCGGCGGGACGCAGGTGCGACGCGCGGGGCGCGCCGCGCCGTGGCCCGCCCCGGCGCTCGCTCGTCCTGCCGGCATGCGACGTCTTCCGTGCGTGCTGTCGACGCTCGCCGCGCTCGCGGCGGGCGCGCCCGTCCTCCCCGCCCACGCCCAGCGCTCCCCCGGGCGCCCGTCGGCCGCCGAGCCGCCGGTCGTCCCGCTCGATGTGTGGCGGCCGCGCACGCTGGCGATCGCGACGTTCGCGCCCGAGCGCTCGAACCCGTCGATGATCGAGGCGACGGAGGACGGCTGGGTGGTGCTGCGTCATCTCGAAGGGGAGCTCGAGGCGCGGGAGCGCCCGTCCGCCTCGCGCCTGCTGGCGCGCCCCGCGGAGGTGAGGCGTTGGGCGGACGAGGTGCGCGCGCGGCTCGGCGCCGGCGAATCGGCGCACGCCCGAGGCGCGGAGGTCACGCCGCTCGGTCAGGGGCACAGCCGCCTGCAGGTGACCGTGCACGAGCGCCCGCAGCAGGTCGGCGTCTACGTGAGCTTCGTGGACTGCGCGGGCATCCAGCGCGGTTACACCGCGAAGGCGGACGACCTGCTGCGGATGGCCGAGCGGCTGACGCGCGCGGCCCAGGTGGCCGGCCGCGAGTCGCCGGAGCCCGCGCTGCCGACCCTGCAGCGCGCGTATTACGCAACCGAAGTGGGATGCCCCGCGTCGCCCGCGGCGACGAACCCCGTGCCGCGCTTCCCGGACGAGGTGCCGGCCGACGCGCGACGGTTCGAGGAGGTGGGCGTGCGCCTCGTGGTCGACACCGCGGGGGTTCCCGAACCGGCGTCGATCGCCGTGCTTCCCGGCGCCACGCCCGCGCTCGCCCGCGCGGCGCGCGCGCTCGTGGAGCGGTGGCGGTACCGGCCCGCGGAGGTGGCGGGCCTGCCGGTGCGCCAGGTGGTCACGCACGTGGTCGCGTTCGACCCCGCGGGACTGGCCCCCCTCGCGCCGCCCCCGCGGCCGCGGGAGTACTGGATGCGCGGGCCCACGCTGCGGACCGAGGTGCGCGCCGACGCCGACGGGTGGGTGCGGGTGCGCTTCGCCGGCTGGCGCCTCAACCACACCGTCACCGCCGGCCAGGACTGGTTCGCGCCCGACAGCGTCGACGCCTGGCTCGCGCGGGTCCGCGCGTTCCTGGCGGCCGACTCGGCCAACCCACGTCTGGTCAGGACGCCGGGGGAGCGGCCGGTGGTCGCGCTGGGCCCCGACAGCGGCGGCAACCGCTTCGTGGTCGCACACTCGATCGACTACGTGAGCGACACGTCGCGGCTCGCGGTGATCGGCCACCTGCGCGGCTGCGCGGTCGAGCTCCACCAGGAGGTGCCCGTCGACGCGCCGCTGCTGGCGGCGTTCGCGCGCGCGTCCCGCGAGGCGCGGGCGCTGCGCACGACGCCGCCCCGCCGCGCGGGACGGGTCCACGCGTCGGGCGACGTCGGGTGTCCCCCGGCGCTGGCGCCGGTCGCGGCGCGCCACCGCTCGGCGCCCGGGGTGTGGCGCCACCGCATGGGGCCCTACCCGGCGTCGATGGCGCGCGCCCGGGCACGCGCGGAAGTGCTCGCGTCGGTCGTCGTCGACACCCTCGGCGCGCCGGTGCCGGAGACGCTGGTCACGATGCCGGGCGCCGACCCGCGCGCGGCGGACGCGCTGCGCGCGGACATCCGGGCCTTCGGCTTCGAGCCCGCGACGCGCGGCGGGCGGCGGGTGGCCGTGCGCGTGGTGCGCCCCTGGTACTTCGCGCCGCCTCCGGAGTGCGACGGCGACGCCGCCGCGGTCGACTGCCCGCGCGAGTACGGGCCGATGCGCCGCGCGCGCTGAGCCGCCGATCCGCTACCCCGCGCGCTCGGGGGCGAGGAAGCGCCGCGCCTCCAGCAGCACCGGCAGCCCGCGCACCACGCACAGGATCACCGTCGCGTAGACGCAGCCGTAGGCCAGCACCGCCAGCGTCGTCTTGAGCGACGGCTGCCACCCGGGGGCGAAGGCGAGGATGATCAGGGTGAACGCCGCCGCCTTGCCGACGCCGTACGCCCCCCGGCTGAGCCGCGAGCTGACGAGCAGCGCGCCCAGCCGCGAGCGCATCATCGAGGTGGCGCCGAACGCCGTGAGCCCGCGCTCGAAGGCGAGCGCGCGGAAGCCGTCGACGAGGATGCCGCGCGCCGACACCAGCACGGCGACCCAGACCGGGATCCACCCGAACGAGGCGAAGGCGATCCAGTAGGTCATCTCGACGACGCGGTCGCCGAGGATGTCGAACACGGCGCCGGCCTTGGAGGCCTCGTTGCGGCGGCGCGCGACCCAGCCGTCCCACGCGTCCATCCAGATCAGCAGGACGGTGAGCACCGCCGCGCCGACGTAGATCTCCCACGTGTGCCAGCGGAGCATGGCGACGGCGAGGAACGCCAGCAGCGTGCGCAGGACGGTGATCAGGTTGGCCATGGCCTCGGCTCCGCGGACCCGGGCGGCGGGACTGCCGCACCCCTCTCCTATGCTACAGCCGGGCCCCGGGTTCCGGCGCCCCCCGCCGGCCGCCCCGGGCGGCTAGGTTGGACCGGGGGGCGCGCCGCGCCGGCGCGGGATTTCCGTCCGTCGCCCGGCACGCGACGAACGGGGCGGCGCATGGACGTGGGGACGACATCGGGGGGGACCGGGGGAGCGCCCGGGGAGGCGCCGGGGACGGCGCGCGAGCGCGCCGAGCTGCTGGCCCTCGCCGCGGCCGACCGCGCGCGGCTCGAGGCGCTCGTGCGCCACATGCCGGCGCCGGTGGCGCTGCTCGCCGGGCCCGAGCACCGGCACGTGCTGGTGAACGCCGAGTTCCGGCGGATCAGCGGGGGCGGCCGCGACGTCACCGGCCTCACCGTGCGCGAGGCGTTCCCGGAGCTGGAGGGGCAGGGGGTGTACGAGCGGATGGACCGCGTCTACGCCACCGGCGAGCCGTGGGTCGGGCCCGAGACGCACCTGCGCTACGACCGCGACGGCACCGGCGTGGTGGACGCGTGGTTCGACGTCCGCTTCGTCGCGGTGCGCGACGCCGAGGGGCGGGTCACCGGGATCCTCAACTTCGCGGTCGACCACACCGAGCAGGTGCTCGCGCGGCGCGAGATCGAGCGGCTGCTCGGCGAGAGCGAGCGGGCGCGCGGCGAGGCCGAGGCGGCGCGCGCGCGGCTGGAGGCGGTGCTGGGGAGCATCGCCGACGCGTTCTACCTCGTGGACCGCGAGTGGCGCTTCACCTACGTGAACGACGCCGCCGAGGGGCTGCTGCGGAGCGGCCGCGCGGCGCTGCTCGGGCGCACGCTGTGGGAGTGCTTCCCGGACGTCGTCGGCTCGCCGTTCGAGGGGCCGTACCGCGAGGCGATGGCGACCGGGCGCGTCACCTCGGCCGAGGCGTACTTCCCGCCGCTCGGCACCTGGTTCGACGTGCGCACCTATCCGTGGGCGGGCGGGCTGATGGTGCACTTCCGCGACGTCGGCGCGCGGCGGGCGGCGGACGCGGAGCGCGACCGGCTGCTGGCCGCGCTCGACGTCGAGCGGTCGCGGCTGGCGGCGGTGTTCGCGCAGACGCCGTCGGTGCTGGCGATCGTGCGCGGCCCGGAGCACGTGCTGGTGCTCGCCAACGACGCGTACCTCGCGCTCAACGGGCGCCGCGACGTGATCGGCAGGCCGCTGCTGGACGCGATCCCCGAGCTGCGCGGGCAGGGGTTCGACCGGCTGCTCGACCGGGTGGTGGAGACGGGGGAGCCGTACGTCGGGCGCGAGGTGCCGATCCGGCTCTCGACGTCGCCCGGCGCCGCGCCCGAGGAGCGCGTCTTCGACTTCGTGTACCTGCCGCTGGTGGAGGCCGACGCCGGGGGGACGCCGCGGCGCGTCGGGGTGATCGCCCACGGCAACGACGTCACCGAGCAGGTGCGCGCGCGGCGCGAGGTGGAGCGCGCGCGCGAGCGCGCCGACCGGCTGCAGGCGCTCACCGCCGCGCTCGCGGCGACGACGACGCCCGAGCAGGTGGCCGACGTGGTGGTCGCGCAGGGGGTGGCCGCGACGCACGCGACGACCGGGATGCTCGCGCTGCGGGTGACGCCGCCGGGCCCCGACGGGCCGGGGGAGGGGGCGATCCTCCGGCACCACGGGCTGTCGCCGTCGGTCGTGCGCGCGTACACGCGCTTCCCGCTCACCCGCGCCGGCCCGGTCGCGGTGTGCCTGCGCGCCGGCACGCCGATCTTCGTCGAGGAGGGGGGCGCGCTGCGCGCGCGCTTCGCCGACGCGGCGCCGTTCTTCGACGAGCTGGGGACGCAGGCGGTGGCGACGGTGCCGCTCGCGGTCGCCGGCGACGTGGTGGGGGCGATGTCGTTCTCGTGGGACGCGCCGCGCGTGCACACGGAGGCGGACCGCGAGCTGTTCCTCGCCTTCGGCCGGCAGGCGGCGCAGGCGCTGGAGCGCGCGCGCCTGTTCGAGTCCGAGCGCGCCGCGCGCGCCGAAGCCGAGGCGGCCAACCAGGCGAAGAGCGAGTTCCTCGCGGTGATGAGCCACGAGCTGCGCACCCCGCTCAACGCGATCGGCGGCTACGCCGAGCTGCTGGAGCTTGGGATCCGCGGGCCAATCTCGGCGGCGCAGCGCGAGGACCTGCTGCGCATCCAGGCGAGCCAGCGCCACCTGCTCGGGCTCATCAACGAGGTGCTCAACTACGCGCGGCTGGAGACGGGGGCCGTGCAGTTCGACCTGACGGCGGTGCGCGTGCGCGACGTGCTGGCGGCCGCCGAGGCGCTGGTCGCGCCGCAGGCGCGCGCCAAGGGGCTGGCGCTCGTGGTGGCCGAGTGCGCGCCGACGCTGGAAGTGCGCGCGGACGCCGAGAAGGTGCGGCAGGTGCTGGTGAACCTGCTTTCCAACGCGGTGAAGTTCACCGACCGCGGCGGCCGCATCGCGCTGACGGCGGCCGAGGCGGACGCGCGCGTGACGATCGCCGTGCGCGACAGCGGGATCGGGATCGCGGCCGACCAGCACGAGCGCATCTTCGACCCGTTCGTGCAGGTGCGCGCGGACCTGACGCGCACCGCCGAGGGGACGGGGCTCGGGCTCGCGATCAGCCGCGACCTGGCGCGCGGCATGGGGGGCGACCTGACGGTCGAGAGCGCGCCGGGCGCGGGCAGCACCTTCACGCTGGCGCTGCCGCGCGCCGACGACGCACCGTAGAGCAGCTCCCGATCTCGTCGGAAGGCAGGGTCTCGCGCGCGCGGCCGCACGCCCGTGGGCGACGACCCGAGCGCGGAGCGCCGGGCGCCGAGCGCGGCGTGACCATCGGCGCTCGGCGCCCGGCGCTCACGTCGCGATCCGCGAACGCTGAGGGGACCGCGCGGAACGCGGCCCTCCCATGCATGCGCGAGGTGCGCTAATCGCGGCGGTCGACCTCGAGGCGCTCGCGGCGCAGCTCGGCCTCGACCACGCGCTCGTCGGCGACGGCGCGCTTGCGGATCACGACGACCTCCTTCACCACGGGGCGCCGCTCCACCACCAGCTCCTCCTCGACCACGGGGACGCGGATCACCTGCCCGCCGTCGGCCTGGCGCTCGACGGTGACGCCGGGGTGCGGCGCCGCGTCGGCCGTGCGGACGCGCGACGCGCGCGCGCTCGCGGCGAGGCGGTCGGGCGCGACGTCGGCGTGCACCACCCGGGTGCGCGCGTCGATCCGCGCGTCGGCCAGCGGCACAACGGCGAGGCCGTCGCCGCCGTCGACCGCCACCGCGAGCGCGGCGACCGCGTCGTCGGCCGGGTCGACCAGCAGCTCCTCGACCACGCCGAGGCGGCGCCCCGAGGCGGCGCGCAGCTCCCAGCCGCGGATGTCGGGCTCCCCCGCCGCGAGCCGGTGGTCGGGGAGGGAGCGGAGCGGGATCAGCCGCTCGTTGTCGTGTGGACGCATGCGGTCTCCTGCCGGCCCGGGCCGGCCCGGCGGCGCGCGATGCGCCGCCCGGCCGACCGCGGGCGTGCGGCGTCAGATGCGACGGTCCGTCGCGTCCGGGCCCGGGCGCGACGCCGGGTTGCCGTCGACGCGGTCCTTGAGGTCGTCGGCGCGGCCGGCGAGGCGGTCGGCCGGGCCCGAGTTGGTGGCGCGGTCGGCCGCGGCCGACGCGCCCGACGCGCCGCCGACGACGCGCGTCCCCGCGAGCCCCTGGCGCGTGCGCACCGCCGCGTCGTCGACCACCGCGCGCTCGCGGCGCAGGTCGGCCTCGACCTCCTGCTGCTCCGTCACGGCCTGCTTGCGGAGCACGACCTCCTCGGTCGGGACGACGCGCTTCTCGACCACGGCCTCCTCGCGCATCAGCGGGACGCGGATCTCGTCCTCCCCGATGTCCAGGTCGCCGCGGTACGCGTCGGCCGACACCGGGTGGCGCTCGATCGTGACCTCCTCGCGCATGAGCGGCACCGACTCGCGCACGTGCTCGGTCTCGACCGTCTTGCGGATGCCGACCTCGCCCGCCTGCACCTGGCGCTTGCCGACGGAGAGCTGCTCCTCCGACAGCACCAGCCGCGCCTCGCGCGCGCCCTCGCCCCCGCGCGCGGCGTAGAAGCGGCCCTGGTCGTACAGGTCGCGGTCGGCCGCCTGCGAGCCGTACACGCCGCGCGTGCGCGACTCGTAGCCGTCGTCGATCAGGCCGGCGTCGCCCGTGTACTCGGGGAGCGCCTTGATCTGGTCCTTGGTCATCCCCATCACCCACACGACGTCGTTCGCGCGGTCGACCTGCGCGGCGCCGATCGGGAGCGCGACGTGGCGCGTGTTGAAGAAGCCGCCGAGGTCGACGTCGAGGTAGCGGATGCTGCCGTCGGGGGAGCAGATCAGGTCGTCCACGCGCCCGACCTTGTCGTCGTCGTCGCGCGTGCGCACCTCGTAGCCGCGCACGTCGGCGAGTTCGGCGGGGAACTGGACGTTCCGGTGCTGCGAGAGCGAGGAATACGGCATCTATGACTCCAGTGGGAAGATGGCTGCGATCGGACGGACCGGCGGGTGCAGGCAAGCGGTATTCCGGCGGCGCGCCGGCGTACCGGACGACGCGGGTGTTAGAGTGTCGTATGACCGTCACCGCACTCGACCACACGATCGCCACGCCCCACGGCGCGCTGTTCTCGCGCACGTGGGCGCCCGCGGACGCGCGCGCCGGCGCCGCGCCGGTGCTGCTCTTCCACGACTCGCTCGGCAGCGTCGAGCTCTGGCGCGACTTCCCGGCCGCGCTGGCGGTCGCGACCGGGCGCACGGTGGTGGCGTACGACCGGCTGGGCTTCGGGCGCTCCGACCCGCACCCGGGCACGCTGCCGCCGACGTTCGTGGCGGACGAGGTCGACGCGGGCGTCGCGCCGGTGCGCGCCGCGCTGGGGCTGGCGCGCGTGGTCGCGTTCGGCCACAGCGTCGGCGGCGGGATGGCGGTCGCGACCGCGGCGCGGCTCGGCGACGCGTGCGAGGCGCTCGTCACCGTGTCGGCGCAGAGCTTCGTCGAGGACCGCACGCTCGCCGGCGTGCGCGCCGCGCGCGCGGCGTTCCGCGCGCCCGGCCAGGTCGAGCGCCTCGCGCGCTACCACGGCGACAAGGCGCGCTGGGTGCTCGACGCGTGGACCGAGACGTGGCTCGCGCCGTCGTTCGCGGGCTGGTCGCTCGACGACGTGCTGCGCGACGTGCGCTGCCAGACGCTCGCGCTGCACGGCGACGGCGACGAGTACGGCTCGGTCGCGCACCCGCGGCGCATCGCGGCCGGCGTGCGGGGCCCGTCGCGCGTGGTGATCCTCGACGGGGTGGGCCACGTGCCGCACCGCGAGGCGCCGGCGCGCGTGCTCGACGAGGTGGGGCGGACCCTCGGCGCGCCCGCCGCCCGCCCCGCCGCGCCGGCTACCGCCGCGGCTGCACCGTCGGCGTGAACGCGACGCCGTCGGGCGTCTCGCCCGCGGCCAGCGACCCGACCACGCGGCGCGCCGTCACGTCGATCACGACCACGCGCCCCTCCTTGCTCAGCGACAGGAAGGCGTGGCGCCCGTCGGGCGTCAGCGTGATCCCCTGCGGGCCGCCGCCGGGGACGGCGAGGCGCCCCAGCTCGCGCCGCGACGCGCGGTCGAGGAAGCGCACGACGTCGCGGTTCATGTCGGGGATCAGCACCGTGCGCGCGTCGGGGGTGAACAGCACGCGGTAGGGCCAGTCCACGCTGTCGGCGGCCGTCGTCACCGCGCCCGTCGCGACGTCGAGGACGCTCACGCGGTGCAGCGCGTTGCTCCCCACCCACACCTCGCGCCCGTCGGGGGTGACGCCGATCGCCTCGGGCACGTTCGGCACCGGCCAGCTGGCCACGTGCGTGCCGGCGCGCAGGTCGAGCCGCGACACGCTGTGCGCGCCCATGTTGCCGGTGAACGCGGTCGCGCCGTCGGCGGCCACCGCCACCATGTGCGACCCCGCCGCCTGCGTCGGCACCGCGCGGCGCACCGCGCCGTCGCCGACGTGCACGACGACCACGTTGCCGGTCGCCTCCGACGTCACCGCCACCAGCGAGTCGCCGGGGAGGAAGACGAGGCCGTGCGGCGCGCGGTACTCGCCGAGCGGGATGGTGCGCGTCACGCGCGCCGAGGGGACGTCGACCACGGTGAGCGTCGTCCCCGCGGGGCGGCCGCCGTAGTCGGTGACGACCGCGGTGCGCCCGTCGCGCGACAGCACCACCTCGTGCGGCCCCGCGCCGGTGGGGAGCGTGGCGAGCGTGCGCCCCGACGCGACGTCGAGGATCGTCAGCGTGGACGGGCGCTTGTTGGTGACGACGAGCGTGCCGGCGACCCCCGGCACCTGCGCGGCGAGCGGCGCCGCGAGAGGCGCCGCGACGGGCGCGGCCAGGGCGAGGGCGAGCGGCAGGGCGACGGCGGGGCGCATGGGCGGCGGGGATCGGGGACGGGGCGCTCGACCGAGAGCTAGCGCGCCGGCGGGCGGCGCGGGAAGTGGGCGCGCGGTAAGATTGCCGTGCGCCGACGCGGGCGCGGACCCGGACGCACCGGGGACTGGGCTCCCTCGCGGACCGGGCACGCCATGGTCGAGCGCACGCCGCTGCTCCTGCTCCCCGGCCTCCTCAGCGACGCGCGCCTCTGGCGCGACCAGGTGACGGGGCTGGCCGACGTGGCCGACGCGCGCGTGGCCGACCTGACGCGCGACGACGACGTCGGCGCGATGGCCGACCGCGCCCTCGCCGGCGCGCCCCCGCGCTTCGCGCTGGCCGCGCTCTCGATGGGCGGCTACGTGGCGTTCGAGATCCTGCGCCGGGCGCCGGCGCGCGTGACGCGGCTGGCGCTGTTCGCCAGCAGCGCCGCCGCCGCCTCGGCGGACCGCGCGGCGCGGCGGCGCGCGGCGATGGCGTCGCTGCGGCACGGGCGCTTCGCCGGCGTCACCACGCGCCTGCTCCGCCAGCTCGTGCACGCCGACCGCGTCGCCACCCCGCTCGGCGACGAGGTGCGCGCGATGGCCGAGCGCGTGGGCGCGGAGGCGTTCCTCCGCCAGCAGACGGCGATCCTCGGCCGCCCCGACTCCCGCCCGCTGCTGCCGACGATCGCCGTCCGCACGCTGGTGGCCGTCGGCGACGCCGACGCGCTCACCCCGCTGGCCGAGTCGCGCGCGATGTTCCGCGCCATCCCCGGCGCGTCGCTGCACGTGTTCGGGCGCTGCGGCCACCTGCCGGCCATGGAGGCGCCGGCGACGACGACCGCGCTGCTGCGCGGCTGGCTGGCCGAGCCCTGACCGCGCGGCCGCGCGGCGTCAGGCGCCGGGCTGCCCGTCGTCGTCGGGGATGAAGTCGCGCTGGTCGTAGCGCGCGTCGCGCTCGGCCAGGCGCGCGCGCTCGCGCCGCATCGCGCGCTCGTCCTCGTCGGGGGCGCCCGCGGACGGCACGCCCGGCGCCGCGCCGGTGGCCTCGCGCGCGATGCGGAACGCGTGGTCGATCCCGCCCGTCGCGACGGTGAGCACGACGGGGAGCTCCGCGAGCCGCGCGTCGGCGCGCAGCAGGCGGCGGAAGTCGGCGGCGGCGCGCTCCGCGTCGCGCCCCTCGCGCAGCGGCTGCCCGCCGAGCCGGTGCAGCGTCCCGCCCGCGAACTCCAGCGACTCGCCGTCCTCGCTCAGCGCGATCTCGAACTGCACCCACGCGACCGTCGGGTGCGCGTCGAAGAACGCGCGCAGCGTCTCCCCCAGCTCCGCGGGCAGCACGGTCGGCGCGCCGCCCGACGCCGGCGCCCCCGCCACCCCGGCGAAGGTCAGCGCGACCGGCAGCTGCGGCGGCCCGCCCTCGTGGTCAGCGGCCATCGTCCCCCCGGCGCCGCCCCGGCGTGCGCGCGACCACGTCGGCCAGGAGGGCGCGCGCGGCGCGCCAGAGCGCCTCGTTCTCCCCGGCGTCCAGGTTCCGCAGCTGGTAGTCGAGCGCCTCGAGCGCGGCGCGCGGCGAGTCGCAGTGCACGAGGTACTGCCCGGCGTGCTCCTCCGCCGTCTCGGGGAGGGGGACGTACGCGCCGCCGCCGTGCCCGGCGTGGCGGGCGTGCGCCATGTGCGCGTTGGCGCGGCGGAGGTACTCCGCGCCGAGGCGCCGCAGCTCGTGCGCGGACCGGGCGCGCGCGGCCGGGGCGGGGGATGGCGATTCGTCGGACATGCGGACGGCGCTCGTCGTCGGGGGCCGTCGGAAGCTACGTCGCGCCGCGCGCCGCGCTATCCGTCCATCCCGTCGGCGCCGGCGCACTCGGTGGGGCCGAGCGCGCTGTCGGGGCGCGCGGTGGCGCGCGCCACCCGCGACGCGAACGCCTCGGCCTCGCCCGCCCCGGCGCGCCAGGCGCGCAGCCGTCCGCGGCGGCGGATGTCGGCGACGTGCGCCAGCTCGTGCAAGAGCACGCGCACCGCGCACTCGTGCCGCGACGCCGGCAGCGACCAGTAGAGCGGGCGCGCCCACCCGCCGGGGCGCGGCGCTTCGGCGGCCGCGGGGAGGGGGCCGAGCGGGACCCACGGCGACAGCACGACGAGCCCGTCGAACAGGCGCGTGGTCGCGCGCGACCAGCGCGGCGACGGGTTGGCGAACCAGCAGGCGCGCGACCGGCACAGCAGCACGAGCTGGCGCGCGGGGATCGCGAGCCCCGCCGCGCGCACGCGGCGCCCCGCCTCCTCGGCGACCCGCACGATGCGCGGGTCGACGGCCGAGTCGCTCCGCACGTCGACCACGCCGGTGGCGACGGCGACGCCGCGACGCCACGGGAGCAGCCGCGGCCACCAGAGCCCGAGCGCCCCCGCGCCCAGCGCGAGCGCGACGACCCACGGGCGGACGCGGGGGCGGGGCGGGGTGGGGCGGGTCATCCGCGGGAGACGCGGCGCCCGCCCCGGCGTCACTCGTCGCGCGTGGCGCGGAGGACCCCTTCCTGCGCGCCCAGCCACCAGCGGCCGGTGAGCGCGGCGCTCGACGCGTCGTTCTGCCGCTCCAGCAGGAGCGTCAGCAGCCCGCCCGCCGTCTCGGCCTGCAGCACGAGGTCCGTCTGCATGACGGTGACCGTCATCGGCTGCTCGCGGTTCGCGCCGGGGGCGCGGTAGCGGGCGACGAGCGTCCCCGCCGAGTCGGACACGGTGACGTGCCCGGGGAGCCCGGCGAGCGCGGTGCGCCCCAGCCGGTAGACGGCCAGCGGGCGGACGGCCGGGGCGGCGACCACGTCGGCGCGCGGGGCCTCGGCGCGCGCGGCCTGGGCGGCGAGCGGGCGGGCGACGGCGGCGGCCGAGAGGGCGAGGGCGGCGACGAGGAGCGAACGGTGGGCGCGCATGGCGGGCCTCCATGAGGAGTGGCGTGGGAAGGGGCGGTCCGGGACCGCCTCACTCCAGAGCGCGCGAAAACGCCGCGAACCCACTCACGCCCGCCGAAAGAACCTTCAGGGGCCCAGCCGGACCCCCGTCCCGGGCATCCCCGGGAGCAGCGTCCCGGCCGCCAGCGCCGCCGCCTGCCGCTCCGCCTCCGCGAGGAAGGGCGCCAGCCCCGCCACGCCGTCGGGGTGGTGCTCGAAGTCCACCGCGAACGTCCGCAGCAGGTGGACGCCCGTCCGGTCGGCGAGGCGCGCCGCCAGCGCGTCGAGCACCGGGTGCCGCAGGTCCTCCCCCGACAGCGTGGCCTGCAGCCCCTCGACGGCCCACCGCGCGCCGTCCCACCAGGTCAGCGTGACCCCGGTCTCGGGCGCGTCGGGGGCCACGGCGTACTGCGGGACCTGCCCCGGCGTCCCGCGCGACGCGGCGAGCGGCACGCGGCCGAGCACCACGGCGACGCGGAGCCGCCGTCCGTCGGCGGAGAGGTGGGCGACGCAGGTCGTGCCCACCGACGCCTCGCCGGGCGCGAGCCGCGCGACGCCGCACCGGCGCAGCGCCGTCGCCGCCTCGGCGGGCGCGGCACCGGTGAGCGTCACCTCGCGCGCCGC
>NZ_JARGEK010000123.1 GCF_029211165.1 Roseisolibacter sp. H3M3-2
CCTGCGCGGCCGCCGCGAAGGCCGCGGCGCCGCCGCCCCCGCCGCCCGCGCCCTGCCCGCTCGCGCGCGGCGCGGCCACGCCGAGCGTCGAGTAGGCGTCGATGAAGCCGGGGTACACGGTCAGCCCGTTGCCGTCGATCACGCGGGCGTCGGCCGGGACGGCGACGTTCGCGCCGAGGGCGGCGATCAGCCCGCCGCGCACGACGACGGTGCCGCGCTCGATCGCGGCGCCCGACACCGGCACCAGGCGGGCGTTGGTGATCGCGTAGGTGGAGGGGGGGACCGCGCGGGGGCCGGCCTGCGCGCCGAGCGGCAGCGCCGCGCCGATCGCGCCGGCGGCGCCGAGCACGCGCGCCAGACGGGGGGACAACACCATGGAGGGGGGCTCCGGGGGGAATGGGTCGCGCCGACTACGCCGCGGCGGGGCCGAGTGTTGGCGCCGCGCGGGCGGCGTTAGCATGGGGCGTGACCGACCCCGCCGCCACCTCCCCCAACGCCCTGTCGCGTCGGGCGTTCCTCGCCCTCGCCGCCCTCGCCGCCGGCGCCGCCCACCTCGCGCTGGCGGGCCGCGCCCTCGCCGCCGACCGCCGCGCGTCCCCCTGGGCGCCGGCGGGGGCGGTGGTCGCCCGCGAGCCCTTCGGCGCCCTGGAGCGCGTCGCCGAGGGCGTCTGGGCGCTCGTCTCGACGCCGTTCGCCGGCGACCGCACCACGCTCTCCAACGGCGGGCTGGTGGCCGGGCGCGACGGCGTGCTCGCGGTCGAGGGGTTCAACCAGCCGGCCGGCGCGCGCTGGCTCGCCGAGCGGGCGCGCGAGCTGACGGGCCGCTGGCCGACGCACGTCGTGGTCACGCACTACCACGCCGACCACGCCAACGGCCTCGCCGGCTACCGCGACGCGGACGCGCGCTGCGCCGTCCACGGCACCGCCGCCACCCGCGACGCCGCGCTGCGCAACGCGCCCGCCGACCCGTCGCGCGAGGCCGCGTTGCGCGACGCCGTGATCCTCCCCGGCGACGCCGACACCGCGCTCGACCTCGGCGGCCGCACGGTGCGCGTGCGCCCCTTCGCCGCGCACACCGCGAGCGACGTCGCGGTGCTGGTCGACGACGCCGAGGTTGCCTTCGGCGGCGACCTGCTCTGGAACGGGATCTTCCCCAACTACGTCGACGCGACGCCGTCGCGCCTCGGCGCCGCCGCGCGCGCGCTGCGCCGGGACGGGCGCGGGCGCTTCGTGCCGGGGCACGGGCCGGTGGGGCGCGCGCCCGACGTCGACCGCTACCTGGCGCTGCTCGACGAGGCGGAGCGCGCCGCGCGCGCCGCCCACGCCGCCGGGCTCCCCGCCACCGACGCGGCGGCCGCGTTCGCGCTGCCGGCGTCGCTCGGCGAGTGGACGCTGTTCAGCCGCGCCTTCCACGACCGCGCCTTCGCGGCCTGGTACCGCGAGCTCGGCGCGCGCTGACGGAGCCGGTCGCGCTCAGGCCGCGGCGCGCTGCGGCGCGAGCGCGGGCGACGGCGGCCAGTCGGCGGCCGGGGTCGGGCGCCCGAAGTGGAACCCCTGCCCCAGGTCGCACCCGAGCGCGCGCAGCCCCTCGACCTGCGCCGGGTGCTCCAGCCCCTCGGCGACCATCGGCAGCCGCAGCGCCTCGCCGATCGCGACGATGGCCCGCAGCAGCGTCGCGTCGTGGCTCCCCTCGTGCGCCGCGCCGCCCACGCGCGCCACGAACGCGCGGTCGATCTTGAGCACGTCCACCGGGAAGCGGTGCAGGTACGCCAGCGACGAGTAGCCGGTGCCGAAGTCGTCGACGGCCAACCGCACGCCCAGCGCCTTGAGCGCGTGCAGCCGCGCCAGCGTCGTCTCGGTGTCGGCGAGCATCGCGCTCTCGGTGATCTCGAGCGTCAGCGCCTCCGGCGGCAGCGCGTGCTCCTCGAGCGCGCCGCGCACCTCGTCCACCAGCGACGCGTGCTGGATCTGCCAGGCGGAGATGTTCACCGCCATACGGAACGGCGCGTCGGCGGCGCCGTAGCCGGCGCGGCGCCACGCCGCGGCCTGGCGGCACGCCTCGCGCAGCACCCAGTGCCCGATCGGCACGATCAGCCCCGTCGCCTCGGCGACCGGGATGAAGTCGCCGGGCGGGACGAGCCCGCGCTCCGGGTGGCGCCACCGCACCAGCGCCTCCGCCCCCACCACGCGGCGCGTCGCCAGCTCGACGATCGGCTGGTAGTGCAGCTCCAGCTCCGCGCGCTCCAGCGCGCCGCGCAGGTCGCCCTCCATCGCGATGCGCTCCAGCGCCGCGGTGCGCATCGACTCGGCGAACACGGCGTGCCGCCCCTTCCCGCCGTGCTTGGCCGCGTACATCGCCAGGTCCGCGGAGCGCAGCAGGTCCTCGGCCTGCGCCACGCTGGCGCCGAGGGCGATGCCGACGCTCGCGCCGACGCTCACGTCGTGGTCGCGCATGCGGAAGGGCGCCGCCAGCGCGCGGACGACGCGCTCCGCCACCACCCGCGCGTCGGCCGCGGACTGCACGTGCGGGAGCAGGATCGCGAACTCGTCGCCCCCGAGCCGCGCCACCGTGTCGCAGCCGCGCGTCGCGTTCAGCAGCCGCGCGGCGGCCGCCACGAGCAGCTGGTCGCCCGCCTCGTGCCCGAGCGAGTCGTTGACGTTCTTGAAGTCGTCCAGGTCCACGTAGAGCATCGCGCTGGCGGCGCGCGCGCCGTGCGCGTCCAGCGCCAGCACGCGCTCGCGCAGCAGGACGCGGTTGGCGAGCCCGGTGAGCGCGTCGTGCGTCGCCTGGTGCACCAGCCGGTCCTCGCTCCCGCGCAGGCTCTCGACCATGCGCCCGAGGGTGCGCAGCAGGTGCCCCAGCTCGTCGGGGCCGGCCGCCGGGATCGCGACCTCCAGGTCGCCGGCGGCGACGCGGTCCGCCACCGCCACGGCGTCGCGCAGCGGCGTGAGCACCAGGCGCGCGCCGAGGCGCGACAGCGCCGCCAGCGTGACGACGGTGAGCAGCGTCAGCGCCATGCCCACGCTCCACGCCGCCCGCTGCCACCGCCGCTCGCTCGCGAACGCCGCCGTCAGCTGCGCGCGGTCGGCCGCGGCGTCGAGGGCGATCGCCTCGCGCAGCGCGCGGTGCTCGGCGGTGAACTCCTGCAGCGCCGCGGTGACCTCGGGCCCCAGCTCGCCGCGCATCATCCGCGTCGTCGCGGCGCGGCCCGCGCGCGCGTAGCGGGCGAAGTGCGTGCGGATGCGCTCCCCCGCCGCCGCGTCGCCCTCGTGCTCGGCGATCCCGCGGAACGCGGCGGCCAGCGAGTCGGCGCGCGCCAGGTGCTCGGCGTCGCCGGTGGCCGCGGCGTCCTGCAGCGCGCGCTGCAGCGCGCCCAGCGTCTGCTCCAGCCGCCACCCCGCCTCCACCACCGGGTAGTACTCGCGCTCCAGCTTCGCGAGGCGGCGCTCGGCGATCAGCCCGAAGCCCACTGCGACGAGCAGCACCAGCCCCAGCCCGGCCGCCGCGACGAGCGGGAAGAGCCGCAGCTTGTTCGCCACCGAGAGCGCGCGGTAGCGCTCCGCCCACGCGCCCGGCCGCGACGCCGCGCTCACGGCCCCACCGCCAGCGCGCGCACGCCCTCGGGGAGCACGGCCGACCCCGACACGTAGCCCACCGCCCCCGGGTTCGCGCGCACGAACGCGACCGCCTGCGCCTCGCTCGGCTGCTCCGGCGGCGGCACGTCGTACCCCGAGAAGATGCGCGCCTGCCAGTACGCCTTCACGCTCGGCACCGACTTCCCGAGCACCTCGCGCGTGAACGCCTCGCGGGCCGGCTCGCCGCCCCGCAGGTCGACCGGGAGCGCGGGCGCGCCGCTCGGCCACCGGGTCGCCTTGCGCAGGAACAGCTTCGCGACCTGCTCGCGCGGCATCGCCGGCGTCGGGTTGCTCGCATGCACGACGACCACGTACCCGGCCGCGGCCTGCGCCGTCGGCACCGGCTGGCGCGGGGGCGCGGACGGCAACACGAGCGCGAGGGAGAGCGCGGACCACCGCAGGCGGCGCGGCATCGGACGGGACGCGATGCGGATCAGAAGCTGGCCGACAGGCTCAGGATCGCGTAGCGGAAGCGGGGCGCCCGCATGGGGTCCGCCGGCTGCTCGACCTGGATCCCGCGGTCCCAGTGGTGCTCCGCCTTCAGGACGAAGTTCGGCGCGATCGCGAACGCCGCGCCCAGGCCGTCGGAGCGGTGCCACTCGAACGACGCCGGCAGCCCCTCGCCGTACTGCACGTCCGTGTCGCGCGAGCGCTGGACCTCGCCCGTCAGCGTGAGCCGCGGCGTCACGCGCGCGCCCAGCTGCACGTAGCCGCTGTAGAACTTGTCCTGCCCGTAGTTCTGGAGCTGCGCCTCGGTGCGCAGGAAGCCGCGCTCGCGCGTGGCGTCCAGCGAGACGTGCCACTCCTTCACCTCGTACGGGACGTCCGAGTCCCAGTCGTAGTCGTAGCGCTGCGCGGCCACGCCCACGCGGACCCCCTCGGCCGGCGTGTGCAGCCAGAGCTGCGCCCCGACGGCGTTCTCCGCCCGCACGCGCGCGATGCCGTACGACTCGCTCCACGTGTCGTAGGCGAGCGAGCGCCACCCGCCGCCGTACAGGTGCGCGTCGAGGCTCCACGCCGCCTCCTCGGCGAAGCGGTGCGAGACCACGGCGCCGTCGATCGTCTCGCTGTAGTACGCGCCCTCGTCGTAGAACACGACCGGCGGCCGGTAGGTCGGCAGCGCGACGCCGACGCTCCGCAGCTCGTTGTAGATCCCTCGCGGGATCGCGATCCGCCCGACCTTCACCGTCGTCCCCGTGCCGAGGGTGCGCTGGTAGAACGCCCAGTTCAGGTTCACGTCCGACTCGAAGTCGGTGATCGGGCTGCGCCCCAGCCGCCGGTGGTTGAGCTGGACCAGGAACAGGTCCTTCTCGGTCGCCCGGAAGCGCGCCTGCACGGCGGCGTAGCGAAAGTCGCTCGACGGGCGGTTGGACATGCCGTAGAACGCCGTCCCCGTGCTCTGCGCCCACCCCTGCGTCAGGTAGCCGTGGATCGCGAACCGGTTCGGCAGCGGCTCGGCGGCCGCGGCGGCCGCCGGCGACGACGCCGTGTCGGCGGGCGCCGGCGACGCCGGCTGCGCCCACACGGCGGTCCCGGACAGCAGGAGGCCGAGGAGGGCGGCGAGGCCGGTGCGGCGGGCGGGGTGGGTGCGCATCGAGGGAGAGGCTCTGGGGGGACTCCCCTAGAGCTTCGGCAGCGCGCCAGCCGCGTTTGAGCCCTGGTTCATGACCTTTTCGCATGGCGCGACGCGCGCCCCGTCCCGCCCGCGTTGCGCCCGGGCCGGGGGCGCCGCACCGTCTCGCCATGCGACTCCCCGCCCTCGCGGCCGCGCTCCTCCTCCAGCCGCCGCCCCCCGCGCCGGTCCCCCTCGGGCACGGCGCCTACCTCGTCCCGCGCGCCGAGCCGCCGGCGGTGCTGTTCGAGTCGAACGGGGCGTTCGTCGTCGGCGAGCGCGGGGTGACGGTGGTGGACGCCCAGTTCACCGCCGCCCACACCCGCGAGGTGCTGGCCGCCGTCCGCCGGGTGACGCGCCTCCCCGTCCGCACGGTCGTCGTCACCCACGCGCACGACGACCACGTCTCGGGGCTCCAGGTCTGGCGCGACAGCTTCCCCGACGTCGCGATCGTGGCCCACGCGGCGACGCGCGACGACCTCGCGGGCGACTACGCGGCGCGCCGCCGGCAGCTGGTCGCCGACCTCTCCGCGGGGCTGGGCCGCTACCGCGCGCTGCTGGCGGAGGGGCGCAGCCCCGCCGGCCGCCCGATCGACGACGAGGAGCGCGCCAGCTACGCGGCCGTGGTCGCGCTCGGGGAGGGCTACCTCGCCGACGCGCCGGCGTGGCGCCCCACGCCGCCCACGCGGACCTTCGAGGGCGACAGCCTGGCGCTGCCGGCCGACGGGACGCCGATCGTGCTGCGCCACCTGGGGCGCGGCCACACGGCGGGCGACATCGTGGTGCACCTGCCGGCCGCGGGGATCGTCTTCGCCGGCGACCTGGCGGCGTGGCCGGTGCCGCTGGTCGGCACCACGTCGTTCCCCGCCGAGTACGCGGCGGCCGTCGGGCGGCTGCGCGCGCTCGGCGCGGCCGTGGTGGCCAGCAGCCACGGCTCGCCGCTGCGCGACGACGCGCGCCTCGCGCGCGTGCAGACGCTGCTGGCGGCGGTGCAGGCGCGCACCGCCGCCGCGGTCGCGCGCGGCGAGACGCTGGAGCAGGCCCGCCGCTCGGTCGACCTCTCGGATTTCCGGCGCGCCTTCGCCGGCGAGAGCCGCGTGCGCGGCGCGCTGTTCGACGCCTACGTGGCCGGGCCCGCGGTCGCGCGGGCCCACGCCGCCCTCACCCCCGCTCGATGACCGCGCGCCCGTGCGCGAGGCGGAACGACGCCGCCGTCGCCACCGGCGCGTCGGGGCGCGACACGTAGGGCACGAGGCGGTAGTCGGTGCGCCAGGCGTCCGCCGTCACCTCGCACGTCATGTAGCCGCGCCGCGCGTTGTGCCAGCGGATGTGCGGGTTGGCCGCCAGCGCCTCGTCGGTGACCGCCCCCCACTTCTCGGCGCCGTCGCCGCCCGAGGAGATGCTGGTGCCGACGAACTCCGCGGCCACCGCGGCGCGCCCGCGCCGCACCTCGTTGACCCAGCTCGAGTGGATGTCGCCGGTCAGCACGACCGCGCGGCCGGCCGCGCGCCCCGCGAGCGTCCGCAGCAGCCGCTCGCGCGCCGCCGGGTAGCCGCCCCACTGGTCCATGTCGAGCCGCTCCGGCGCCTTCGGGTCCTGGTCGAACGGCGCGACCATCACCTGGTTGCCGAGCACGTGCCAGCGCGCGCCGTCGCGCGCCAGCCCGTCGTCGAGCCACCGCTCCTGCGCCGCGCCGAGCATCGTGCGCGCGGGGTCATTCCAGTCGCCGCACGGCACCGTCTGCAGCTCGCCGCCGCACGCCTGCCGGCTGCGGTACTGGCGCCCGTCGAGCATCGCGAACCGCGCCAGCCCGCCCCACCGCACCGCGCGGTAGACCGTGAGGTCCGCCCACGAGCGGGCGCGCGGCACGCGCACCGGCTGGTGCTCCCACCACGCCTGGTAGGCGGCGGCGCGCCGCTGGTGCATCTGCTCCTGCGACTCGAACTCGTTCTCCCCCTCGCCGCCTGCGTAGTTGTTGTCCACCTCGTGGTCGTCCCACGTCACGACCCACGGGCAGCGCGCGTGCGCGGCCTGCAGCAGCGGGTCGCTCTTGTACTGCGCGTACCGGCGCCGGTAGTCGTCGACGGTGCGGATCTCGAGCCCGGCGTGGCGGCGCACGCGGTTCGGATACGGGCCGTACTCGTAGACGTAGTCGCCGAGGTGCAGCGCCAGGTCGAGCTCCTCGCGCGCGAGGTGGCCGAGCGCGGTGAACAGCCCCGTCTCGTAGTGCTGGCACGACGCGACCGCGAAGCGCAGCGGCGTCGTCGCGCCGTCGGCGGGCGTCGTGCGCACGCGTCCCACGGGGCTCGTGGCGCCGCTCGCGCCGCCGACCGAGAACCGATAGAAGTACCAGCGGTCCGGTCGCAGCCCGTCGACGTCGGCGTGCACGGAGTACGACAGCTCGGGGGCCGCGGTCGCGCGCCCACGGCGCACCACGCGCGCGAACCCCTCGTCCTCGGCGACCTCCCAGGCCACCACGGTACGCGGCCCCTCCATCCCGCCGTCGGGCTCCAGCGGGCGCGGGGCGAGGCGGGTCCACAGCACCGCGCCCGTCGGCGTCGGGTCGCCCGAGGCGACGCCGAGCGCGAACGGGTCGTCGGCCAGGCGCGGGCGCGCGGTCACGCGCCAGACGTTGGGGACGACGGCGCACAGCGCGGCGGCGCGCGTCAGGTCCTCCAGGAAGAGTCGGCGGTTCATGCGCGGGAGTCTCCCGCGCGGCGGCGGCCGGCGCCAGGGTAGGTTGCACGCATGGTACACGACGCCGCGCACGACGCCCCACCCCCGACGCTGCTCGCCATCTGGCTCAAGCGCGCGCACCGCGGCCCGATGGACGCCGTCGCGCGCGCGGAGGCGCGGGCCGGGCGCGGGCTCGTCGGCAGCGCGGACCGCAGCCGCTTCCGCCAGGTGACGCTGCTGGAGGAGGAGGCGTGGGCGGCGCTGATGGCGGAGACCGGGGGCGCCGCCCCCCCGACCGCGCGGCGCGCCAACCTGCTGCTGCGCGGCGTGCGGCTGGCCCAGACGCGCGGCCGCGTGCTGCGCGTCGGCGCCGTGCGGCTGAAGGTCGGCGGCGAGACGCGCCCGTGCGAGCGGATGGACGAGGCGGTGCCGGGGCTGCAGGCCGCCATGCGCCGGGCGCCGTGGAGCGGCGGCGCCTACGCCCAGGTACTCGACGACGGCGTCCTCGCGGTGGGGGACGCCGTCGCCTGGGAGGAGTAGGTCGCGCGGGCGGCTACTTCTTCGCCGCCCCCGCCGCCGCGGCGTCGCGCAGCACCATGCGCGGCCCGTCGTAGCCGAACGCCAGCCGTCCGCTCTTCTCGAGGTCCGCGAGCAGCGCGCGCGTCGACCCCAGCTCGACGTCGGCCGAGACGGTGCGCGTGAGCAGCGACGCGTCGGGGACGAGCAGCGTCAGCCCGGTGAAGCGGTTGATGTCGACGAGCGCCTCGCGCAGCGGGCGGTCGCGCAGCACCAGCCGCCCGTCGGCCCACGCGAACGCCACGTCGCGCGCCGCGGCCGGGACCTCGCGCGCCGAGCCGTCGGGGCGCAGGTCGACCACGTCGCCGGCCGCCAGCGCGCGCGTCGTCTCGCCGAACTTCGCCGTCACCGTCCCCTCGCGCACGCGCACCAGCGTCCGCGCCTCGCCGGGGAACGCGCGCACGTCGAACGCCGTGCCGGTGGCGGTCAGCATCGCCTCGCCGGTGCGCACGTGGAACGCGGCGTCGCCGCCCCCCTGCACCTGGAACGACGCCGCGCCCTCGAGCGCCACCGCGCGCACCGGCGCGCCGAACGCCGACGGGATGCGCAGCTTCGAGTCGCCGGCCAGCGTCGCCTTGCTCCCGTCGGTCAGCGTGAGCGCGGCCCGCTCGCCGGGGCGCGTCGAGCGCACGCGGACCTCGGTCGACGCGAGGGCGCGGCTGACGGCCACGTCGCCGCTCGTGCGGTCCATCCACCGCATCGCGACCAGGAACAGCGCGGCCAGCACCACCGCGACGATCACCGGCCCGGCCCAGGGCGGGCGCTTCGCGACCGAGGCGATGTGCATCGCCGCCTCGTGCTTGTGGTGCTGGTGGTGCGCGTCGGCGACCTTGGCCGCGTCGGGCGGGGGCGCGTGCAGCACCGCGCTCAGGTGCTGCCAGGCGTCGTCGACCGGCAGGTCGGCCACCGGGGCCGCGAGGCGGTCGCCGGCGTGGATCGGCTTGACCTTCTCGTGCTGCTCGAAGCGGTGGAGCGAGGCGCGGCGGCTCTTCTCGCGCACCGCCCCCTCGTGCACCGACCGCTGGAGGAAGCGCTCCAGCGCCTCGGGCGACTCGAAGTCGGCGCGGTGGTCCCAGGCGCGCAGGAACGCGCCCTCCACCACCCGCGGCGCCGATGCCGGATCGTCGAGCTCGGCGCGCGCCCGATCCGCGAGGTGCGGGTAGGCCGTACGGAACAGGCGCTCGAGCGCGTGCTCGTCCCCGAGCTTGAGGTTGAGGAGCACCTCGCGATCGATGGGAGCGGTTGCCGGCATGACGACCTCCGTCGGAGAGCGGTCGGACCACGGGCCGCTGCGACGGTCGCCCCCGTCAAAAGGCCGCGCAACAGGGTTTCCCTGACACCCCGTGCGGGTTTCGCTTACAAGTTGCCGAGGCCGCCGATGCCCCGGACGCGCTAACTTCGCTCCGTGCTGCTCTACGTCCTCGACCTGATCGGCGTTGCGGTGTTCGCCGTCAGCGGCGCGCTCGCCGCCGGGCGCAAGCGCCTCGACCTGTTCGGCGTGCTCGTGCTCGCGCTCGTGACGGCGATCGGCGGCGGCACCATCCGCGACGTGCTCCTCGACCGCCACCCGCTCCCCTGGCTGGCCGACCGCAACTACCTGCTGGTCGTCACGGCCTCGGCGCTCGGCACCGTCTGGCTCGTGCGGCGGCGGCGCACCGTGCCCCCCGACGCGGCGCTCCAGGTCGCCGACGCGCTCGGCCTCGCCCTGTTCGCGGTGGCCGGCGCGCAGATCGCCGAGCGCGCCGGGATGCCCGCCGGCGGCAGCATCCTGCTCGGCACCGTCACCGGCGCCGCCGGCGGCGCGGTGCGCGACGTCCTGTGCGCCGAGATCCCGCTCGTGCTGCGGCGCGGCAACCTGTACGCGAGCGCCGCCATCGCCGGCACCGCCGCGTACTTCGGCCTCGAGGCGGCCGGCGTCACGCGCGGGACGGCGACGCTGCTCGGGATGGCGATCGTCGCCGGCGTGCGCCTGGCCGCGATCTGGTGGGGCCTGCAGCTCCCCGAGTTCCGCCTGCACGCCACCGACGAGCACGCGGTGCCGCCCGGGGAGGGGCGGTGACGGCCGCCCGGCGCCCGGCGGTGAGCCTCGCCCGCGCCCTGTCCAAGCTCGGCGTCTGCTCGCGCGCCGACGCCGAGGCGTGGATCCGCGCGGGGCGCGTGCGGGTCGCCGGCCGCGTCGCCCGCGAGCCGTCGCTGCGCGTGGACCCCGACCGCGACGCGATCGCCGTCGACGGGCGCCCGGTGCGCGCGGCCCCGCGCGTGTACCTCGCGCTCAACAAGCCGCGCGGCGTGGTGGTGTCGCGCGAGGACGCGCGCGGCGCGCCGACCGTGTTCGACCTGATCGCCGACGCGCCGCTCGCCGCCGGGGTGCCGCACCTGTCGGCCGTCGGGCGGCTCGACAAGGCCAGCGAGGGGCTGCTCCTGCTCACCAACGACACGCGGTGGGCGGCGCGCCTGCTCGACCCGGCGTCGCACGTCGACAAGACCTACCACGTGCAGGTCGACGCCGTCCCCGACGACGCGCTGCTGGACGCCCTGCTGGCCGGCGTGCCGACGCCCGAGGGGGAGGTCCTGGCCGCCCGCGCGGCGCGGCTCCTCCGCAGCGGCGGGCGCACCGCGTGGCTGGAGCTGGTCCTCGACGAGGGGCGCAACCGCCACATCCGGCGGATGCTGGCCGCCCGCGGGGTCGAGGTCCTGCGGCTGGTGCGGGTGGCGATCGGGGCCCTCCCGCTCGGCGACCTGCCGAAGGGGGCGCTACGTTCCCTCAGCACGGCCGAGCGCCGGGCCCTCACCGTCTGAGCCGACGCACCATGCCCAAGCGCCTGCAGCGCTACGAGACCGACGAGATCGCGGTCACCTTCGACCCGAACCGCTGCATCCACGCGGCGGCGTGCGTGCGCGGGCTGCCGCTGGTGTTCGACCCGAAGGAGCGGCGGTGGGTGCGCCTGGAGCACGCGACGGCGGACGACGTGGCGGCCACGGTGGCGCGCTGCCCGACGGGGGCGCTGCGCGCGTACCGCCCCGACGGCGCCCCCGCCTCCGTGGTCGAGGCCACCGAGCCCCCGGTGACCGTCAGGGCGCGCCGGGACGGCCCCCTGTACGTCCGCGGCCCCCTG
This sequence comes from Roseisolibacter sp. H3M3-2, assembly GCF_029211165.1. GTDB lineage: Bacteria > Gemmatimonadota > Gemmatimonadetes > Gemmatimonadales > Gemmatimonadaceae > Roseisolibacter. Next base: position 11,617 of record NZ_JARGEK010000123.1, read on the forward strand.
CGCATCCAGACCGAGGCCGGGGAGCTGCTGGTCGAGGACGAGCGGGTGGCGCTCTGCCGGTGCGGCGGGACGGGGAACGCCCCCTTCTGCGACGGCAGCCACACGGCGCGCGGCTTCACGGGCTGACGCCCGGCGGGCATCTTTCCGGGGGCGCGGGGTAGCAGGACCGCGTTCCCCCCACCGTCCCCTCCTCCCGTCCCATGTCCGACGTCCTGACCCGCCGTGCGTGGCTGGCCGGCGCGGCCGCCGGCGCCGCCGGCCCCGCCGCCGCCCCCGTCGCGGCGCTCGCCGCGGCCCCCGCCCCCGGGCCGACGATGACGATCTACAAGTCGCCCACCTGCGGCTGCTGCCAGAAGTGGGTGATGCACGTCGCCGCGGCCGGCTTCCGGACCGCCGTGAACGACGTCGAGGACCTCGACGCGATCAAGCGCCGCCACGGCGTCCCGGCCGACCTGCAGTCGTGCCACACGGCGGTCGTGGGCGGCTACGTCGTCGAGGGGCACGTCCCGGCGGCCGACGTGCAGCGGCTGCTGAAGGACAGGCCGAAGGTGAAGGGGATCGCGGTCGGCGGGATGCCCGCCGGGTCGCCGGGGATGGAGATGCCGGGGCGGAGCGACAAGTACGACGTCACGGCCTTCCGCGCCGACGGCTCGACCTACCGCTTCGCCTCGCACTGAGGGCGGCGCCGATGCGACTCCTCGCCCTCGCCCTCGCGCTCGCCGCGGCCCTCACCGTCGCCGCCCCCGCGGCGCGCGCGCAGACGGCGGCGCCGGGCGGCG
>NZ_JARGEK010000124.1 GCF_029211165.1 Roseisolibacter sp. H3M3-2
GGTGCCGCCGCCGCGACGGGCGCGGGCGCGGCGGCGGCGACGACGGCGGGCGCGGCGCCGGCGCCGCGCATCCACTCCTCCATGTCGGTCTTCAGGTTCTCCGACCGCGTTCCGAAGATCGCCTGCACGTTGCTCCCCACGCGCAGCACCCCCGAGGCGCCCAGCGAGCGGAGCACCGCGTCGTTGGCGCGCGCCGGGTCGTTCACCTCGACGCGCAGGCGCGTGATGCAGGCGTCCAGCGCGCGGATGTTCCCCGCCCCGCCGAACGCCTCGACCAGCCGCGGCGCCATCCCGCCGGCCGCGGCGCCCGGCAGCGGGTCGCGCGCGCCCGGGATCTGCCCGCCCTCGCCGGCCATCGCCTCGGGCGTCACCGTGTCGCCGGGCACCCCCTCCTCGATCTCGCGCCCCGGCGTCTTGAGGTTGAGGCGCGTGATCATGCCGCGGAACAACCCGTAGTACAGCAGCGCCCACACGGGGCCGAGCCAGAGGAACCAGAGCCCGCGCGTCGAGTTCGGGAAGAGCACCACGAAGTCGATCAGCCCGTTCGAGAACGTCGTCCCGTGGCGGATGCCGAGCAGCACGCACACCAGGTAGGCGACGCCGGCGAGCACCGCGTGCGCGGCGTACAGCACCGGCGCCACGAACAGGAACGCGAACTCGATCGGCTCGGTGATCCCCGTGAGGAACGACGTCAGCGCGGCCGAGATCATGATGCCGCCGATGCGCTTCCGGTTCTCGGGACGCGCCGTGTGCCACATCGCCAGCGCCGCCGCCGGGAGCCCCCACATCTTGAACAGGTAGCCCCCCGCGAGGTAGCCGGCCGTCGGGTCGCCGGCGGCGTAGCGCGGGATCTCGCCCCGGTAGATCTGCCCCGTGATCGGGTGGATGTACTCGCCGATCTGGTTCTGGAACGGCACGTTCCAGATGTGGTGCAGCCCGAACGGGATCAGCGACCGCTCGACCACGCCGTAGATCGAGAACGCCGCGGCCGGGTTGCCGTTCGCCGCCCAGTGCGAGAAGGCGTCGATCCCGCGCCCGACCGGCGGCCACACCAGGCTCAGCGCGATGCCGAGGAAGATCGCGCCCACCGCCGTCAGCAGCGGCACCGAGCGCTTGCCGGCGAAGAAGCCGAGGTACGGCGGGAGCTGGATCCGGTAGAAGCGGTTGAACAGCGCCGCCGCCAGCGCGCCGACGATGATCCCGCCGAGGACGCCCGTCTCGATCGACGGCATCCCCATGATCGGCTTCGGCTCGTAGCCGACGAACGGCGCCATCACGCCCATCGTCGCCGTCATCACCGCGAAGCCGACGACGGCCGCCAGCGCCGCCACGCCGTCGTTGGCGGTGAGCCCGAGCGCGACGCCGATCGCGAAGATCAGCGCGAGGTTGCCGAACACCGCGCCGCCGGCCTGCGCCATCACGTTGGCGACCGCCGGCGACAGCTCCTGCATGAACTTCGCGCTCCCCACGCCGAGCAGGATGCCGGCGGCCGGCAGCACGGCCACGGGGAGCATGAGCGCCTTGCCGATCTTCTGCAGGACGCCGAAGGCGCGCTTCACCACGTTCATGGGCTCTCGTCTCCGTTGGTCAGCCGTGACGCTCTGCCACGAGCCGGCGCACCGCCGCCCCGTCCTCCGCCGCCAGCGCGAGCCGCGCCGTCTCCTCGCACTGCGCGCGCGAGAGCCCGCGCACCCGCGCCTTCACCGCCGGGACCAGCGGCACGTCGGCGCTCAGCTCGTCCACCCCGAGCCCGACCAGCACCGGCACCGCCGTCGGGTCGCCGGCCAGCGCGCCGCACACCCCCACCCAGCGGCCGTGCGCGTGCGCCCCGCGCACCGTCATCTCGATCAGCCGCAGCACCGAGGGGTGCAGCGCGTCGACCTGCGGCGCCAGCCGCGGGTTGGTGCGGTCCATCGCCAGCGTGTACTGGGTCAGGTCGTTCGTGCCGATCGAGAGGAAGTCGGCCTCGCGCGCGAACTGGTCGGCCAGCAGCGCCGCCGCCGCCGTCTCGACCATGATCCCGGTCTGGATCGCCGGCAGCCCGAGCGACTCGCGCTCGCGCTCCACGATCGCGCGGCACGCGCGCCACTCGGCGAGCGTCGCGATCATCGGGAACATCACCGCCACCCTCCCGGCCGGCGACGCGCGCAGGATCGCGCGCACCTGGGCGCGGAACAGCTCCGGGCGCGTCAGCGTCAGCCGCACCCCGCGCTCGCCGAGGAACGGGTTCGCCTCGGGGTCCATCGGCACGTACGGGAGCGGCTTGTCCCCGCCCACGTCGAGCGTGCGGATCACCAGCAGCCGCTCCTTCCCGAGCGCGCGCGCCGCCCGCTCGTACAGCGCGGTCTGCTCGTCCTCGTCGGGTGCCGAGCGGCGCTCCAGGAAGACGAACTCGGAGCGGAGCAGCCCCACCCCCTCGCCGCCGACCTCGAGGACGCGCTCGGCATCGGCGACGTCGCCGATGTTGGCCGCCACCTCCACGCGGTGCCCGTCGGTCGTCGTCGCGGGCTGCTGCGCGCTCGCCAGCTGCTCGGCGCGCGTCCGCTCGGCGGCCTCGCGGCGGCGGCGGATCTCCGCCTCCTCCTCCGCGCTCGGCGCCGGCTTCAGGACCCCCGTGTCGCCGTCGAGCACCACGCGGGTGCCGGGCGCCAGGTCGAGCACGCGCGGGTCGATCCCCGCCACCGCCGGGATGCCGAGCCCGCGCGCCAGGATGGCGACGTGCGAGGTGGCGCTCCCCATCGTCGTGCAGAAGCCGCGCACGCGCGTGCGGTCGAGCGACGTCGCGTCGGACGGCGTGAGGTCCTCGGCGACCACGATCGAGTCGACGGGGACCACGGGCGTCGGCGCGGGGCCCTTCACCAGCAGGTGCAGCACGCGGCGCCCGGCGTCGCGCAGGTCGGTGGCGCGCGCGGCCAGCATCGGGTTCTTGAGCGCCGCCATCGCCTCGGCGCGCGCCCGGAACGACTCGCGCCACGCCCAGGCGGCCGAGGCCCCGTCGCGGATCTCGGCGTACGCCCGGTCGAGCAGCTTCGGGTCCTCGAGCAGCGTGCGGTGGGCCTCGAAGATCGCGGCCTGGTCGGCGTCGGCCTCGCGCGTCAGCCGCTCCTGCAGCTCCCGGAGCTGCGCGCCCGCGTCGGCGAGCGCCGCGTCGAGCACGCGCCGCTCGGCGTTCGGGTTCGCGGCGCGCGCCACCTCGACGGTGTCGTCGTGCCGGAACTGGAAGACGTTCCCGACCGCGACCCCCGACGACGCCGACACCCCGCGGAAGACGCCGTCGGCGGGCGGGGTGAGCGCGCGCGGCGGGGCGCCCCCGGCGCGCGCGGCGGCGGCGGTCGCGGCCGCCGGGGGGCCGTGGTCGTGGGCGAGCGTCGTCGTCAGCGTCTCGACCACGGCGTCGACCGCCTCCGCGGCGTCCGGGCCGCGGGCGACGATCGTGACCACGTGGTGCTGCTCGACCTCCAGCTCCATGATGTCCGACGTGCTGCGCAGGTCGGCCTCGCGGCCGTCGCGGACCAGGCGCAGGTCGGCGCGGAAGCGGCGCGCCAGCGTCGCCAGCACCCCCGCGGGGCGCGCGTGCAGCCCCAGCGACGCCGTGATCGGCACCGGCCGCGAGCGCACCTCCTCCCCCTCCATCGGGACCGCCGGCGCCCCGGGGTCGGCCGCGACGGCGACGCGCATCAGCACGTCCCGCCCCGCCGAGAGCACCCCCGGCGCCGCGACCTCGATCGAGGCCACGCGCTCCATGTTGGTGACCAGCACCTGCGTGAGCAGCGAGCGGGCGCGGCGCGCCACCAGGTCGACGTCGAACTCGAGGAGCGGGTCGCCCGCCCGCACCCGGTCGCCGACCTTCACCAGCGCGCGGAACCCCTCGCCGTTCAGCCGGACCGTGTCGACGCCCACGTGCAGGAGGATCTCGAGCCCTGCGGCGCGCAGGATCACCGCGTGCGCGGCCCGGTGCACCACGCGCACCTCGGCGTCGCACGGCGCGAGCAGGCGGTCGCTCAGCGGGTCGAGCGAGGCGCCGTCGCCCGACATGCGCCCGGAGAAGTTCGCGTCGGGCACCTCGTCGAGCGGCACGACCACGCCGGAGAGCGGCGCGAGGAGCGTCAGCATGTCGGCTGGGGAGTACGGTGATGACCCGGCAGCGCGCCGCGGGCCGTGGTCTCGCGCGTCAGGGCCGCTCGCCGCCCGCGCGGAGCGGCCGGAGGACGCGCAGGCGGTCGCCGTTGCGCGCGGCGACCACCAGCGGGTCGCCGTCCGCGCCGCGGATCAGCTTCAGGTCGCGCACCTGCCCTTCAAGCATGATGCCGCTCTCGGCCATGCCCACGGGCGCGAACGCGCCGCCGCCGGTCCCGCGCAGCAGCAGCCCGTCCGAGGCGTCGTGGCGCCCGAGCAGCGGGGGGAAGCCGAAGTCGTTCCCCGCGAGGAGGAGGTCGACCCGCCCGTCGCCGTCGAAGTCGCGCGCCAGCGCCGCGTGCACCGGCGCCGCCTGCGCCGCGGCCGGCAGCGGGCGCAGCGCGAAGCGCCCGTCCGCCCCCTGCAGCGCGACCGACGTCGCGAGCTGCCGCGCCTCCAGCACCGCCGCCGCGCGCAGGTCGTCGCCGAAGATCGCCTCGACCGTCGCGGCGCCGAACGACGCGTAGCTCGGGTAGCGGCTGCGCAGCGGCGGGATCAGGCGCACCAGCTCGTCGCGCCCCGCCAGCGGATAGGCCGTGTCGCCCTTGAAGAAGGTGACGACCTGCTTCACCGCCCCCGTGCCGCCGAAGTCGTGCACGTACATGCGCGCCGGCCGCTCGGCGCTCGCCCGCAGGTACGAGTTGCGCCCGAGGTTGCCGAGCACGAGGTCCTGCCGCCCGTCGCCGTCGAGGTCCGCGACGGTCACGGCGTTCCACCACCCCTCGGTGCCGGCCAGCCCCGACGCCTCGGTGCGGTCGACCAGCCGCTCGCCGTCGGGGGCGAAGACGCGCACCGGCATCCACTCCCCCGCGACCACCAGCGACGGGCGCGCGCCCCCGGGGCGCGGCAGCCACGCGGCGGCGGCCACCATCCCCACGCGACGCAGCTGCGGCGCGACGCGGTCGGTGACGTCGGTGAAGCGCCCCCGCCCGTCGTTCTGCAGCAGGCGGCTGCGCGGGATCGTGCCGTAGGCGCGCGAGACCACGCGCCCGCCGACGAACAGGTCGACGTCGCCGTCGCCGTCGTAGTCCCCCGCGGCCACGCACCCCGAGTTCTCCGCGAACGCGGGGAGCGCGTCGGCCGCCCGCGCGAACGCCCCCTTCCCGTCGTTGAGGTAGAGCCGGTCGCGCAGCGCCTCGGCCTCCCCCCAGAACTCGTTGCCGGCGCTGACGACGTAGAGGTCGAGGTCGCGGTCCCCGTCGGCGTCGAACAGCACCGCGTCCACGTCCTCCGAGAGCGAGTCGGCGGCGATCGCGGGCTGCGGGCGCGCGCGGAAGGTGCCGTCGCGCCGCTGCACGAGCAGCGTCGCCGGCTGCCACTTCCCCCCCCCGACGAACACGTCGTCCAGCCCGTCGCCGTCCACGTCCCCGGTCGCCAGCGCCGGCCCTTCCGCCGACAGGCGGTGCGGCATCAGCGGCTCGCGGTCGTAGTCCTCGAAGGTGTTCTCGACGTGCACGGCCGCGTCGCCCGAGCGCTCGGTGACGTCGGCGAAGAGCGGCTGCGGGGTGACGCGCGGGCGCGCCGGCACGGCCGCCGCGTCGCGCTGGCGGAGCGTGACGCGCTGGTTGGCCGGCACCGCCGTCACCACCTGCACGCGCCGGTCGGGCCACGCCACCACCAGCGAGTCCACGGTCGCCGCCTTGCCGAGCCCGAAGTGCAGCCGCGGCTCGACCGACGACTGGAAGCCGCGCGTCGGCTGCTGCTCGGCGACCTGCGGCACGCCGCCGACCCACGCGGTGACGCGCGCGCCGATCCCCTGCGTGTTGGCGCCCTCCCCCGCCAGCGCCACGGCGAGGTAGCCGTTCCCGTTCACGCGGCGCGCGGCGTTGCGGTAGATCGACGCCGGCTGGCCGAGGCGGCTGACCACCAGGTCGAGCGCGCCGTCGCCGTCGAGGTCCGCGTACGCCGCGCCGTTGGAGAACCCCGCGTCGCCGAGCCCCCACGCCGCCGCCATGTCGGTGAACGCGAGGTCGCCGTCGTTGCGGAAGGCGTGGTTGGGGAGCGGGATCTGCGGCATGCGCCCGAGCAGCGCCAGCTCGCGCTGTCCGATCCCGCGCACCAGCGCCGCCTGGTTGGCGTCGTTGCCGACATAGTTGATGTAGTCCAGGTCGTTCGGCCGCCGGTAGATCCCGTTCGTGATGAACAGGTCGCGGCGCCCGTCGTTGTCGAGGTCCGCGAACAGCGGCGCCCAGCTCCAGTCGGTCGCGTGCACGCCGGCGAGGAAGGCGAGGTCGCCGAAGCGCGGGACGCCCGGCGCGCCGTCGCGGGTGCCGCGGTTCACCTGCAGCGTGTTGCGCGCGTACTGCGGGTGGTAGCCGGCGCGCAGCCGCAGGTTGAACAGGTTGTGCGACTCCGAGCTGGCCGACGTCTTGAGCACGTCCTCGCGCTCGGGGAGCATGTCGGCCACGAACAGGTCGGGGAGCCCGTCGCCGTTCACGTCGGCCGCGTCGACGCCCATCGAGAAGCGGCTGGTGTGCGACGTCGCGCGCGTGGCCACCTCGGCGAAGGTGCCGTCGCAGTTGTTGCGGTAGAGCTGGTCGTTCCCCTGGAAGTCGTTGGCGACGTACAGGTCGGGGCACCCGTCGGCGTCGAAGTCGCTCGCCACCACGCCCAGCCCGTAGCCGTCGATCCCGTCGCGGATCCCGGCGGCCTCGCTCACGTCGACGAACTTCCCGGCATCGTTGCGCAGCAGCCGGTCGGCCGCCGGCGACCGCCCGTCGGCGCGCCCCGCGGTGCCGATCTCGCGCTCGTTGTGCGTCGAGTGGTTCAGCAGGTACGCGTCGAGGTCCCCGTCCAGGTCGTAGTCGAGGAAGAGCGCCTGCGTGCCGTAGCCGGCCTGCGCGAGCCCCGACGCCTCGGTGCGGTCCTCGAACGTCCCGTCGCCGCGGTTGACGTACAGGATGTTGCGCCCGCGCTGCCCGAGGTGCGTGACCGCCGAGACGTAGAGGTCGAGCTTCCCGTCGCCGTTCACGTCGGCCATCGTCGCGCCGGTCGTCCACCCCTCGGAGCCTGCCACCCCCGCCTGCGCCGTGACGTCCTCGAAGCGGAAGCCGCCGAGGTTCCGGTACAGGCGATTGTCGCCGAGGTTCGACGTGAGGTACAGGTCGGGGCGCCCGTCGCCGTCCACGTCCCCCACCGCGACGCCGCCGCCGTTGTAGTAGTACAGGTAGTTCAGGATGTTGAAGTCGGCCGCCTCGGGGAGCCGGTTCTCGAACGTCACCCCGGTCGCGGCGGGTGTCAGCTTCTCGAACAGCGGCGGCCCCGCCGGCGCCTTGGACTCCGCGGGCGCGCAGGCCGACAGGAGCACTACATGAGACAGGATTAACAGGAAACCAGGGGAGAGACTCGAGACCGAAGTCCTTCCCCCGGTTTCCTGTGAATCATGTCGAAGGCTCTTGAAGAGCATCACCGCGTCGCGACCGCCGCCTCGCGCGTCTTCACCTTCGCGACCACCAGCTCGCCGATCTGCTTCCCCTGCACTGCGCCCTGCTCGATCGCGCGGCGGTAGTGGATCCCGCCGTACAGCCGGCTGATCGCCGCCTCGGCGGCCGCCTGGCGGAACGAGGTGAACGAGCGCACCGGCAGCCCGTACTCCACCTCGGTCGAGTCGGCGTACGCGAAGCCGTCCCCGTACTCGTCGGTCAGCACCTCGGCGGCCGCCGTCGAGATCACGCTGTGCCCGCTCGTGTACTCGGGGAACGGGGGCGTCTGGAGCAGCGGCTCCCACCGCTCGTCGATCAGCTGGTTGATCACCGTCTCGGGGCGGACCACCGCGCTGCGGTACTTCTCCTCCCACCCGGCGATGAAGCCGTCGGCCAGCGCGAGCGCGGTGCGCACGTACGCCGAGGCGGCGCGCGGGGCGTCGGCGTCGGCCTTGCGCGACGCGATCCCGACGATGCTCATCCAGTGGCCGCCCGGCGTCATCTTCTTGAGGGCGAACATCGTGTGCCCCTGCACCTGCATGACGTACGGGTTGCAGTCCCAGAAGGCGGTGATCTCCTTCTGCTCCGGCGTCAGCGCCAGCCGCACGTCGTGCACCTCGCGCGCCTCGCGCATGAACGGCGACGCCGCGGCGGTGTCGTACGGGTGCGGCGGGAGGGGGCGGAACCGCGTCGCCGTGTCCATCACGAAGGTGCGCAGCATCCCCCAGTTGGGCTCGACCGCGTCCATGTACGCGGGCGGCGTCGGGACCCAGCGGCCCGCGGCGGCGGTGACCGAGAACTTCGGGTAGCCGCGGCTCTGCTTGAACCGGTCCTGCCCGGCCCACGCCAGCACGTGCTCGGCGACCTTCTCGCCGTACGCGACCGAGCGCGCGACCACCGGCGCCGACAGCCCGCGCGCGCGGTACGCGTCGTCGAGCGCCGCGCGCAGCGAGTCCATGCGCGCCCGCGAGAAGGTCAGCGCGCGCCCCACCGACATGAAGGCGTGCACCCCGGCCAGCGGGAGCGACACCTCCCCCGAGTCGGGGGCCGGCACCGGCGTCAGCCCGTTCAGCTGCCCGGCCAGCGTGCGGTAGCCGGGCTGCCCCTGCCGCAGCACCTCGTACGCCGCCACGGTGCTGTAGGCGTAGACGCGGCTCGCCTGCGGCGGGCTGAAGATGTCGTACACGATCACGTCGGTGAGCTGCTTCACCGCGTCGTGCAGCAGCTCGGCGTCGGTGCGCGCGCGCGGCGCGTCGGCCTGCGCGGGGCGGCACCCCTGCAGCGCCTGGACGGCGGGGACCGCGGCGAGCGCGAGGGCGAGGAGGCGGGAGGAGGGCCGCATGGGAGGCACCGCGGGGGTCACGGGCGCGGCGCGACGGCGACCGTCGCGCGCTGGGAGCGGGGGGTCGGGCGGAAGACGAGCGGGCGGTCGCCGTTGCGCAGGACGACGTAGCGCACGCCGCCCGGGGTGCGCAGGCGCTGGATGTCGCGCACCTGCCCCTGCACGCGGAACCCGCTCTCGGCCGCCGGCACCGGCGCGAAGCCGTCGCCCGTGCCGCGCAGCAGCAGCCCGTAGCTCGCGCCGAGCCGCCCGATCTCGGGCTTCACGCCGTCGAAGTTGCCGCCGAGCAGCAGGTCGGTGCGCCCGTCGCCGTCCACGTCGTCGGCGAGGATGCCGTAGACGGGCGCCAGCTGCGCCTCGCGCGGCAGCGGGACGAGGGTGAACTTCCCGCCCCCGTCGTTGCGCACCAGCGTCGTCGCGAACGTCTCGGCGCGGTGCACCGCCGCGCCCTGCATCGCCTCGGCGGGGAACACGTCGGCCATCGTGCGCCGCGCGTAGTCCTTGTAGTTGAGGAAGCGCGCCTTCAGCGGCGGGATCGACTTGATCAGGTCGTCCCGCAGCGGCAGCGGGTAGCTCTTCCCCTGCCGGTAGGTGGCGAGCACCTGCTCCGCGAAGCCGTTGCCGTCGAAGTCCTTCACCGTCATCGTCACCGGCTCGGCGGGCGTCGCCTGCAGGCGCGCGTTGAGGCCGAGGTTCCCGACCACGAAGTCGACGCGCCCGTCGCCCGTGAAGTCGCCGGCGACGATGCGGTTCCACCAGCCGTGCGACTGCGCGAGCGCCGGCACCGCGAGCGGCGCCAGCCGCCCGCCGCCGGCGTTGCGGAAGACGGTGACCGGCATCCACTCGCCGACCAGCACCAGGTCCGCGCGCCCGTCGCCGTCGACGTCCTTCCACACGCCGTCGGTGACCATGCCGACCGACGCGAGCTGCGGGGCCAGCTCGGGGGCGACGTCGGCGAAGCGCCCGCGCCCGTCGTTGCGCAGCAGCATCGAGCGCGGCGCGACGACGCCGTACTTCCACGGCACCACGCGCCCGCCGACGAACAGGTCGAGGTCCCCGTCGCCGTCGTAGTCGAACGGGAGCACGCGCGAGCCGCTGGCGTACTCGGTGGGCACCGCGCCGGCCGGCGCCTTCGTGAAGCGCCCGCGCCCGTCGTTGAGGTACAGCCGGTCCTGCAGCGCCGGGGCGAGGTCGGAGTACTCGCTCCCCCCGCTCACCACGTACAGGTCGCGGTCCCCGTCGCCGTCGGCGTCGAACAGCGCGGCGCCCAGGTCCTCGGAGAGCGAGTCGGCGGCGAGGGCGGGCTGGGGCGACGCGCGCAGGCGGCCGGCCGCGTCCTGCAGCAGCACGGCCGACGGCTGGTCCTTGGCCCCGCCGACGAAGGCGTCCTCGCGCCCGTCGCCGTCCACGTCGCCGAGCGCCATGTACGGCCCCTCGGTCGACAGCAGCTTGGGGATCAGCCGCTCGCGGTCGAAGTCGACGAAGTCGTTCTCGCGGTGCACGAACTCCACCGCCGCGTCGTCCCCCGCCTCGGCGAGCAGCGCGCGCGCCGGGACGCCTCGCGCGGCGGGGGTCGCCGGCGCGGGAGCGGCGTCGGCCTGCCGCAGCGCGAGGAGCCCGCCGGCCGCGACGTCGCGGCGCACCGTCGTGCGCCCGTCGGGCCACGCCACCGTCACCGAGTCGGCCGTCGCGTCGGCGCCGAGGCCGAACGACAGCACGTAGTCGACGCTCGACTGGAAGCCGCGCGCCGGGTAGAGCTCCTGCATCGCCTGCGCCGGGCGCGCGCCGCCGTGCCACACCGTGACGCGCGCGCCGACGGCGAGGCGGTTCTGCCCCTCCCCCTCGAGCGCGACGCGCAGCGGCTTCCGCTCGGGGTGGAGCGCGCGCGCGTTGTTGCGGTAGACGAACGCCTCCTGGTGGACGTTGTTCACCACCAGGTCGAGCGCGCCGTCGCCGTCGAGGTCCCCGTAGGCCGCGCCGTTCGAGAGGTTGGGCGTGTCGAGCCCCCACGCCTTCGACGCGTTCTCGAACGTCAGGTCGCCGCGGTTGCGGAACGCGTAGTCCGGCAGCGGCGCCGAGTCCATCGCCGCGATCAGCTTCATGTAGTCGACGCGGCGGCCCTTGGTCGCGTCGGCCATCGTCTCGCGGTCGGCGAGGAAGGCGATGTAGTCCTGATCCGTGACGTCGCGCAGCAGCCCGTTGGTCACGAACACGTCCTTCAGCCCGTCGAGGTCGAGGTCCGCGATCAGGGCGCTCCAGCTCCAGTCGGTGCGGTCCACCCCGGCCAGCTGCCCGACGTCGCTGAAGGTGCCGTCGCCGTTGTTCCGCTGGAGCATGTTGCGCATCGACTGGTGGTGGTAGCCGTTGCGCAGCTTCGTCTGGTAGACGTCCCACCCCTCGTACGCCGCCGCCGCCTTGAGGCGGTACTCGTCCTCGGGGAGCATGTCGGTGGTGTAGACGTCGGGCCACCCGTCGTTGTCGACGTCGCCGATGTCGAGCCCCATCGAGTAGTAGCTCATCACCGGCATCTCGCGGTCGCCGACCTCCGCGAACGTCCCGTCCCCCCTGTTCAGGTACAGGTAGTCGCGCTCGAAGAAGTCGTTGGCGACGTACACGTCGGGGAGCCCGTCGCGGTTCACGTCGCCCGTCGCGAGCCCGAGCCCGAAGCCGATCTCGCTGCCGTGGATCCCCGCCCGCTCGCTGACGTCGACGAACCTGCGTCCTGAGCCGTCAGGCGAAGGATCGTTGCGGAAGAACTTGTGGCCGCCGTTCGCGTCGCGGACGTGGCGCGTGTTGCGCATCCCGAACGACGTGACGGGGCGCGGCGAGTTGTTGATCAGGAAGAGGTCGAGGTCCCCGTCGCGGTCCGCGTCGAAGAACGCGGCGTGCGTCGCGTACCCCTCGTCGGCGAGGCCGAACTCGCGCGCCCGCTCGCGGAGGCGCGGGACGCCGTCCGGCCCCGGCCCCTCGTTCACCCACAGCTGGTTGGCCCGCTCGGCGGGCGTGCCGTTGCCGGCCTTGCTCAGGAAGACGTCGAGCCGCCCGTCGCCGTTCACGTCGGCCAGCGTCACCCCGGTCGTCCACCCGCCGGCGGTGAGCCCGGCGGCGCGGGTGACGTCGCGGAACTGGAACTTGCCGCCGTTGAGGTAGAGCTTCGGCCCGCCCTGGTTGGCGGTGAGCACCAGCTCGGGGAGCCCGTCGCCGGTGAGGTCGCCGATCCCCACCCCGCCGCCGTTGTAGAAGTTGCGGTAGGTGAAGACGTTGAACTCGGGCGTGTCGGCCAGCCGGTTCACGAAGCGCACCCCCGTGTACGACGAGGGGAGGCGGGTGAACAGGCGGCCGTCGGCGGCCGGGGCCTCGCCGCGCGCGGCCGGCGGCGGGTCGTCGCCGGCGGGCGGCTCGCCGCGCACG
>NZ_JARGEK010000125.1 GCF_029211165.1 Roseisolibacter sp. H3M3-2
GTCGCGCTGCTCCGCGCCCCGCCGCCCCTGTGTCGCGTGCGCACCCGGCCGCGCGCGCCCGGCGCCGTTCGCGTCGAGCAGCGCGGGGGGGAGCGCGGCGCGTGCCGCCTCGATCAGCAGGTCGGACGGCGGGCCGGCGCGCTGTTCGGCCTCCCCCTCGGCACCCGAAGCGTCGCTCTTGTCCGACGCGCCGCCGTTCTCCTGGGGGCCGGCGTCGACCTCGTCGTCGGCGGGCGGCGGGGGGACGCGCGTGGCGCGCGGGGCCAGCACGAGCGACACCGCCAGGGCGAGGTCGTCGTCGCGCGGCGCGTCACGTCGCGAGACCGCGGCAGCGGCACGCGCGGCGCGCACCGCGAGCAGGAGCGCGCGCGGCGAGGCGAGGCCGAGCGCGTCGGCGACCTGGGCGAGCGCCACGACGTGCGGCGGCTCCGGCACGACGCGCGCGAAGTCCGTGACGCGGGCGGCGGGCGCCGACGGCTCGTACCCGTCGGGCAGCACGACGTGCAGCGCCAGCCGCTCGAGCAGCGTCGCGCCCAACTGCTCGCGCTCGTCGGGGCCGGCGGCCGCCGCGACGCAGACGGCGCTCTCGTGTCGCGCGGAGAGCCCGTCGCGCTCGACCAGCACCTCGCCGTCGTCGAGCGTGCGCGCCAGCAGGCCGACGGTGCCGGGCGCCGCGTCCGCGGCGCGCGGGAGCGCGAGCGTCCCTCCGTGCGCCTCGGCCAGCAGCCCGCGCGCAAGCACGCGCGTCCCGGCCGAGAGCGTGGCCGCGACGTCGAGCCCGCCGATTAGCCGGTCCTCGCCGACGCCGGTCGGCACGCGGCGCCACGGCGCGTCGCCTCGGGCCGCGCGCAGCGCCTGCAGCCACCGCTCGCACTCGACACTCCCGCCGATCACGAGCGCGCCGCCGAGCGCCGCCGGCGCGGCGGCCAGCAGGTGCACCGCGAGCAGCTGCGCGAGCAGGTGCGCGCCCACCTCGCTGTGCGGCGCGCCCCCGCAGCCGTCGGCGACGACGGCCACGAGCGCGTCGGCGTCGCCCAGCACGCGCACGGCGTCCTGGCAGTTGCGCCCGGCCCGCCGGTGGTCGCTCCCCGCCACCGAGCCCGCCGCCCACGCGAACGGCGGCCCGTCCGCGACCGCCGCCGGCGGCGCTCGCGCCGCGCGACGCGCCCGGGCGGTCATGCGCCGAACCCGCCCAGCCCCGCCAGGCCGGCCGCCGACTGGCTCACCCGCACCGCCGACTGCGAGAAGAGCCGGAAGGCCGCGCGGATCTCGCGCGCGCTGTTCGCCGGCGTGAGGATCCACGCGTCCGGGATCCCCATCGCGCCGAACACCGCGCGGAAGTCGGTGCGGCCGTCGTCGATCCCCATCGCGGCGACGACGTGCATCTCCGTGCGCCGCAGGTCCTCGACCAGCGCCCGCACCGAGGCGGCGGTCTGCTGCCGCGAGTGCAGGTCCTCCCCGTCGCTGACGAGCAGCGTGATCGTGCGCGTCGGGATGCCGGCGGCCTCCAGCTCCTTCGCCTTGGCGATCACGGTCCCCAGCACGACCACCGCCTGGTCGTAGAGCGGCGTGCCGTGCGACGCCGAGTAGTTCTGCTCCGTCATGCGCTCCGCCTCGGCGAGCGGCCGGCAGGGGTTGAGCACCGTGCCGTTGAGGTACCGCGTGTGGACGAGCACCCCGTCGGCCTGCTTCGAGCCGTCCAGGCTGGCGAGCACCTCGTTGTGGCCGAGCCGCACCGACGCCTCGTTGCGCGCGGCGGCGATCGAGCCCGAGTCGTCGGGCATCAGCGTCACGAGCGTCACCTCGCTCGCGGCCACGTCGTCGGGCACCACGCCCAGCCCGGCCTGGATCTGCGTGCCGATGTCCGGGGCGAGCATGATCGTGTCGTACGAGGTCGCCGACAGGTCGCCCGCGTCGCGGGCCTGCCGGATGAGCTGCGTGCTGGTCGTCGTGTCGGGCATCGGGACCTCCGGCCGCGGGCCGGTGAGAGTCGGGAAGGAGTGCGCGGAGAGTCGGGGCGCGTTCAGCGCGGGAAGTCCGGCCACGACTCGGGCGCGTCGGTCGAGCGGACGACGTGCATCCCGGCCGCGGCGAACTCCGCGAGCGCCGCCTCCGCCTGGTCGGTGAAGTCGGCGAGGAACCCGCCGGCGCCGTCGGGCACCGCCACCGCAGACATGCAGTCGCGGAGCACGTAGACCTTGCGGCACAGCCGCTCGTCGGCGGCGCGGATCTCGTCGAGCAGGTCGGCGATGCTCGACTTCACGCAGTGCGACGCGGCCTGGCCGGCGACGATCACGGCGTCGTACGCGAGCAGCGTCTGCACGAAGTTGACGTTGCGCTGGGCGAGCGCGCGGCCGTCGTGCCGCGTGAGCACCTCGGGCGCGAGCACCGAGTAGTTCTCGGTGAGGTACGAGCCCCCCTTCACCTCGACGCCGGCGCGCGAGACGCGCGCGAAGGCGTGGAACAGCCGCGCCTCGTGGATCACCCCCGCGAGCGCGTGCCCGTCGGAGCCGAGCAGGCAGTGCAGCGGCCAGAGGTAGAGCTGGTACTTGCCGGCGCGCTCGAGCTCCGCGCAGTAGAACTCGACCTGCTTGAGCAGCCACGGGTAGTCGCCGCCGCAGAGCCAGGCCGCGACGGCCGGCGCCGGGCGCACCCGGCCGGCGCGGATGTCGGCGACCGCGATCACCGTGTGCGCGGCCAGCGGCGCGCCCGCGGCGTCCTGCCAGAACGAGGCGAAGAAGATCTGGTACGGGAAGTGGGTGTCGAGCGTGCAGTGGATGTCGGTGATCCCGGCGAGGTTGCGGTAGACGAACCGCGCGACGCGGTCGCTGTCCTCGATCGCCCCCCGCCCCGAGCGCCCGCCGACGAACAGCGCGCCGTCGGGGAAGCAGAAGTCCTTCTGCATGTCGATCAGCAGCAGCGCGACCCGGCGGCGGTCGGCGCCCGACGGCCGGATCCCGTGCGCCTGCGCCCAGCGCGACGCCTCGGCGAAGACCGCCTCCTGGTCCGGGCGGTAGCGCGAGTCGGCCGCGTGCGCCGGGTCGTAGAACCGCGGGACGGGAAGCGTCGTGGGGGGGGCGAGCAGGACCATGGCGGCCTCGAAGGCATCGTGTGATAGTCAGTGTCAAGCGCACACCGATAATGGTGTGTTTTTTACACCGTGTCAATGGCACACCGTTGCTGGCCGCTCCAGCGTGGTATCATCCGGCCGATGCCACCCCTACCGACGCACGCCGTGCTGGAGCGCACGCTCCGCGACCTGGGCGAGACGGCGCTCGCCGAGTCGCCCGAGCTCGCCGGCTGGGCGGCGGCCACGACGCGGCTCCTCGACGCGGCCGGCCCGGCGGCGCCGGACGACGCCGTCGGGGTCCTCGCGACGGCCGCCCGCTGGGGACGCGTGGCGGAGTCGCTGGCCGCCCTCCCCCGCAGCGCGTGGGCGTCCGCCGTCCACGCCCCCGGGGGCGCACGCCGCACCGGCCCCGGCGCCCTGGCGCTCCTCGTCGCCGACGCCACCTCGGCGACCGACCTCGCGGCCCGCGTCGCCGCGCGCGAGGCCCGCATCGCGCGGCTGCTGCGCCTCGACCCGGCCGGCCTCCGCGCCGCGCTGGCGCTCGACACCGCGGCCGCGATCGCGGCCCTCGACGCCCTGCGCGACGACGTGCCGACGCCCCTCGCGCGCCGCGTGCGAGAGGCCAGCCCGCTCCTGGCCGCGCTGGGCGCCGCGGCGGCCCCGCACGCCGCGCTGGAGCACGAGGGCGCCCCCGAGGGCGTCCCCCCGATGCCGCTCCTCGACCACCTCGCCACCCGCGTCCTCGGCCGCAAGCTGCGGGGGCTCGAGCTGGCCGACCGCGACCGCTTCCAGAGCGGCGAGGGGCTGAGCGAGGAAGCGTTCGCGGCCGAGGTCGCGCGCACGCGGCGGCTCGCCGACGGCCCCCTGCTCGCGGTGGTGCGCCAGGCCCTCCTGCACCTCGACGTCGCCAAGGGCGGCACGCCGGAGGACCACGCGCGGTGGGCGCGGCTCGGCGTCGACCTGTCGGTGCACAACGCCGCGGCGGCACGCCTGCTGGCGTCCGACCCGCGGATCGCCTGGCCGCTCCCGGCCGACGCGCCCGGCGATCCGGCGCTCGCGGGGCTTGTGTGCGCCCTGGTGGACGCGCACGGCATCGCCGGCCAGATCGTGCGCGGCGAGATGCCCGTCGCCGCCTTCGCGCCGCTCGTCGCCTACCTCGACCGCGCCGCCGACGCGCTGGGGCCCGCGCTCGGGCTCCCCTCGCGGGAGCGGGTGCTCGACGCGGTGCTCGACTGCCTGCACCTCGTCAACGTCTGCGACACCGCGGGCGTGCGCGAGGGGCTGATGACCGACGCGCTGCGCGACGCGCTGTCGGGGGTCGAGAGGATGGTGCGCGACGCGGCGCTCCGGCCGGGCGATCCGGCGGCGCGCCTCGCCGCGGCGTCCGTCGACGAGCCCGCGCGCACGCGCGCCGCCGACCGCCTCGCGAGGCTGCGCGCCACGCGCACGCGGATGGGGGAGTCGCCCAGCGCGACCGCCGACGCCCTCGCCGCACTGACGGACGCGGAGGTCGGCCAGCTCGCGCGCCTGCTCGACCGCTGCCGGTTCTGGTACGCCGAGTCGGGCACCGCGGCGCTCTCCGCCGAGGCGCAGCTCAAGCTGCTGCTGATCGGGATGGTGCGCGCCGCGGCGGCGACCGACCAGACGCGCCCCGGCGCGCCGTTCCACCTCAGCTGCCTGCCGCTGGCCGCGACCCTCGGCGACCGCCGCCAGCCGGCGACGACCTACAGGGTGCGCCTCGTCGAGACGCTGCTCGCGCCGCACGCGCTGTCCGCGCTGCTCGCGGGGACGCTCCCGGACGACGCCGACAGCCCGCTCGGGAGCGTGCGCGCCGAGATCGGCGGGCAGGAGGCGGTGCGCCTCACCTACCGGGAGTCCGCCGAGACGGCCGCGCTGCTCACCCTCCTGCCGATCTACGAGCGCAAGAGCTCCGCGGCGTTCCACGCGACGCTCAAAGCGCTCTGCGACCTCTACGGCCTCCGCAAGGACGACTTCGACCGCGTCGCGAACGAGGAGATGTACCTCGCGCACATGAATGGCGCGCGCAACGACAAGCAGCGCATGCTCGACCACGTCCGCCCGGGGCGCGTCGTCGAGGTGGGCCCCGGCGGCGGGATCGTGCTCGACCTGCTGGAGGAGGCGCACCCCGCGAGCGAGGTGCTCGGCGTCGACGCGAGCGCGATGGCGGTCGAGGCGCTGCAGCGGCGGCGCGCGAGCGAGGGGCGCCGGTGGAGCGTGCGCCACGCCGACGCCTTCCGCCTCCCGGAGATCGTCGGCGAGGGCACGGTCGACACCGTCGTGTACTGCAGCGTGCTGCACGAGATCTACTCGTACGTCGAGTACCCCGGCGACGGCGGCGCCCCGCCCGCGCGCTTCCGGCTGGAGAGCGTGCGCGACCTCCTGCGCGCCAGCTGGCGCGCGCTCGCGCCGGGCGGCCGCCTCGTGATCCGCGACGGCGTCATGCCGGAGCCCGGCGTGCGCGAGATCGAGTTCGTCGCGCCCGACGCGGCGGAGTTCTTCGCCCTGTTCGCCGCGCAGTTCGAGGGGCGCGCCGTGCGCTTCGCGCGCGTCGGCGAGCGCCGCGTCCGACTCGAGAGCGCCGACGCGATGGAGTTCCTCTACACCTACATCTGGGGGCCCGAGAGCTTCCCGTACGAGGTGCGCGAGCAGTACGGCGTCCTGCGCTACGCCGAGTACCGCGACGCCGTCGTGCGCTGGCTCGGCGCCGACGGCGAGCCCGCGCCCGTCGTCGTCCCGCTCCCCGCGGAGCAGTCGAGCTACGTGCAGGGCGGCTACCGCCGCGGGCTCGCGGGGAAGGTCCGCCTCACCGACGCCGACGGCCGCGACGTCGACCTGCCGCCCTCGAACGCGCTCTGGGTGTTCGAGAAGCCCGCCCGCTGAGCGGCGCGTCAGGTCGCGTCGGCGGGCGCCTCGTCGAGGAACAGGGCGGCGAAGATGCGCACGTCGATCAGCGCGCCCTCGCGCTCGCGCGCGCGGCACCAGCGCGCCACGTCGGCGCGCGGCACGCGGTGCACGGTGATCGCCTCGCCCGCGATCCCGCCGCCCTCGCCGATCTGCTCGAGCCCCGCGGCGCGATAGAGCCCGACCGACTCGGCCGAGCTGCCCGGAGAGGACGGGCCGCCGCCGAGGCGCGTGACGGTCGCCGCGCGGTAGCCGGTCTCCTCCTCGAGCTCGCGCCGCACGGCGTCCTCCGCCGCCTCGGGCGTGTCGGCGTCCGACGGCTCGTCGCCGACCAGCCCCGCCGGCAGCTCGATCACGCGCCGCGCCACCGGCGGACGGTACTGCTCGACGAGCAGCACCTCGTCGGCCGGCGTGACCGCGAGGATGAGCACCGCCCCGCTGCCGCGGACGCGCTGCACGAACTCCCACCCGTCGCGCGCGGCGAGCCGTAGGAAGCGGCCGCGGGCGAGCTCCGTCACGTCGTCTGCGTCGGTGTGCGGTCCGGTCATGGCAGGGGTCAGAGCAGGAACTGGAAGCCCGAGGCCGCGCGCTCGGCGTACGCGGCCTCGTCGAACGCGTGGAGTCGCGCCGGCGGCCCGGCGACGCTCGGCGCGGTGCCGTCGGTCTCCACGAGGATCCCCCATTGGTCGAGCACCTTCCGCCGGAAGTTGCGCTTGTCGAGCGGGGTGTCCAGCACGGCCTCGTAGAGCTGCTGCAGCTGCGGGAGCGTGAAGCGCGCCGGCATCAGCGCGAACACCACCCGCGGGTCGTAGGTCACCTTCCCGCGGAGCCGCGCGGTCGCCGTCTCCACGATGCGGGCGTGGTCGAAGGGGAGCGTCGGCAGCCGGCCGACCGCCGCCCACGTCACCTCGCGCGCCCCGGTGGCCGCGCGGACCTCGTGGTCGCGGAGCCGCACGAGCGCGTAGTACGCGACGCTGATCACGTGCCCCCGCGGGTCCCGCCCCGGGTCGCCGAACGTGTAGAGCTGCTCGAGGAACACCTCGGCGAGCCGCACCTTCCGGCGCAGCACGTCGGCCGCGGCCGCGTCGAGCCCCTGCCCCTCGCGCACCACGCCGCCGGGGAGCGCCCACCGCCCCGCGTAGGGCTCGTTGTCGCGCTCCAGCAGGAGCACCTTCAACCCCTGCTCGTCGACGCCGAGCACCACGCAATCGACGGTGACGAGGGGCCGCGGGAACTCGTAGCTGGCGGACATGGCGCTCCGGGCGGGGGACCGTGTCCAAGCTACACCGTGTCACCCCGTCGCCGGAATGCCGACGCCCCCCGCGGCTAGACCGGCCGCGGGTTCGCGAACCGTTCGGTCGTGGTGGAGAAGCCCCAGCACTGCTTCGCGTTGAACACGACCGACTGCCTGCAGTAGTCGGGGCTCGACGTCGCGCAGGCGTCCTCGAGGAGCACGCAGTTGTAGTCGCGGAAGCACGCCTCCTCCATCGTCGTGGCGACGCACTGGTCGATGTTCACGCCGGCGAAGTAGAGCGTGCCGATCCCCTGCGTGCGCAGCACCTGGTCGAGGTGCGTGCCGACGAAGCCGTTCATGCGCACCTTCTCGATCCGCACGTCGTCGTCGCGCATGAGCGCCCTGAGCTCGTCCACCATCTCGGCGTTCCACGAGCCCTCGGTGAGCACGCGCCCCCCGCCCAGCGGCTCGCCGATCCCCTTCTGGTCGGGCCTGTGCTTGAACGCGTACAGCGTCGGCGCGCCGAGGTTGCGCAGGTCGGTCCGGTTGGACCAGTAGACCCACACCACCCACATGCCGTGCGCGTGCGCCGCCTCGACCGCGCGGCGCGCGCCGGGGATCGCGGCCCGGCACGCGCGGTAGTCGAGCCCCGACGCGTCGGTCCAGCCGCCGGGCGAGCAGAAGTCGTTCTGCATGTCGATCACGACCAGCGCCCCGCGGTCCAGGCTGTCGACGAAGGGCATCAGCTCGGCGTCGAACCGCCGGAGCCGCGGGTCGTCACCGCGGTGCGGGGCGAGGTGGACGTGGTCGTCGAACAGGTGCCACCGATCGGTGCTGGCGGCGAGCTGGACGCCGCCTCCGGGGGTGCGGGCGTAGATCTCGCGGCGGGTCGGGTCGGACATGCTCGCTTCGGCTGAGGGGGTGGACGGGACCGCCCCCGACCGTGCACCCCGCGCGCCAGCGACCCGCGGCGCGCGCGGCGCCCCTCGCGCCCGCCTACTCGACCCGCATCGCGGTCATCGGCTGCACCCGCAGCGCGCGCCGCGTGGGGACGACGCACGCGAGCAGGCAGACGCCGAGCATGCCGGCCGCGTAGCCCACGAGCAGCGCGACCTGGCCCAGCGAGAACCCGCGCGGCCAGTGCTGGAACTGGTAGGTGCGGGCCAGCACGTGGGCGCCGACGGCGATGAGGGCGGCCCCGCCCGCGATGCCGAGGCCGACCTGCGTCAGCGGCCGCCGGAAGATCGCCGCGACGACGGTGCGACGCGGCGCGCCGAGCGCGACGCGGACGCCGATCTCGCGCGTGCGTCGGGCGACCGTGTACGTCAGCACCGCGTAGATCCCGGAGAGCGAGAGGAGCAGCGCGATGCCGGTCATCGTCAGCGTCGTGCGCAGCCACATCCCCATCATCCACAGCAGGTCGTCCGCGACGCCGTCGAGGCGCTGGGGCTCGACCACGCGCAGCGTCGGGTCCACGGCCGCGGCGAGCGCACGGACGCGCGGGACGAGCGCCATCGGCTCACCCTGCGTGTGGATCACCATCTGCGGCGCGAAGCCGTCCCCCGGCGCGGCGGGTCGGTAGAGGCCGATCCCGCGCGTGGTCTCCGCCGCGCCGATCATCCCGAGGTCCCTCACCAGGCCGACGATCTCGAGCCAGGGGAGCGAGTCGGCGCCGGGACCGTCGGGCGCGACGCCGCCCTCCCCCAGGCGCACGCGCCGCCCGATCGGGTTGCGCCCCTGCAGCACCCGGTCGACGAAGCCCTGGTCCACGACCACCACGCGCGCGTCGCCGGCCGCGTCGGCGGCGCGGAACCCCCGCCCCGCCAGGATCGGCGCCCCGAGCACGCCGAAGTACGACGGGTCGACGAGCGCCACCTTCGTGAAGCGCGACGCCGACGAGGACGCGGCCGGCGCCGCCTCGTCCAACGCGACCGCGTGGTCGTCGTAGTTCGTGCGCGGCAGCCGGTCGGCGAACGTCACGCCGACCACCCCCGGCTCGGCGGCGACGCGCTGGCGCAGCGTCTCGACCAGCGTCGCGAATCGCGCGCGGTGCGCCGCGGGCGACGCGGAGGGGGGCGCCTCCAGGTCGAGCCTCACCGCGAGGTACTCGTCGGCCGCGAAGCCGACGTCGTACGACCGGACCCGCTGCTGCTCGCGCGCCTCGACCATCACGATCCCGGGGAAGGCCACCGTCACCGCGACCTGCGCGACGATCACCGCCGTCCACACGCCGCCGAACCGCGCGCCGCCGCCGGACGTGCCGGAGCGCAGCCCCGTGCCGATGTCGCGCGTGACCTTGCGCCCCGGGAGCCCGCCGGCGATCGCGGCGCCGAGCACCGTGAGCACGCCGGCGTAGAGGGCGGTGGCGGGCGACAGCCGCGGGTCGAACCAGAACGGGACGTCCGCGAAGTTGGCCTTCACGAACCCGAGCCCCCAGTGGCGCAGCACGAGGTGCGCGGCCCCGAGCCCGGCGGCGGCGGCCACGCCGCCGAGCACCAGCGCCTCGGCGAACAGCTGCAGCACGATCCGGCGGCGGCTCGCGCCGAGGGCGCTCCGCACGACGATCTCGCTCTCGCGCGTCGCCGCCCGCGCGAACAGCAGCAGCGCCACGTTGCCGCAGACGAGCACGAGGAGCATCAGCGTGAAGACCTGCGTCAGCACGACCACGAGCCCCGTCTCGGCCGCCGACTTCGCCCCGCCGAACATCTGCGCGTACGGCATCACCTGCGGCTGCAGGTGCCGGTGCGTCGCCGGCTGCTCGCGCGCCGCCCGCCGGCCGAGCACCGCGAGCTCGGCGCGCGCGTCGTCGAGCGTCGCGCCGGGGGCGAGCCGCCCGAACATCGTGACGGCGGGCCCCGCGCGCGGCGCGGCGTCGGGCGCCTCCGGGCGGAGCGGCATCCACGCGTCGTGCGTCACCGGGAACGCGAAGCCGCTCGGCATCACGCCGACCACCGTGGCGTACGCGTCGCCGAGCTGGATGGTCCGCCCGACGACCCCCGAGTCGCCCGCGAAGCGCAGCCGCCAGACCTCGTGCCCCAGCACGACCACGGGCGGCGCGTCGGCGCGCTCGTCCGCCGGCACCACGGCGCGCCCCAGCAGCGGCGGCGTCGCGGCGACGCGGAACCCCGACGCGGTGATCGCCGCGATCCGGAGCGGGCGGGCCTCGCCGTCGCGCCCCACGAGGTTGCGGGTGACGTCCTGCCACGCGCCCAGGTCGGTCACCGACCGCATCGCCTGGCGCCAGACCTGGAGATCGTGCAGCGCGCGCGGCTCCTTGCGGTTGGCCTCCACGTCCCAGTTCCGCAGGTGCACGATGCGGTCGCCCTGCGGCAGCGGGAGCGCGGGGGCGAGGAACAGCCGCACCGTCTCGAACACGACCGCGCCGACGCAGATGGCGAACGCCATCGCGAGCCCGCCGACGATCGTCAGCCCGGGATACTTCACGAGCATCCGGAACCCGAGCTTCAGGTCGAGCGAGAGGCCGCCGAGCCACGCCAGGCCGCGGCCGTCGCGCATCGCGTCCCGGTGGCGCTCGGCGAGGCCGAAGGCGACGACCGCGCGGCGCCGCGCCTCCGCCGGCGCGAGCCCCTCCGCGCGCGCCAGCCGGTCGGCCTCCATGTCGAGGTGGAAGCGGAACTCCTCGTCCATGCGCGCCTCCGCGGCGCGGCGGGCGAACAGCAGGCGCAGGCGCGCGCGCGCCGCGTGGAACAGTCGCATGCGGGGCTCCCCGGATCAGTCAGCTCGTGCGGAGGACGGCCTCGAGGCCGGCGGCGAAGCGGCGCCAGCTCTCCACCTCCGCGCCCAGCGCGCGGCGCCCGGCCGCCGTGAGGCTGTAGTAGCGCGCCCGCCGGTTGTGGTCGGTCGTCCCCCACTCGCTCGCCACCAGCCCCGCCTGCTCCAGCCGCTGCAGCGCCGGGTACAGTGAGCCCTGGTTCACCTCCAGCGCCCCGTCGGAGATCTGCTGCACGCGCTGCGCGATCCCCCAGCCGTGCATCGGCTGCAGCGACAGCGTCTTGAGCACGAGCAGGTCGAGCGAGCCGCGCAGCGCGTCGCTCGGCGAACGGGTCGGCACCAAAGGCTCCGGGCGGGGGCTTCTGTCGTCGTCTAGAGGAAGATGCGGCCGACTCCTGTAGCCGTCAAGAGAAGTCGCGCGTGCGGGTCCGCGCGGCGCTGGCCCGCGTCCGCCGCCGGCGATATGCTCGCCGGCGTGCCGACGTCGTGCTACCTGCTCGTCGCCGCCGCGGCGGTCTTCCTCCTCCAGGCGCTTCCCGTCCCGGGCGTCTTCTTCATGATCCTGGGGGGGCCGCTCTGGCCGGGCGTCCTGCTCAACCTCGGCCTCGTCGGCGTCGCGTACGAGGTGGCGGCCCGCGGCGCCGCACGCGAGTGGCTCGCGCTCCCCGCGCTCTGGTTCGGCGGCTACGCGCTGCGCGCGGGGGCCGACTGGTGGGCGCTGCTCCGGCTCCGGCGCGAGATCGCGCGCGAGAACGCGCGCGTCCGCGTGCCGTTCGACCGCGGCGCGCACGCGCTGCTGGTCGCCGAGGACCACGACGCGTCCGGTCCGGCCGAGGGCGTCGCGGCGTGGCTCGCGGAGCGGTTCGACGTCGGCGTCGTGTACGCGCGCTACGGCGGGGGGCCGAGCACCCACGCGTGGCGCCTGGTGCCCACCGCGCTCGGCGAGCGCGCGAAGGCGCTGAAGGCGCGCGGGCTGCTGGTCGCCTTCCGGCCGGCCGCCGTCGACCACCCGGGCGGCGCGCGGAGGCGGCGCGTGCCCGTCGCCGGCGTGTCGCTGCTCCGCGTGCCCGACGCGCCCGAGCGCCCGGTCGTCCACGTCTGGCGCGCCGAGCGCGAGGAGCGGCGCGGCACGCTGGCGGTGCGGCTCGGGACGACGACGATCCGGACGCCCGACGCCGCCGCGCACGCGGTGCGCGCGGGGGAGCCGCGGCCGCTGCCGCGCTGGCCGCTGCCGATCCTCGGCTTCGCGCTCGACTCGGGGACGCCGGCCTGGCGGCTCGTCGCCGGCTCGCCGCGGCGCCGCGTCGCGCTCGTGGACGGCGGGGCGAACGCGGCGCTGGCGCGGG
>NZ_JARGEK010000126.1 GCF_029211165.1 Roseisolibacter sp. H3M3-2
CGGCGCGGCGCTTCTCGACCTGCCGCTCGGCGGCCGAGGCGGTCGCGTCGTCGGGCGGCGGGGTGGCGTCCACCTCGGCCGCGCCCTCCTCCGCCGCGGCCGGGACGGGAACCGCCTCGACCGGCGTCGCGTCCACGGACGCAGCCGCCGCGCGCGCCGCCGCTTCCGCGTCGGCCTCGGTCAGCGCTCGCGCGAACTCGTCCGCCAGCACGTCGAGGTCGTGCAGCTCGCCGAGCACGTCCTGCATGCGCTTCAGGCGCTTGAGCACCGGCGGCGCGCTGGTGGTCAGCGCCGCCACCGGCTCCAGCAGGTAGCGCACGCGCTTCCCGGCGATGCGCGCCTCGTGCGCCGCCTCGATGGCCTCGGGGCCGTCGATCTCCGACAGCCGCTCCCCCAGCTCCGCCGCCGCCGCGCGCAGACGCGCCGCGAGCAGCGCCGAGAAGCGCCGCTCCGCCACCGGCTCGTCGATCCGCACCTTCTGCCAGTAGACGGGGAGGCGACGCGCCAGCCGCGCGGTCAGCCGGTCGAAGTCGACGCCCACCTCGTGCGCGAGGTCGCGGTCGGCGTCGACCTTGGCCGCCCGCCAGCGGTCGCGCAGCCACGCCGCGCCCGGCCGGTTGCGCGAGGTCAGCGAGCCGCGCTGCCCGTCGAGCCACTCCAGGTGCACCTCGAGGTCGCGGCTCGCGCCGGTCGCGCGCGCGATCTTCCGCAGCAGCCGGCGCGCGCGGCCGCCGAACGAACCCTCGAGCGCGTCGCGGTACGCGCGCTCGGTGCTGCGCAGCCGGCGCACCGCCACGCGGAAGTCGTGCAGCGCCTCGGCGTCCTTCGCGTCCGAGAGCCGCTCGCGCGCCGCCGACGCCTCGGTCAGCAGCGCGTGCACGATGCGGCGCACCGCCTCCTCGGGGGAGCGGGCGAGCAGGTCGGCGGGGAGCGTCGGGGCCACGGTCGCGGGGCGGGGGATCGCGGCGCGCTCAGTCGCCGTTCGCGGGCTCGACGGCGACGGATGCGCCGCCGTCCTCGAGGTACGTCACGAACACGCGCCAGGGCTGGCAGCACACCTGGCAGTCCTCCACGTACTCCTGCACCGACCCGCCGCCGGGGTCGAGGGCGATCGCGTTCGACTCGCCGCAGTACGGGCACCACACCTCGGCCTCGGTGTCGGCCACGCCGTCGCCGAGCGGGAAGGCCTCGTCGAGGTACGCCTCGTCCTCGTCGAGCGCGGCGTGGCGCTCGTCCTCGCCGTCGAGCGGGTCGTCCTGGTCTGCGTCGTGGTGCGGCACGGATCGATCGATCGGATCGGTGTGGGGCGGGGGCGAGCGCACACTCGGCGCCCGCGTCGGGCGGCGCAAGGCGTGGGCGCCCCGCGGCCGCGGATCGTGACGCGTCTCACGCGAGGGACGCGCCACCGTCCGCGGGCGGGGACACCGCGGCTCCGTGACGATACGGAGGGGATTGTCCCGCAACGAGTTGCGCGCGCCGTGCGCTCCGGAGCGGGCGATGCGAGGGCGCCCCGGTGTCCCTCGACGCGCCACACCCCGCGGAGCCCTCCATGCTCGCCCACGCCGCCCCGACCGCCGAGCGCCTCCCCGCGCTCGCCCCGACCGTGTTCCTGCCGCCCGCCGCCCGTGCGGCACTCCCCGAGATCGCGCGCGCCTCGCTGGTCGCGGCCGCGGTGGGCGGGTGGGCGGTGGCGGTCGCCGCGGCCGGCTCGCTGCTCATGACCGGCCGCGCGGACGCCGTCGCCGATCGACCCATGGTCGGCCCCGCCCGGGGGGCGCAGCTTCTTCCCTGACCGCTCTCCCCGAGCTCCTCATAGACATGCGACCGCTCCCGTCCGTCGCCGCCCTCGCCGCCGCGCTGCTCCTCGCGGCCCCCGCGCGCGCCCAGTTCACCTACCGCGCCGACTCGCTCGGCCCGGCCACCCGCGCCGGCGAGCCGCGCCTGCAGGGCGGCGCCGCGCTCTCCATCGGCCAGCCGGTCCGCGAGTTCCGCCAGTACGTCGCCAACGGCGTCGGCGGCACGGGGCACGTGCTCTACCGCATGGGCGGGAGCGGCGCCTTCGCGGCGCGCCTCGACGCCGGCTTCGTGCAGTACGGGCGCGAGACCAAGCGCATCCCGTGGAACGACAACGTCGGCCGCGTGACCGTCGACCTCCAGACGACGAACAACATCTTCTGGGCGGGGGTCGGCCCGCACCTGATGGCGCCGAGCGGGCCGGTGCGCCCGTACGCCACGGGCTCGGTCGGCTTCGCGGTCTTCTCGACGTCGTCGTCGATCCGCGACCGCGACGACGACTACGAGATCGCGTCCGACCGCAACCAGAGCGACGGCACGTGGGCGGTGAGCGGCGCCGGCGGCGTGCTGATCCCGGTGTCGCGCAACCAGCGCTCGATCTTCTTCATCGACCTCGGCGCGCGCTTCCACCGCAACGGGAGCGTGGAGTACCTGCGCGAGGGCGGCGTCCGCGACATCCCCGGCGGCGGGGTGGAGTACTCGCGCATCCGCAGCGCCGGGGACCTCTGGACCTACCAGATCGGGATCTCGGTCGGCGGCCGCTAGGGCACCGTGCCGCGCATGCGGCCCGCGTTCCCGCCGACCTGCGACCACTCCGAGCCGGGACGCGCCGGCACGGTCACCAGCACCACCTCGGACAGGTCGGCGAGGTAGATCCGGTTGGGGAGGAAGCCGCTCCCCGTCGAGGCGCACGCCCGGCTCGGCGTGCGCCCGAGGATCTCGCCGGTCGCCAGCTCGAACACGTGGACGCCGCACAGGCTGGCCACGTACACCTTCCCGTCGTCGCCGACGTGCGGGAAGCCGCCCGAGGCCATCGCCTCGTTGAACACGCGCCACCGCCCCACGCCGTCGGCGGTGCGCAGCGCGCTCAGCATGCGCCGCCCGCCCGTCTCGACGACGAGCAGCGTCCCGCCGGGGGCGATCGCCATCGTGCCGCGCACGTCCGGCACCTGCCAGCGGAGCCGCCCGTCCGGGCCCACCGCGCCCAGCGTCGCGTCGAGGCGCCCGAAGTAGAGCGCGCCGTCCGCGTCGACGGCGCCGACGGTGAGCGCCGCGCCGCCGGCGTCGAACCCCCACAGCCGCTCGCCCGCGCGCGTCAGCGCGGTGATCCCGCGCCCCCACGCGTACACGCGCCCGGGCGCGAGCACCACCGACTGCGCGCCCGGCGCCGCGCGCCCCCACCGCAGGTCGCCGGCGGCGGTGTACGCGACGACCGAGTCGGGGCGCGCGCAGTAGATGCCGCCCTCCGCGTCGAGCGCGAAGCCGACGCCGAGCGTCCCGCACGGCAGCCCGGCGGGGAACAGCTCGCGCCCGTCGCGCGCGTGCCCGCGCAGCAGCAGCCCGTCCTGGAAGAAGACGGAGCCGTCGGGGCCCGCGCTGAGGTCGCGGACGCCGCTGCCGACGCCGCGCCGCCACCGCTCCGTGCCGTCGGGCGCCGAGGCGACGAGCGTGTTCATGCCGCGCGTGTTCGTCTCCACGTGGTAGAGCGTCTCGCCGTCCGGGGCGACGACGAACGCCGCCATCCCCGGGCCCGGACCGCCCGCGCTGAGCACGCGCCCGACCGGCAGGGGGTACGGACGCAGCACGGCCACGTCGATCGAGTCGCGCAGCCCGAGCGACGGCAGTTCGGCGCGCAGCACCGCGGAGCCGGGCCCGACGCCGCGCACGCGCCCCGCCGCGTCGACGTTCGCCACGCCCGGCGCGGTCGAGCTCCACCGCACCTGCGCGCGCAGCGAGTCGGCGAGCGGGCGCCCGACGCCCCCCGAGTCGCGCGCGGCGAGCGTCAGCGCCGCCTCGCCGCCGACCAGCAGCCCCTGGAAGATCGGCTCGAGCGCGAGCCGCGTGATCACGCGCGTGACGACGGCGTGCACCGTGTCGACCAGCGGCGGCCCGCCCGCGCGCTCGAACGTCGCGATCACGCGCGCGCTTCCCTCGCCGACCGCGACGAGGCCGAGGTCCGGCGTCTCCACCACCCGCACGACCGTGTCGATCTCGCTGCGCCACGCGACGCCGGGGAGGTCGAGCGGGCGGCCGCGCAGGTCGAGCAGGCGCACCGTCGGCGTGCGGCGCTGGAAGAGCGACGTGAAGCGCACCGTGTCGGGGAGCACCTCCAGCCGGACCGGCGCCGTCGAGTCCACGACCGCCGGCGGCGGCGTCGTGCCGCCCTCGCCGCCGCCGCACGCCGCCGCCGCGAGGGCGAGCGCCGCGGCGCCGACGAGTCCGGCCGGCCGCCGCTCAGTCGTCCGCGCGTCGCCGCTGCTGCTTCTTCTCCGACTGCTTCCGCTTCTCATCGAGACGTCTCATCTTGGCCGCCCGCGACGGCTTGGTCGGCCTGCGCACCTTCGGCACCTTCAGCCCGTCGCGCACCAGCGCCGCCAGCCGCGCCTCGGCGGCCTCGCGGTTCTGCAGCTGGCTGCGGTGCTCGCTCGACACGATCCGCAGCGCGCCGTCGGCGTCGAGGCGCGCGGCGAGCCGCTCCAGCAGGCGCTCGCGCTGCTCGTCGGCCAGCACGCGCGACGTCCGCACGTTCCACCGCAGCTCGATGCGCGTGCTCGACGTGTTGACGTGCTGCCCGCCCGGGCCGCCGGCGCGCGTCGCCTTCACGTCCAGCTCCGCGCGCGGGATCGCGAGCGTGCGCGTGACCGCGATCGCGTCGGGCGCGGGCGCGTCGGGGCCCACGGGGGCGCTCACGGCCGCTCCTGCGCGCTCCGCCGCGCGATCCGGTCGCAGCCCAGCGCCTCCAGGCGCCCGGCCACGCGGGCCGGCGCGGTGAGGTCGGCCTCGGTGGCCGGCGCCGCGAACACCGCCAGGTACTCCTCGGGCGCGGTGGTGTGGAACGCCGTCTGGCGGTAGCCCATCGCCTCCAGCTCGCACTTCAGCAGCGCCGGCGGCGTGCCGTGCTGGTTGGTCGGCCGCGTCGTGTCGAGGATCCCGACGCGCGCGTTCGGCTTGAGCGACGGCCACAGGTTGTACAGCAGCCCGAACGGCTGCTCGATCTCGTGGTACATGTGGATCAGCAGCGCCACGTCCACCGTGTCGCGCGGCAGGCGCGGGTCGTGCGGCTCGCCGAGCGTCAGCACGACGTTGGGGAGCGGGTTGGCGCGCAGCCGGCGCTGCAGCAGGCGCAGGTAGTCCGCCTCGATGTCCTCCGCCCACACGGTGCCGCCGGGGCGCACGCGCTCGGCCACGCGCACCGAGTAGTAGCCGTCGCCGGCGCCGACGTCGGCGACGTGCATCCCGGCCTTCACCTGCAGCAGGTCGAGCACCTGCCGCGCCTCGCCGGCGTCGTCGCGCGCCTCCTCGCTCGACCAGCGCGGCGCCACGATGTCGGACACCGGGCGGCTGGGGGCGGGGAAGCGGTCGGCCGCCGCGCCGCGCGGCCCGCGCGGCGTGATGCTGTCGCTCGCCGCGCCGGTGTCGCTGACGACGCCGGCCTTCACCGAGTCGGTGCGCGTGACCGGCGTCGAGTTCCCCCCGCGGCAGGCCGCCGCGGCGAGCAGCGGGAGCGCGAGCAGCGGGAGCGCGAGACGCACGCGCGCCGTCACGTCGCGGCCCCGCGCTCGGCGGCCGCGGCGGCCGCCGCCTGCTGTGCGCGCACCGCCGCCACGCGCCGCCCTTCCATCGCCACCACCTCCAGCTCGCCCCCCGGGAACGACGCGCGGTCGCCGACGCGCGGCAGCCGTCCGATCGCGCTGAAGGTGAACCCGCCGAGCGTCGTCCAGTCGCCGTCGGGGATCTGGAGGTGGTAGTCGGAGCGCGCGTCCACGAGCGACATCGACCCCGCCAGCTCCAGCACGCCGTCGAACTCGAACGCCTCGCGCTCGCGCTGGTCGTACTCGTCGTTGATGTCGCCGATGACCTCCTCGATGAGGTCCTCCATCGTGACGATCCCCGCGGTGCCGCCATACTCGTCGAGCACCACGGCGAGGTGCGCGCGCGTCCGCCGCAGGTCGTCGAGCACGCGCTCGGCGGCCTTCGTCGCCGGGACGTACGCCGGCTCGCGCAGGTAGTCGCCCAGCCGGAACGGGGGCGCGTCGTCGGCGCGCAGCCAGAGGTCCTTCGCCAGGAAGACGCCGATCACGTCGTCGAGCGTGTCGCGGTAGACGGGGTAGCGCGAGTACCGCTCGGAGCGCAACGCCGCCCACACCTCGTCCTCCGTCGCGTCGACGTCGAGGGCGACGACCTCGGTGCGGGGGCGCATCACGTCGTAGGCCTTCTTCTCGTGGAAGTCGAAGACGCCGGCCAGCATCGCCGAGTCGCTCTCGTCGAGCGTGCCGTGCGCGCGCGCCTGCATGACGAGGAGGCGCAGCTCCTCGGGGGAGTGCACGTGCTCCCCCTCGCCCACCGGGCGGATCCCGAACGGCCGCAGCAGCGCGTTGGCGGTGCCGTTCAGCACGTAGACGAACGGCTTCATCAGGCGCGAGAACCAGATGAGCGGCGACGCCACCCACCGGCTCACCCCCTCCGGCTGCGACAGCGCCATCGACTTGGGCGCCAACTCGCCGAGCACGATGTGCAGGAAGGTGATGACGCCGAACGCGACGCCGATCGCCGCCGCGCTGTGCGCCGCCGCGCTCGTGCCCGGGCCGTGCGCCGCGCCGACGCCCACGGCCGCCAGCCCGCGGTCGATCAGCGACGCCAGCGCCGGCTCGCCGATCCAGCCGAGGGCGAGGGAGGCGAGGGTGATGCCGAGCTGCGTCCCCGAGATGTAGCGGTCGAGGTGCTCCTGGGCGTGCTGCACGGTGCGCGCGCGCGCGTCCCCCTCCGCGACCATCTGGTCGATCTTCGAGCGGCGCGCGGCCACCAGCGCGAACTCGGCGGCGACGAAGAAGCCGTTGAGCAGCACGAGCACGAGGACCGCCCCCAGCCGGAGGCCGATCCCGCCCAACGACAACGCCGCGTCCGACTCCACCCGGTAACCCTCCCGTGCCTGGTTCGTCCTGCCGCTGGGCACTCTCGCATTTTGCGAGACCGCCCCCCGCCCGCCCCGCCCCCGCCCCTGCACCTGTCGCGCCCGGCGCCCCGCGCGGCGCCCCCGGCCAATCTGCGCCGGGGCGCGACGCCGCGCCCCGCCGTGCGCCTGACGCCCAAATCTACCGAGCTCGCCCGCCAGGTCACGCTGGAGCCCCGCGCCGTGCTGCGCTGGGCGCACGGCGGGCGGCTGGTCGTGGTCACGGCCCTCTTCCTGGCGGCGGTGTTCGCCTGGGAGCGCGCGAGCCAGGAGGACACGCGGGTCGTCGCGGTCGCGTTCGCCGTCGCCGTCGCCTGGACGGCCGGCGCGTGGTGGCGCGTCGAGGTCCAGCGCCGCCGCCCGGGGATGCTCCTCGTGGGGGCGCAGGCGGCGCTCGACCTGCTGCTGACGACGGCGGTGGTGCACGTGACGGGGGGCGCGCAGTCGCAGTTCACCCTCCTGTACGTCCTCGTCCTGGCGGCGGCCGCGCTCCTCCTGCCGGTGGCCGGCGGGCTGCTGGCGGCGGCGGTGGCGGCGGCGCTCTACGCCGGCGACGTGGTCTGGCTCCGCCCCGGCGGCTCGTCGCTCGGCCTGTCGCTCCAGGCCAGCGTGTTCGTGATCGTCGCCGCCGGCGCCGGGTACGTGGGCGCGCGCCTCCGCCAGGCCGGCGCGGGGGGCGAGCGGCTGGCCGCCGCCCTCGCGCGCGCCCGGGTCGAGGCGACCGACATCCTGCGCAACATCCGCAGCGGGATCGTCACGGTCGACGCGCAGGGGCGCCTCCTCTTCGCCAACCCGGCCGCCGCGACGCTCCTCCAGATCGACCTCGCGGCCCGCCTCGGGCGCCCGGTGCTCGACGACGTGGGACGGGTCGCCCCGGTGCTGGCCGACGTCCTCTTCCGGGCCGCCGCGCGACGCGAGCGCACCACGCGCGCCGAGGGGTCGATCCGCGTCGGCGAGCAGACGGCGCTCATCGGCGTCACGACCACGGTGTCCGACGGGGCGGGGGAGCTGGCGTCGGGGACCGCGATCTTCTCCGACATCACGCAGAGCAAGCGGCTGGAGGCGCTCCACCTGCGCGCCCAGCGGCTGGAGGCGGTGGCGGAGCTCAGCGCGTCGCTCGCCCACGAGATCAAGAACCCGCTGGCCTCGATCCGCAGCGCCACCGAGCAGCTGGCGGGGCTGGCCACGCGCGGGGTCGACGGCGCGCTGGAGGCGGAGGACGCCGACGACGTGCGCACGCTGTCGCGCCTCACGGTGCGCGAGAGCGACCGCCTGAGCCGCCTCCTGACCGAGTTCCTCGACTTCGCCCGCGCGCGCGTCACGCGCGTGGAGCGCGTGGACGCCGGCGCGCTCGCCCGCGACGCCGTCCGCCTCGCGGCCGCGCACCCGGCGGCGGAGCACGTGCGCATCCACGTCGAGGTCCCCGACGACGCCCCCGCCCTCGACGGCGACCCGGAGCTGCTGCACCGCGCGCTGTTCAACCTCGCGCTCAACGCGGCGCAGGCCACGGCCGCCGCGCATCCCGCGGGGGGCGGGCGGGTGCGCGTCGCGGTGCGCACCCCGACCGCGGAGGAGCTGCCCGGTGGGCTCGCGTTCCCCGACGGCGCGGTGGCGCTCGACGTGTCCGACGACGGCGCCGGCATCCCCGCCGAGGCGCTGGAGCGGCTGTTCGACCCGTTCTTCACGACGCGCCGGGAGGGATCCGGGCTCGGGCTCGCCGTCGTGCAGCGCGCCGTCGAGGCGCACCGCGGCGTGGTGCTGGTGGAAGGGGGAGGGGACGGGACGGGAGCGCGGTTCACGATGCTGCTCCCGTCCGTCGCGGCGACGGTGCTCGAGCCGGAGGAGGCCGTCGCGTGAGCCGCGCGCCCCGTCATCCCCCCGTCTCCGCGCACCACGACCCGACGAGCCGACCCAACGACGAGGACCACCAGTGACCAACAAGCCGACCGTCCTCGTCGTCGACGACGAGACCAGCATCCTCGAGTCCGTCCGGATCCTCCTCAAGACCGAGGGCTTCCACCCGCACGTCGCGCACGGCGGGAAGGCCGGCCTGGAGAAGCTCGAGGAGCTCCGCCCCGACATCGTCGTGAGCGACGTCCGCATGCCCGGCGTCGACGGCCTGCAGCTCCTCGCCGCCGCCCGCGCGCAGGACCCGGCGCTCCCGGTCGTCCTCATGACCGCGCAGGCGACGCTGCAGAGCGCCATCCAGGCGGTGAACGACGGCGCGTTCTACTACCTCCAGAAGCCGTTCCGCAACGACGAGCTGGTGGCGATCGTGCGCCGCGCCGCCGAGACGCGATCGCTGCGCGCCGAGAACCAGCGGCTGACCCAGGAGATCAAGCGCCGCGAACGCGGGGGCGTCGTGCCACCGGCCGGGCAGGCGCGCCTGTGGCGGGAGGCGCTGCGCCTCGCGGAGACCGTCGCGCCGACCGACAGCACCGTGCTGGTCACCGGCGAGAGCGGCACCGGCAAGGAGGTCGTCGCGCGCTGGATCCACGAGCAGTCGGCGCGAGGCGAGGCGACGTTCGCGTCGATCAACTGCGGCGCGCTCCCCGAGTCGCTGCTGGAGAGCGAGCTGTTCGGCCACACCAAGGGCTCGTTCACCGGCGCGGTGAAGGACAAGCAGGGGCTGTTCGCCGCGGCCGGCGGCGGGACGTTCTTCCTCGACGAGATCGGCGAGACGACGCCGGCCACGCAGGTGAAGCTCCTGCGCGTGCTGCAGCAGCGCGAGGTCATCCCCGTCGGCGCCACCGACCCGGTGGCGATCGACGTGCGGCTGGTGGCGGCCACCAACCGCGACCTCGAGGAGGAGGTGCGGCGCGGCGCGTTCCGCGGGGACCTGTACTACCGCCTCAACGTCATCGCGATCCACCTGCCGCCGCTGCGCGAGCGGCGCGACGACATCCCGCTGCTCGCCGACCACTTCCTGCGCGTCGCGGCGTCGCGGCGCGACGAGGCGGCGAAGGCGCTCGCGCCGGCGGCGCTCGACGCGCTGGTCGCCTACCAGTGGCCGGGCAACGTGCGCGAGCTGGAGAACGCCATCGAGCGCGCGGTGATCCTCACGCCCGGCGACGTGGTGCCCGCGGCCGCGCTCCCCGAGCGCGTGACCGAGCGGAAGGTCGAGCCGCTGGTGACGGAGCGCACGCCCACCTCGCCGACCCTCGAGGCGATCGAGCGCGCGTACGTGACGTGGGTGCTGCAGAACGAGGGCGGGAACAAGTCGCGCGCCGCCGAGGTGCTCGGCATCGACCCGTCGACGCTCTACCGCAAGCTCGCGCGCTACGGCGTCGAGGCCTGACGCGCGGCGCGCGCCGCACACGCACGCGCACGGGGGCCGGGGGCGTCACGCCTCCGGCCCGTTCCGTTCCCGCCCGCGCCGCCGTGGCGCGCGCACGTGCCGCCGGGCAAGCGCCCGGCGCCGTGTGACGGCCTCGCAAGGTGCACGGCGTCGTGCAGAACGCGAGGCGTTGCGGGCCCCGCACGGGGCGATGCTGCGCGCACAACCGCTTGCGGCGACACGCGTTGCGCGGTGTGGTGGGTCGGGGCATGTCGGGTGCCCTGCAGAGTGCCGCGAACCGCTCGCCACGCGGCGGACCGGCCGCACGAGGCGATGTGACCGGCGCTCAAGTCGGCCAGTCCCCCCGCCGATAAGCACAGCCGGATCCGTCCCAGTCTCACCATCCCCATCCCGGAGTCGCGCGTCATGCAGACCAACAACCGCAAGGGCTTCTCGCTCATCGAGCTCCTGATCGTCGTCGTGATCATCGGCATCCTCGCCGCGATCGCGATCCCGAAGTTCGCGAACACGAAGGAGAAGGCGTACATCGCCCAGATGAAGTCGGACCTGAAGAACCTCGCCTCGGCGCAGGAGTCCTACTTCGCGGACCGCAACACTTACGCGACGCTGGCGCAGATCCAGGCGGCGCCGTACGCCTGGACGGTGTCGGGCGGCGCGGCGGTCACGCCGAACATCACGGCGGCCGCGGGCGGCTGGAGCGCGACGCTGGCCGACACGCGCGTCACGAGCGCGGGCGCGACCGACAACTGCGGCATCTACGCCGGCGGCGTGGCGTCGCCGAACGCCGCGGTGACCGCCGAGGGCGTGGTCGGCTGCTGGCCGTGATGCACTGACCGCAGGACCGCACGACGCGCATGGGGCGGCTCCCTCCGGGGGCCGCCCCATCGTGCGTTCCCGGCCTCGCGCGCGAGCGTCGCCTGCTCGCGTGCGAGGCGCCGGGCGCGTGCGCGCGGCACATGCTCGCGGCCCGCGCGTGGAATGCTCGACCGCGTCGCGCATTTCGCAATGCGTCTTGCAAAACGCGCCGTGCGGCACCGCGCGCCGCGTCGCGTCCGATCGGTACAAGTGCTTGCGAGCAAGGGAGTTACGCTGGCCGTCCGGGGGCGGCACGCACGCTGCCTTGCAGGACGCCGAACCGATCGGTCGCCCGATCGCCCGAGCGGATCGCTCGCCCCCGCAGTCTCCCCTCCCCACTCCCCCAGCACGGAGCCGCGCACCATGCAGACCAACAACCGGAAGGGCTTCTCGCTCATCGAGCTCCTGATCGTCGTCGTGATCATCGGCATCCTCGCCGCGATCGCGATCCCGAAGTTCGCGAACACGAAGGAGAAGGCGTACATCGCCCAGATGAAGTCGGACCTGAAGAACCTGGCGAGCGCCCAGGAGTCGTACTTCGCCGACAACAACGCCTACGCGAACCTCGCCGCGATCCAGGCCGCGCCCTACAGCTGGACGGTCTCGGGCGGCGCGCAGGTGACGCCGAACATCACCGCCGCCGCCGGCGGCTGGAGCGCGACGCTCCTCGACGCCCGCGTGACGAGCGCCGGCGCGACGGACAACTGCGGCATCTACGCGGGTGGCGTCGCCGCCCCGAACGCCGCGGTGACCGCCGAGGGCGTCGTCGGCTGCTGGCCGTGATGACGTGACCGGCCGACGTCCGCGCCGGCCGACGCACGACGCGCGATGGGGCGGCCCTCTCACGGGGGCCGCCCCATCGCGCGTCGGGAGCTTCCGGGGGCGCCGCCGGGTACCCGATTGCGCGGCGCCCCCCTCGCGCGTCCTCTGCGCGGCGACCGCGCCACGCCGCGCGAACGCCACGCCATGACCACCGTCCCGCCCCCCGACCGACTCCACGCCCTCCCCGGCGCCGACGCCTCCGCGCGCTCGGCGCCGTCCGCGCGCCTGTCGCGCGACGCGGGCGTGCGCAAGGGGGGGCTGGTGCTCGTGCTGGTGAGACTCGCCCTGTTCGCGGCGGCGGGCGCCGACGCGCGGGGCGGCCTCGCGCCGCTGGCGGTCTCGATCCTCGCCGG
>NZ_JARGEK010000127.1 GCF_029211165.1 Roseisolibacter sp. H3M3-2
CCGCCACGCCGGGCGGCGACGCCACGGCGACCGCGCCGGTCGTCGCCGGCGCTCCGACGCCCGCGCCGGCGACGCCCGGCGCCCCCACCCTCGCCAGCACGACGCCCGGCACGGACGCGGCGACGCGCGTGCGCGCGGGCCACGTCCTCGGCGACGGCTTCGAGGACCTCGACGACGGCGAGCTCGCCGCGGTGCTCGACGCGATCGAGCACGACGGCGCCTCGCTCCCGGCGCTGGAGCCGGTCGTCTTCGCACCCGAATTCGCAGGAGGTGACGGATGACCCGTCGCATGTCCGAGCTGGTCCTGGCGGCGCTGGCGGCCGTCGGCTTCTCGATCGGCGCCCGGGCGGCGGGGGCGCAGGAGCCGCAGCCGCCGCGCGACCGCGTGAGCGAGCGCGTGCTCGGCGAGCGCCCGAGCGCGGAGCGCATGCTGCGCGCGGTGCAGGAGCGGCTGGGCCTCTCCGAGGCGCAGACCCGCCGGCTGGGCGAGACCACCGGGCAGTTCGCCACGCAGCGCCAGCAGCTGTTCCGCCGCGAGCGGACGCTGCGCCGCGACCTGCGCGAGCAGCTCTCGCGCGGCCAGTCGGCCGACCAGGCGCGCGTCGGGCAGCTGCTCGACGAGCTGCTGGGGATGCAGCGGCGCCGCGCCGACATGGTGGTCGCCGAGCAGCGGGCGCTCGCCGACTTCCTGACGCCCGTGCAGCGCGCCGAGTTCATGGCGCTGCAGGAGCGGGCCTTCCGCGCCGCGCAGCAGATGCGCGAGCAGCGCGAGGGGCGCGGCGACGACGAGGAGGGCGGGCGCGGGGGGCCGGGCGGTCCTCCGGGCGGCGGGCCGCCCCGCTGACGCGGCCCCCGGCCCGCGCTAGCTTGCGCGGGCCGGCGCCTCGCGCGCCGGGCGCGCCGGGGTGGCGGAATGGTAGACGCGGAGGTCTCAAAAACCTCTGTCCGCAAGGACGTACGGGTTCGAGTCCCGTCCTCGGTACCACGGGGCGGCCGGTGATCGCCGGCCGCCCCGTCACGTTTCCGGCCCTGGCGGTTCACGGCGTGACGCCGCGTGCGACGGACGTGACGGCGCGGCGCTCAAGTTTTCGCTGCGACACGAAAAAAGGCTCAAGTCGGTGCCTGAACGTGCCGACATCGATCGGCGGGGCAAGACAGCGGACCGCGCGGTGACCGCGCATCCAATCCGCCCCCGACACACACCCGATCCCGAGCCTTCATGACCCGAGTCCGCTTCCGCACGGTCGGCGCCGCCCTCCTCGGCGCCGCCGTCGGCGCCTGCGGCGACGCGCCGTCGGCGCCGCGCGCCGCCGCCGCCCCCGCCGCCGCGCCCGACCGCGCGCTGGTGGGCAGCCTGGTCTCCGGGCTGACCGGGACGCTGACCAGCGTGAACGGGCTGCTCTGGGCGGTCCCGGCGACGCAGGCGAGCGTCGCCAAGACCATCGGCCCCGCGGGGGGCACGCTGTCGCTCGGCAGCGGGCTGACGATGGTGGTGCCGGCCGGCGCGGTCGCGGGCAACGTCGCGTTCAGCATCACGCGCGTCCCGGGGACGATCGTCGCGTACGACTTCCAGCCGCACGGGACGAAGTTCGCGGTGCCGGTGCAGCTGCGGATCAGCACCGCGGGCACGCTGGCGAAGCTGCTCCCGGGCAGCGCGCGCCTCGAGGGCGCCTACTTCCTCGACGGCTCGCGCCTCAGCCACGCGAGCGGCACCGCGTCGGTGTCGGAGTTCCGCCCGGTGACGCTCTCGGGCGACCGCTCGACGCTCAGCTACACGGTCGACCACTTCAGCGGGTGGATGGTCTCCACCGGCCGCCGCTGAGCGAGGTGACGACGATGCGACTCCCGCTCCCGACCGTCCGCCGCGCGCTCCCCCCGCTCGCGACCGTCGCCGCCGCGCTCCTCGCCGCCGCGTGCAGCGACGCGGCCACCGCGCCGTCGGCGTCGCCGTCGGCCGGCCCCCGCCGCACGACCGCCGCCGTGGACACGACGTACGGCACCTTCTCCTACGATCCGTCCGTCTCGTACGACCTGTCGCTCGGCGGCGGCCACCGGCTGCAGATCCCCGCCGGCGCCGTCTGCAACCCGGCGACGAGCGGCTACGGGCCGACGACGTGGGACGCCGCGTGCGCGCCGCTCGCGCAGACGCTGACGTTCTCGGTGAAGACGTGGCGCGACCCGTCGGGGCGCCCGCGCATGCAGGTCTCGCCCGACGTGCGGTTCGTGCCCGGCGCGAACGTCGTGCTGCGCATGAAGGACGACGCGGCGTCGGCCAGCGCGAGCAGCGCGATCCTGTGGTGCCCGACCGGCGCGACGCGCTGCGTCGACGAGTCGCTGCAGGACGCCGCGCTGCTCACGCGGGGCGGGGGGAACGGGTTCGTCTACCGCCGCCTCAAGCACTTCAGCGGCTACACCGTGGTCGTCGACCGCGCCGGCGGCGGCGAGGACAACGGCTTCGGCTTCTGAGCCGGACCGGTGCGGCGCCGGGCGGGAGCGGCCGATACTCCCGTGGGACCCACGCTCCCGCCCACACCGTCCTCCCGCCATGCGCCCCCGCCACGTCCTCCCCTGCGCCGCCCTCGCCCTCGCCGCCTGCGGCGGGGAGCGGGCCGCCCCGTCCGCCGGCGCGCCGCAGGCGCTAGTCATCGCGACGCCTTCCGACGCCGACGCCCTCCTGCCGCCGCTCGTCGCGACGACGCAGGGGAAGCAGGTGGTCGACATGATGTTCGACTACCTGGCGGCGCTCGGCGACTCGATGGTGGTCGACGGCGACCGCGGCTTCGCGCCGCAGCTCGCGCGCGGGTGGCGCTGGGCGCCGGACTCGCTGTCGATCGCCTTCGAGCTCGACCCGCGCGCCCGGTGGCACGACGGCCGCCCGGTGCGCGCGGCCGACGTCGCGTTCTCGTTCGCGCTGTACACCGACCCCAAGGTCGGCTCGCCGCACGCCGCGAACTTCGCGGGGATCGACTCGGTGACGGTGCGCGACTCGCTCACCGCCGTCGCGTGGTGGACGCGCCGCGGCCCGGAGCAGTTCTACCAGCTCGCCTACAACCTCGTGGTGATGCCCGAGCACCTGCTCGGCGGCGTGCCGCGCGACGGGCTGCTCACTTCGGCGTTCGCGTCGAAGCCGGTGGGAAGCGGCCGCTTCCGCCTGCGCGACTGGAAGCGCCGCGACCGGATCGAGCTGGTCGCCGACAGCGGCAACTACCGCGGCCGCCCGGCCGTCGACCGGCTGATCTGGACGATCGCGCCGGACCCGGGCGCCGCCGCGCTCCGCGTGCTGGCCGGCGAGGCCGACGTGCTCGAGACGGTGCGCGGCGACGTCGTGCAGAAGGTCGCGCAGTCGTCCAACGTGCGCCCGGCGCCGTACGGCTCGCTCGACTACGGCTACCTCGCCTTCAACCTGCGCGACGCGCGGGCCAAGACGCGGCCGCACGCGCTGTTCGCCGACCGCGCGGTTCGTCTCGCCCTGAGTCGCGCCGTCGACCGCGACGCCGTGGTGCGCAACGCGCTCGACTCGCTCGGCCGCGTCGCCCTCGGCCCGCTGACCCGCGCCCAGTCCACGGCCGACGAGTCGCTGTCCGCTCCCGGCTTCGACGTCGCGGCGGCCCGCGCGGCGCTCGACTCGGCGGGGTGGCGCCTCGCCGCGGGCGACAGCGTCCGGGCGCGCGGCGGGCGCCCGCTGGAGTTCCGACTGCTCGTCCCGAGCTCGAGCAGCACGCGCATGCGGCTCGCCGTGATCCTGCAGGAGCAGTTCCGCGGCGTGGGCGTCCACGTCGAGCTCGACCCGGTCGACGGGCCGACGTTCGTCGAGCGGATGCGCACCGGGAAGTTCGACGCGGCGCTCAACGTCTGGCGTACCGACCCGAGCCCCGCCGGGCTGCGGCAGGCGTGGGGCTCGCCCGTGGGTGACGACGTCGGCGCGAACTTCGGCCGCTACGCGAACGCGGCGTTCGACGCCACGGTCGACAGCGCGGCGACCGAGCTGTCCCCCGAGCGCCGGCGCGCGCTCTTCCGCCGCGCGTACGCGCAGGTGCTCGCCGACGCGCCGGCGATCTGGCTGTACGAGCCGCGGAACCTGGCCGCCGTCAGCCGCCGCTTCGAGCCGGTGGGGATGCGTGCGGACGCCTGGTGGGCGCACCTGGCCGACTGGAAGCCCGCCGGCCCGCTGCGGACCGCCGGCCGCTGACTGTCGACAGGGGATGCGCGAAGGGGCGGGGCCGAGTCGGCCCCGCCCCTTCGCGCGTGGTGCGCCCGCTCAGGCGACCAGCGCCTGCGGTCGCAGTCGCGAGACCAGCGGCTGGTATCCCAGCGCGCGGGCGTGCACCGAGTAGCGGTGCAGCAGGTCCTCGTGCTGGAGCCCCATCGCGCGCAGCACGCCCGCGCACTCGGCGGCCAGCCACACGGCGGCGTACTGGTCGTGCTCGTCCGCGCGCTCGAGCGCGCGCGTCAGCTCGGTCTCGACCGCGTCGCGGTCGCCGCGCACGGCGGCGAGCTTGACGACGAGCGCGTCGTACAGCTCGCGCCCCTGGAACCACCAGTGCTCGCGCCCCGTCGACAGCTCGGTGACGTCGACGCGCTGCTGCTCGGCGCTGGGCGCGAAGCCGAGGGCGAGCTCCGCCAGCCCGGCGCCGGCGATCGCGCCCAGGTGCACGTCGCGCTGCCCGAGGGTCGCGGCGAGGGCGGCGCAGGCCGAGTAGAGCTCCAGCGCGCCGGCGGGGTTCTGCTCCTCGCGCGTCACGTGCGCCAGGTTGTACAGCGCGACCAGGCGGAACGGCTCGTTGCCGATCGACGCGAAGAGGCGCAGCGCCTCGTCGAACCGCTCGCGCGCCGCGGCGAAGCGCCCCGACTTCATCTGCAGCACGCCGAGGTTCATCGACGTGGCGCCGGCCAGGTCTGCGGACCGCACGTCGCGCGCGATGTCGAGCGCGGTGGCGTACGAGACCTCGGCCGCGGGGTGGTTGCCGGCGCGGTCGCAGGCGACGCCCACGTTGATGTGGCAGCGCAGCTGCCCGCGCCGGTCGGCGAGGCGCGTGAACAGGTCGAGCGCCCGACGGTAGAGCGGGACCGCGTCGCCCGGGCTCTCGGTCAGCAGCGTGGACCCGACGCGCATGATGGCGTCCGCCTGCAGGCGCAGGTCGTCGCCCATCTCGGCCTCGGTCAGCGCCTGCCGCGCGACCTGCTCCGCCGCCTCGGTGTCGCCCAGGCGCCCGTAGGCGAGCGACACCATCGTCAGAAGCGCGACCACCTCCGCGCGGTCCTCGCGCTCGCGCGCCTCCTCGAGCAGCTCGAAGCACGCCGCGAGCACCTCGTGCGCCGAGACGCCGCGCTGGAGCTTCAGCCGCTGCAGCATGCGGCGCGCGGGGGCGAGCACGCCGAGCGACGACGCGCCGGCGGCGAGCGAGGTGAGGACGAGCTGGCAGTGGCGCTCGGCGTCGACGTAGCGGCCGGCCTGCTCGTGCACCTGCGCCATCCGCCACTCGGCGTCGGCCTGCTCGGCGAGCGTCCCGGCGTGGCGCTGCGCCATCGCGAAGAAGTCGAGCGCGGCGTCGAAGGTGTAGAGGGCGGCGGCCTGCTGGCCGGCGTCCATCGCGCTGCGGTACGCCTCGCGGGCGATGCCGGCGCGGTCGTAGTGGAGCGCCACCTCGCCCGAGCTGCCGACGGCCCGCGCCTCGATCGCGCGGGCGACGCGCGCGTGCACGCGCCGCCGCCGGAGCGGGTTCACGCCGCGCAGCAGCACTTCGGCGAGCAGCCGGTGCGCGAACGCGAGGGTCGACCCGCCGCGCGCCGGCGTGGTGACCAGCACCGAGCGCGCCATCGCCTCGTCGATCGCCTCCAGCACCGCCGCCTCGTCCTGCTCGGTCGCCTCGAGCAGCGTCTCGGCGTCGAACTCGCGGCCGATCACGGCGCCGACGACCAGCACGTCGCGCGCGGCATCCGACAGCCGGTCGAGCCGGCGCGACAGCAGGTCCTCGACCGCCGTCGGCAGCGGCTGGTCGCCGCCCGGCGTGTACTGCCAGCGCCCCTCGACGTGGCGGAGGCTCTCGTCGTCCGCCAGGGCGCGCACCGTCTGGACCGCGAACAGCGGGTTCCCCTCGGTGTGCGCGAGCAGGTGGTCGACCAGCGCCTCGTCGGGCACCTGGCCCGACATGATCGACCGCAGCCAGAGCGTCAGCTCGTCGCGCGTGAGCCGGGCGAGCGGCAGCTCGGCGAAGCGCTCGGCGCGCGTGAGGCGGC
The DNA here is from genome assembly GCF_029211165.1 of Roseisolibacter sp. H3M3-2. Classification (GTDB taxonomy): domain Bacteria; phylum Gemmatimonadota; class Gemmatimonadetes; order Gemmatimonadales; family Gemmatimonadaceae; genus Roseisolibacter. The sequence continues at coordinate 6,238 of NZ_JARGEK010000127.1, forward strand.
GGCGGCGCGCCGTCCCGGCGGCCGACATGTCCTCGCCGCGGATGGTGAGGCAGAGCAGCACGCGCTGCGTCTCCAGGCGCTGCTGCAGGTACTCGAGCGCGTCCCACGTCGCCGCGTCGGCCCACTGCACGTCCTCGAGCGTCACCACCAGCGGCCGCTCGGCGGCGGCCGCGGTCAGCAGCTCCTCCAGCTCCTGCAGCAGCGCGAAGCGCGAGCCGTCGCCGGCCGGCGGCGCGTCGCCGCCTCCGGGGAGGGCGGGGCAGAGCGGGCGCAGGTGCGACCACGGGCGCTCGGGGACGAGCCCGGCCGCGACCGCGCCCGCCAGCACCTCGGCGAACGGCCCGTACGGCGGCTGCACGTCGGCCTCGATGCAGCGCCCCGCGAGCATCACGCCGGCGCGCACCGCCACGTCGGGCGCGAGCTGCCGCACCAGCGTCGTCTTGCCGACCCCCGCCTCGCCGACGATCGCCACCATCGACGGCCGCTCGCGCGCCGCCTCGTCGAACAGGCGGCCGAGCCGGGTGCGCTCCTCGGCGCGGCCGACGAAGCAGTTGAACAGCAGCTGCGCCTCGCCGGAGTCCGCGCCGGCGGTGGCGGCGGCGACGCCGTTGCGCCCGCGGCGCTTCGCCTCGTACAGCGCCGAGTCGGCGGACGCGAACAGCGCTTCCAGGTCCTCGCCGTGCATCGGGGCCGACGCCGCGCCGATCGAGAGGGTGACCTGGACGAACTGCCCGTCGGCGTCGCGGCGCGGGCAGGCGAGGCCGGCGACCGCGACGCGCACCCGCTCGCCGATCGCGACCGCGTCCTCCAGCCGCGTGCCGGGGAGCATCGCCACGAACTCGTCGCCGGCGTAGCGGGCGACGTAGTCGGTCGGACGCGTGTTCACGCGCAGCTGGTCGGCGACCATGCGCAGGACGTCGTCGCCCTGCAGGTGGCCGAAGGTGTCGTTGACCAGCTTGAAGTGGTCGATGTCGATCACCAGCAGCGACACCGGGCGCTCGGTCGTCCGGCGCGCGGCGAGCACGCGCTCGGCCGTCTCGCGGAACGCCTTGCGGAGCGGGATGCCCGTCAGGTCGTCGAGCTCGGGCGCGCTCGGCGAGACGACCAGCGCCGAGGCGCCGGCCGCCGCGCTCGCCTCCGACGCCGCGGCGTCGGGCTCCGTGGCGGCGGACGCGCCGTCCTCGCGCATCCGCGCCGCCCACTGCGCGGCGACCTCCTCGAACCAGGCGAAGACGGTCGGGTCGAACGCCTTGCCGACGTCGCGCCGCATGAGCGTCATCGTGTCATCGTGCGACATCGCGCGCTTGTAGCTGCGCACGCTCGTCAGCGCGTCGTACACGTCGGCGACGCACAGGATGCGCGCCACCAGCGGGATGTCCTCGCCGCTCAGCCCGTGGTAGCCCGCCCCGTCCCACCGCTCGTGGTGGTACTGGATGATCGGGCGGATGTCCCACGGGAACTCGATGTCGGCCAGCACCTCGACGCCCGCCGTGGTGTGGTTGCGCATCAGCGCCCACTCCTCGTCGCTCAGCTTCCCGGGCTTGTTCAGCACCTCGCCCGGGATCACGATCTTGCCGACGTCGTGCAGCAGCGCGCCGATGCGGAACCAGAACAGGGCGTGCTCGTCGAAGCCGGCGCGCCCGGCGATGGCGCACGACAGGTCGGCGACGCGCACGCAGTGGCCCTGCGTGTAGCGGTCCTTGGCCTCGATCGACTCGCCCCAGCGCCGCGCGACGTGCAGGAACTCGTCGCGCAGCCCGGTGAAGCGCTGGTCGATGTCCTGCAGCTCGCGCGCGGCGCGCAGCCGCTCGAAGAGCCCGTGGGCGCGGTTCAGCCGCTGCAGCACCTCGCGGTTGCGGCCGAGGCGGCGGGCGAGGTCGGCGCGCTCGCGCGACACCTCCGCCAGCAGCGACAGGTCGCCCCGCGCCTCGGCCACCTCCTCGGCGCGCGCCAGGTGCAGCTCGGCGGCCTCGAGGTCGCCCGTCTCGCGCGCGATGATCCCCTGGAGCTTGGTCGCCTGGCCGATCGCCGCCGCGTCGCCGGTGCGCGTCGCGAGGTCGAGGGCGTGGCGCACCGCCGCCTGCGCGTACGCGTACTCGCCGCGCGCGACCCACAGCTCGGCGAAGTTCACGTCGAGCACGATGCGCGTGCTCTGGTCGCCGGCCAGGTCCGCGATCTCGGTCGCCTCGGCGAACGCGCGGTGGGCGTCCTCCCAGCGGCGCTCCAGGGTGTGCAGCAGCCCGAGGTTGTTGAGCGCCACGCACACGTCGCGCAGCAGCCCGAGCGCGCGGTAGTCGGAGAGGCTGGCCTCGTAGTGCTGGAGCGCGACCCCGCGGTCGCCGCGGATGCTGGCCAGCACGCCGAGGTTCTGGGCGGTCATCGCGGCGAGCTTGGCGTCGCGCGCCTGGAGGGCGCGCCCGCGCGCGTTCAGGTACAGCCGCTCGGCCTCGTCGAGGTCGCCCTGCCGCCAGCGCACCACCGCCTGGATGTTCACCGCGTGGCCGCAGGCCGCGCCGTCGCCCGCCGCCTCGGCGACCGCCAGGGCCGCCTCCAGGCAGTCCCAGGCCGCCTCGTGCTCCGCTTCCTCCAGATAGGTCCGCGCGATCCAGCGGAGGGTCGCCGAGGCCTGCGCGGCGTCGGCGGCGGCCCGCATGGTGAACAGCGCGCGCTCGAAGCAGGCGCGCGCCTGCTCGCGCTGCCCCGCGCGCTCGGCCGCGTGCCCCTCGGCCAGCCACACCGCCGTCGTGCGCGCGCCGGCCCCGTCCGCGTCGGGACGCAGCGGCGCGGGGCCGGGCGGGGCGGCGGTCGCGGGGTGGGACATCGAGGCGGGAGGGGGGGCGGAGGGCGGGGGCGACCGTGGAGAGGGTCGGCAGGTGCGCCGGAGTTCTGCAGCACCGCCCGCCGCCGTCCCGCCGCCGACCCGACCCCGGGGGACGGCCCGCCCCCCCGCGGCGTCACGCCCGCGGCGCTTGCCGCCCGCCTCCGGCGGCGGCTAGGTTTCCGCCCCGCCGGAACCCGCGCGTCCGGCGCTCCGAGCCCCCCGCCGCCCGTCGTCGCGGCCGGGGCTCGTCCCCGTGGCGGGCGCGCCGTCGGCGTCGCCCGCCCGTCGTCTCTCCGCCCCCGGCACTCCCCGGTTCCATGGCGACCTACCGCTTCGCACAGATTCCCGCCGACGGCCAGCGCATCGAGTACGCGAACGGCGCGCTCTCCGTCCCGGCCCGCCCGATCGTCCCGTTCATCGAGGGCGACGGCACGGGCCCCGACATCTGGCGCGCCTCGGTGCGCGTGATGGACGCCGCGGTGGAGAAGGCGTACGGCGGCGAGCGGAAGATCGCCTGGATGGAGGTCTACGCCGGCGACAAGTCGCTCCAGAAGACGGGCGAGTACCTCCCCGAGGAGACGATCGACGCGCTCCGCGAGTTCCGCGTCTCGATCAAGGGCCCACTCAGCACCCCGGTCGGCGGCGGCATCCGCTCGCTGAACGTCGCGCTGCGCCAGATCCTCGACCTGTACGCCTGCATCCGCCCGGTGCGCTACTTCGAGGGCGTCGGCGCGCCGGTCAAGGAGCCGCAGAAGCTCGACATCGTCATCTTCCGCGAGAACACCGAGGACGTCTACTCGGGGATCGAGTTCAAGGCCGGCTCCCCCGAGGTCGACCAGCTGCGCGGCATCCTCAAGGACCAGTTCGGGAAGGACGTGCGCGAGGGGTCGGGGATCGGCATCAAGCCCATCTCGGCGTTCGGCTCGAAGCGCCTCGTGAAGATGGCGATCGAGTACGCCCAGAAGACGCGGCGCGGCAAGGTCACGCTCGTGCACAAGGGCAACATCATGAAGTTCACCGAGGGCGCGTTCCGCGACTGGGGCTACGAGGTCGCGCGCGACGAGTTCGGCGGCCAGGTGATCGACAAGGGCCCGTGGCAGAAGCTGTCCGACGGGATCCAGGTCAGCGACGTGATCGCCGACGCGATGTTCCAGCAGCTGCTGCTGCGCCCCGACGAGTACTCGGTGATCGCGACGCCGAACCTGAACGGCGACTACCTCTCCGACGCCGCGGCCGCGCAGGTCGGCGGGCTGGGGATCGCGCCGGGCGGCAACGTCGGCGACGGCCTCGCGGTGTTCGAGGCGACGCACGGCACGGCGCCCAAGTACGCGGGGCTCGACAAGGTGAACCCGGGCTCGGTCATCCTCTCGGGCGTGATGATGCTCGAGTACATGGGCTGGGACGAGGCCGCGAAGCTGATCGTGAGCGGCATGGAGCGCGCGATCGGCAGGAAGACGGTCACCTACGACCTGGCGCGCCAGATGCCCGGCGCCACCGAGGTCTCCTGCTCCGGCTTCGGCGAGGCGATCGTCGCCGAGATGCGGGCCTGACGCTTGCGGCGGGGCGGGCGGTCCCGGGAGTCCCCCGGCGGCCGCCCGTTCCGCGTCCCGTCCCACCGACCGATGCCACTCCAGTTCGCGCTGTCCGTCGACGCGCCGCACGCGCTCTCGACGCCCCTCCTCGCCGTCGCCCTGGCCGCCGACGAGGCGCTCCCGGGCGCCCTGTCCGAGCTCGACGCCCGCCTCGGGGGCGCGCTCGGGCGCACGCTCGCGCGCCGCGACTTCCGCGGCGGCCGCGACGAGACGCTGCACCTCGCCGGGGGCGACGACGGCGTGCAGCGCGTGCTGCTCGTGGGGCTGGGGAAGGCGGCCGACCGCCCGGGCGCGCTGCGGCGCGCGGGCGCCGTCGCGGCGCGCGCGGCGACCAAGCTGGGCACGGGCGAGCTGGCGTTCTACGCGGCCGGCCTCGACGCGCGCGGCGCCGAGGAGGCGGCGGTCGGCATGGGGCTCGGCGCCTGGAGCTACGACGACCTGCGCGCCAAGCCGCCCGAGAAGGACCGGCGCGCGCAGCTCTCGCGCGTGACCGTCGTGGGCGACGCCGCGCTGCAGCCCGCGATCGACGCCGCCGACGCGGTCAACGCCGGCTACGCGACGGCGCGACGGCTCGCGATGATGCCGGGCAACGTCTGCACCCCCGACACCTTCGCGCAGGTCGGCCGGGAGATCGCCGACGCGCACGGGCTGTCGCTCACGGTGCTGGGCCGCGCCGAGATGGAGGCCGAGGGGATGGGGTCGTTCCTGTCGGTGGCGCAGGGGACGCCGCAGGACCCGAAGCTCGTGGCGCTCGAGTACCGCAAGGGCGGCGACGCGAAGCCGATCGTCCTCGTGGGGAAGGGGCTGTGCTTCGACACCGGCGGGATCAACCTCAAGCCGGGCGAGGGGATGTTCAACATGAAGTTCGACATGTGCGGGGCCGCCGGCGTCATGGGCGCCATGGAGGCCATCGCGCGGCTCGGGCTCGCGGTGAACGTCGTCGGCGTCATCGGCTCGACCACCAACATGCCGTCCGGCGAGGCGATGAAGCCGGGCGACGTGGTGCGCGCCATGTCGGGCAAGACGATCGAGAACCACAACACCGACGCCGAGGGGCGGCTGGTGCTGTGCGACCTGCTGCACTGGGTCAAGAAGTACGAGCCGGCCGCCGTCATCGACGCGGCGACGCTCACCGGCGCCATCGTCATCGCGCTCGGGCACCAGGCGGTGGGCGTGTTCGGCAGCGACGACGCGCTGACGCAGGAGGTGCTCGCCGCCGGGCGCCGCGCGTCGGAGCGCGGGTGGGAGCTGCCGATGTTCGAGGAGTACAAGGAGCAGCTCAAGAGCGACGTGGCCGACCTGAAGAACGTCGGCGGGCGCGCGGCCGGGTCGATCACCGCCGCCTGGTTCCTGCGCGAGTTCGTGGACGGCGCCTACCCGTGGGTGCACCTCGACGTCGCCGGCACCGCGTACTCCGAGACGGACCTCGGCTGGCTGCCGAAGGGCCCGACCGGGACGCCGACCGGCACCTTCATCGAGTTCGTGCGCGGGAGGGCCGGCTGAGTCGGCGCCGCGGCCGCGCGGGGTCGCTGGTCGCGGCGGCCGCGGCGCTCCTGGTCCTGTCGGCGCCGCGCGCGGCGCGCGTGCAGCAGCACGTCCCGCCGCAGCCGGTCCCGGCGGACAC
>NZ_JARGEK010000128.1 GCF_029211165.1 Roseisolibacter sp. H3M3-2
CCGCGCCCGACGCGCCGCGCCGCGTGGCGCCGGTGGCGACGCTCGGCCGCGGCGGCTCCGACCTCACCGCGACGACGCTCGGCCGCGTGCTCGGCGCGCGCGACGTGTTCCTGTGGAAGGACGTGCCGGGGCTGCTCACCGCCGACCCGCGCGTCGTCCCCGACGCGCGCGTGATCCCGGCGCTGCACGCGCGCGAGGCGAGCGAGCTGGCGTTCCACGGCGCGAAGGTGCTGCACCCGCGCGCGCTGGCGGCGCTGCTGGCGCGCGTCGCGCAGCCCGAGCAGGCGCGCGCGGCCGGCGTGCCGGCGGCGCGCGCGCGAGTGACGGTGCGCCCGTTCGCCGACCCGTCGGCCGGCGGCACGACGATCGTGCTCGCCGAGGAGCGCCGCGCCGGCGCCAACGGGACGCCGCGCCACCCGGTGAAGGCGGTGTCGGCGCTGGGCGGGCAGGCGCTGGTGACGGTGCGCGGCACCGGGATGGCGGGGGTCCCCGGCATCGCCGCGCGGGCATTCGCGGCGCTGGAGCGCGCGGGGATCTCGGTCGCGCTCATCTCGCAGGCGTCGAGCGAGCAGTCGATCTGCGTCGGCGTCCCGCAGAGCGCGGCCGCCGCGGTGGAGCCGGCGCTGCGCGAGGCGTTCGCCGTCGAGCTGGCGCGCGGCGAGATCGAGGGGATCGACGTCGAGCCCGAGGTGGCGACGGTGGCGGTCGTCGGCAGCGGGATGGCGGGCGTCCCCGGGATCGCGGCGCGCTTCTTCGGCGCGCTCGCCGACGCGCAGGTGAACGTGGTCGCGATCGCGCAGGGGTCGTCGGAGCTGAACATCTCCGCGGTCGTCGCGGGGGCGGACGCCGCCGCCGCGCAGCGCGCCGCGCACGCGGCGTTCCGCCTCGACCGGCTGGGCGGGGGCGCCGCGCGCGCGCCGCGCGACGCCGACGTGGTGCTGCTGTGCTTCGGCAAGGTGGAGCGCGAGCTGGCGCGCCAGCTCGCCGAGTCGCAGCGCGTGGCGCGCGCCGACGGCGCCGAGGCGGCGGTGGCGCTGGTGGGCGTCGTCGACTCGAAGGGGTGGGTGTTCGACGCGCAGGGGATCGGCCCGCGCCGCCTCTCCGCGCTCTCGAAGGCGAAGGCCGACGGGCAGGGGCTCGGCGCGCAGCCCGGCGGCGCCGAGGGCGCGCCCGACGCGGCGCTGGCGGCGATCGCGGCGCACGCGCTGTCGCGCCCGATCCTCGTGGACGTGACGGCCGGCGACACGTCGGCGCTGCTCACCGCCGCGGTGCAGCACGGGATGGACCTCGTGCTCGCCAACAAGAAGCCGCTGGCCGAGGGGCGCGCGACGGTGGACGCGGCGGCGGCGCGCGGGCGGCGCGTGCTGCACGAGGCGACGGTGGGCGCGGGGCTGCCGGTGATCGACACCGTGCGCAAGCTGCAGGAGAGCGGCGACCGCATCCTGCACATCCAGGGGTGCCCGTCGGGGACGCTCGGCTTCCTGTTCGCGGAGCTGGGGCGCGGGCGCGCGTTCAGCGACGCGCTGCGCGACGCGATGGCGCGCGGCTACACGGAGCCCGACCCGCGCGAGGACCTGTCGGGGCAGGACGTGGCGCGCAAGGCGGTGATCCTGGCGCGGCTCGTCGGCTGGAAGGGGGACATCGGCGACGTCGCGGTCGAGTCGCTGGTGCCGGCGGCGATGGCCGGGCTCCCGCTCGACGCGTTCCTGGCGCGGCTGGAGGCGCTCGACGCCGAGTGGGCCGCGCGCGTGCAGGCCGCCGCCGAGCGCGGGGCGGTGCTGCGCTACCGCGCCGACGTGTCGCCCAAGACGGCGCGCGTGGGGATCGTCGAGGTGGACCGCGCGAGCCCGTTCGCGTCGCTGAGCGGGACCGACAACCAGTTCGTGTTCACGACGCGGCGCTACAAGGAGCGGCCGCTGGTCATCACCGGGCCGGGAGCCGGGCCGGAGGTGACGGCGGCGGGGGTGCTGAACGACGTGCTGGCGCTGGCGGGGGCCCGCTGATCTCCACACGTCCGCCCGCCGGACGCTGCGGGCTGCGGGCTGCGGGTTTCCGGATCCGCAGCCCGCAGCCCGCAGCCCGCCGCGTCCCTCACCCGGAGCGCCGCCGCGCGAGGAGCCACACGACCATCATGAGCAGCGGCGGGATCGTGATCCACGCCAGCCCGGTGGACAGGTCGCCGCCGAAGCTCACGGTGATGGTGCCGTGCTCCTGGTTCCGGATCGCCCACCACTGCGCGATCGCGGGGCGGAGCTGCCAGAGCAGCAGCGCCAGCCAGTAGACGGTCCACGCGAGCAGCAGCGTCCGCACCGAGCGGCGGCGCCCGGCCGGCGTCCCGGGGTCGGGCGCCACGAGCGGCGCGCGTCCCGGCAGCTCCTCCATCCCCCGCGTCCGCGCCCGCGGCTCGCGTTCCATGCGTCCTCCGACGTCGTCGTTCCCGTAGAATACACCGCGATGACCGCCCCGACCCTCCAGCGCTGCGACGCCTGCGGCCACGAGCTTCCCGAGCGCGACGCGCGCACCAGCTGCCCCGCGTGCGGCGGGCTCCTGTCGCTCGTGCACGCCCCCCCGGCGGCGCGCGGCGCCGCGCTGCGCGCCCTGTTCGACGAGCGCCTCGCCGACGCCGCTCCCGCGCACGTGGCCGACGCGGCCGGGGCGGCGCGCGCGTCGGGGGTGTGGCGCTTCCGCGAGCTGATCGCGCCCGGCGTGTCGGACGCCGAGATCGTGAGCCAGCCCGAGGGGAACACGCCGCTCTTCCACCGCCCGTCGGTGGCCGCGTGGGCGGGGGTGGACGCGCTGCTGCTGAAGCACGACGGCTTCAACCCGACCGGCTCGTTCAAGGACCGCGGGATGACGGTCGCGCTGACGCAGGCGCGCCGCGCCGGGGCGCGCGCGGTGGCGTGCGCCTCCACCGGCAACACGTCGGCGGCGCTGGCGGCGTACGCGTCGCTCGCCGGGCTGCCGGGGCTCGTCCTGGTGCCCGGGGCGCAGCAGGTGGCGCTCGGCAAGCTGGCGCAGACGCTCGGCTACGGCGCCCGCACGCTGCTGGTGCGCGGCGACTTCGACGACTGCCTGCGCCTGGTGCGCGAGGGCGCCGAGCGGCTGGGGGTGTACCTGGTCAACTCGATCAACCCGTACCGCATCGAGGGGCAGAAGTCGGTCGCGCTGGAGATCCTGCAGCAGCTGCGCTGGGACGCCCCCGACTGGATCGTGCTGCCGGCGGGGAACCTCGGCAACACGTCGGCGGTGGGCGCGGCGCTGCGCGACGCGGTGCGCCTCGGGCTGATCGACCGCGCGCCGCGCGTCGCCAGCGTGCAGGCGGCGGGCGCCAACCCGTTCGCGCTCGGCTTCCGCGAGGGGTTCGCGTCGCCGCGGCGTGTGAAGGCCGAGACGGTGGCGACGGCGATCAAGATCGGCGACCCGGCGTCGTGGGACCGCGCGGCGTCGGTGATCCGCGAGTTCGGCGGCGTGGTGACGGAGGCCGACGACGCGGCGATCCTCGAGGCGAAGGCGGCGATCGACGCGGCGGGGATCGGCTGCGAGCCGGCCAGCGCGGCGAGCGTGGCCGGCGTGCGGCGGCTGGTGCGCGAGGGGGTGATCCGCCCGGGCGAGCGGGTGGCGGCGATCCTCACCGGGCACGTGCTGAAGGACCCGGGCGTGCTGCTCGACTACCACCGCGCCGGGCGCGACGCGCCGCTGGTCAACGCGCCGGTCGAGATCGACGCGACGCTGGACGGGCTGGCGCGGGCGATCGACGCGGTGGCGAGCTAGGGCTGCGAGCCTGCGCAGCCGCGCAGCACTCACACGATGAACTCCGCGTCCCATCTCCCAATGCGCGCCCACGTCCGCGTCCCCTGCTCCACCTCCAACATCGGCGCCGGCTTCGACTGCGTCGGCATGGCGCTCGACCGGTGGCTGGTCGCCGAGGCGCGGCTGGACGCGGGTGCCGGCGCGGAGCCGCGGCTCGTCCGCCTCGGCGCGCTCGCCGTCCTCGGCGACGCGCCGGCCGGCGACGACCTGCTGGTGCGCGGGTTCGCGCTCGCCTGCGCCGACGCCGGGCGGGCCATGCCGCCGGGGCTGCGCCCCGAGGACACGTCCGAGATCCCCGTCGCGCGCGGCCTCGGCTCGTCGGCCGCGGCGCTGGTCGCCCGCGCGCTGCTCGACGACGCGCTCCTCGGGCTCGGGCTCGGCGCGGCGCGCGTCGCCGAGCTGGGGGCGACCGAGGAGGGGCACCCCGACAACGTCGCGCCGATGCTGTTCGGCGGCGCGGTGCTCGGCCTCCCCGCGGGCGACGGGCGGTGGACCTTCGCGCCGCTGCCGCTGCACGCCGACGTCGCGGCCGTCGTCGCGATCCCGGAGTTCCACACCTCCACGAAGGCGATGCGCGGCGCGCTGCCGCGCGAGCTGCCCGGCGGCACCGCGGTGCGCGCGGGCGACAGGAGCCCGGCGCTGGTGCGCGGCCGCACGACCGGCGACCGCGCGCTGCAGGCGCACGCGCTCGACTACCTGCTGCACGTCCCCTTCCGCCGCGCGCTGATCCCGGGGTACGACGCCGTCGTCGCGGCCGCGACCGCGGCCGGCGCCTGGGGCGCGACGCTGAGCGGCGCCGGCTCGTCGCTGATCGCGCTCGCCCCGCGCGGCCGGGCCCCGGCGGTGGCCGACGCGGTGCGCCCGGGCTGGCGCGCGGCCGGGCTCGCCGCCGAGGTGTGGGTCGCGCCGGTGGCGACCGCGGCGCAGGTTGGGGGATGACCACGATCGCCCCTCCCGACGCCTCTCCCGAGGCCGCGCCGCGTCACGGCACCGTCCGCAACCACGTCGGCGGCGCGTGGGTCGACGGCGGCGCCGAGCTGCTCGACGTGCACGCGCCGGCCACCGGCGCCGTGATCGCGCGCGTCCCGCTGTCGGGCCCCGCCGAGGTCGACGCCGCCGTCCGCGCCGCGCGCGCCGCGCTCCCCGGCTGGGCGGCGACGCCGCTCAAGGAGCGCGTCCAGGTCCTCTTCCGCTACCGCGCGCTGCTCGAGCGCGACGCCGACGCGCTCACCGCGCTGATCGTCGAGGAGCACGGGAAGGTCGAGGTGGAGGCGCGCGCCGAGATCCTGAAGGCGATCGAGCTGACCGAGTTCGCGTGCGCGCTGCCGCAGGTGGCGACCGGCGAGGTGCTCGAGGTGAGCCGCGGCGTCGAGTGCCGCGCCGATCGCCACCCCGTGGGCGTGGTCGCGTCGGTGGCGCCGTTCAACTTCCCGGTGATGGTCCCGCACTGGACCGTCCCCAACGCGCTCGCGCTCGGGAACTGCATGCTCCTGAAGCCGTCGGAGCTCGTGCCGCTGAGCGCGACGCGCATGGCCGCGCTGCTCGCCGAGGCGGGGCTCCCCGCCGGCGTGTTCAACGTCGTGCACGGCGGGCAGGCGGCGGTCGAGGCGCTGTGCGACCACCCGGGGATCGACGCGCTGACGTTCGTCGGCTCGACGCGCGTCGCGACGCTCGTCTACCGGCGCGCGACCGCGGCGCTCAAGCGCGCGCTGGCGCTCGGCGGCGCGAAGAACCACCTCATCGTCATGCCGGACGCCGAGCCGCGGGGGACCGCGGCCAACGTCGCGGCGTCGATGGCGGGGTGCTCGGGGCAGCGGTGCATGGCGGCGTCGGTGATGCTCGCCGTCGCCGACGTCGACCCGATCCTCGAGCGCGTGGTCGAGGAGGCGCGCAGGCTCGTCCCGGGCGACACGCTGGGCCCCGTCATCTCGCGCGAGGCGAAGGCGCGCATCGAACGCCACGTGACCGAGGCCGAGCGGGCGGGCGCGCGCGTGCTGCTCGACGGGCGCGGCGCGACGGCGCCGGGGCGCGAGGGGGGCTACTGGGTCGGGCCGACGGTGCTCGACGGGGTGACGCCCGACATGCGCATCGCGCGGGAGGAGGTGTTCGGCCCCGTGCTCGCCGTCGTGCGCGCGGCCGACCTCGACGCGGCGCTGGCAGTGGAGAACGCGTCGCCGTACGGCAACGCCGCGTCGGTGTTCACGACCAGCGGCGGCGCGGCGCGCGCGGTGATGGAGCGCGCGCAGGCCGGCATGGTCGGCGTCAACGTCGGCGTCCCCGTGCCGCGCGAGCCGTTCGGGTTCGGCGGCTGGGGGGAGTCGGCGTTCGGCGCCGGCGACATCACCGGGAAGGGCTCGATCGAGTTCTGGACGCGGACCAAGAAGACGACCACGCGATGGGGAACCTGACCGACGACGCGATCGTGGCCGACGTGCTGGCCACCGGCGGGCTGGCGATGGACGCGCACTGGATGCCGTTCACCTCCAACCGCGCCTTCAAGAAGGCCCCGCGCGTGCTGGTGGCCGCGGAGGGGATGCACTACACCGCCGCCGACGGCCGCCGCGTCCTCGACGGCACCGCGGGGCTCTGGTGCGTGAACGCGGGGCACTGCCGGGCGCCGATCGTGCGCGCGATCCAGGAGCAGGCGGCGCGGCTCGACTTCGCGCCGGGCTTCCAGATGGCGCACCCGCTCGGCTTCCGGCTCGCCGAGCGGCTGACGACGCTCCTGCCGAAGCCGCTCGACCGGGTGTTCTTCGTCAACTCGGGCTCCGAGGCGGTGGACACGGCGCTGAAGATGGCGCTCGCCTACCACGCCGCGCGCGGCGACACGAAGCGCACGCGCTTCGTCGGCCGGGTACGCGGCTACCACGGCGTCGGCTTCGGCGGGATCAGCGTCGGCGGCATCGAAAACAACCGCCGCGCCTTCGCCGGGCAGCTGCTGCCGCACGTCGACCTGCTGCCGGACACGCACGACCTGTCGCGCAACGCCTTCTCGCGCGGCCTCCCCGCCCACGGCGCCGAGCGCGCCGACGCGCTGGAGGCGATCGTCGCCGAGCGCGGCGCCGACACGATCGCGGCGCTGATCGTCGAGCCGGTGGCCGGGTCCACGGGCGTGCTGCTCCCCCCGGTCGGCTACCTCGAGCGGCTGCGCGCGCTCTGCGACCGGCACGGGATCCTGCTGATCTTCGACGAGGTCATCTCGGGCTTCGGGCGCCTCGGCGCCCCGTTCGCCGCCGACCGCTTCGGCGTGACACCCGACCTGATGACGATCGCCAAGGGGATCACCAACGCCGCGGTGCCGATGGGCGCGGTGTGCGCGAGCCGCGCGGTGCACGATGCGGTGGTCGAGGACGCGCCGCCGGGGATCGAGTTCTTCCACGGCTACACCTACTCCGCGCACCCGCTGGCCTGCGCGGCGGGGCTGGCGACGCTCGACCTCTACGACGCCGAGGGGCTGCTGACGCGCGCGGCGGCGCTTGAGGCGCGGTGGGCCGACGCCGTGCACGCGCTGCGCGGGCTGCCGCACGTGGTCGACGTCCGCGCGCTCGGCCTCGTCGCCGGGATCGAGCTGGCGCCGCGCGACGGGGCGCCGGGGGCGCGGGCGTTCGACGTGTTCGTGGACTGCTTCCGGCGCGGGGCGCTGGTGCGCGTGACCGGGGACATCATCGCGCTGTCGCCGCCGCTGATCATCGACGAGGGGCAGATCGACGAGCTGGTGAACATCCTCGGCGACGCGATCCGGGCGGTGGCGTAGGAACGGACACGGAGGGACACGGAAACCGGGGGAGAGACTCGAGGCTGGAGTCTCTCCCCCGGTTTCCGTGTCCCTCCGTGTCTCAATCGCATCGCCACAGGGCCGCTTCGTCCCATTCCAGTTCCCTCGCGTCCGCGTCGCCGCGAGGATGCGCGCCATGCGACACGCCATCCTCCTCCCCCTGCTCCTCCTCGCCGCGCCGCTCGGGGCGCAGACCGCTGCGCCGCGCGCGGTCGGCGTCTCCGAGGCCGAGCTGCGCGACCTGCTCGTCCTCGCCCGCGCCACCGACGAGCGCTGGAACGCCCGCGACGCCGCGGGGCTGAGCGCGCTCTTCGCCGCCGAGGGGCACAGCCGGATCCTCGGCACGCCGGCGGACCTGCGCGGGCGCGACGCGATCCGCGCCTACTTCGCCACGTCGCTCGGCCGCCTCGCGCCGGGGACGACGCACCGCACCGTCGTCGACGAGGTGCAGCGCGTCGCGCCGGACGTCGTCCTGGTCGAGGGGCGCGTCTGGATCGAGCGCGCCGGCGCCGACTCGGCGCGCACGCCGCTGCGGGCGTTCACGGTCACCAGCGCGGTGGTGCGCGAGGGTGAGGCGTGGCGCGTGCGCTGGAACCGCGCCCGCCCGGTCGACGGCGGGGGGTGACCGCCGGTCGACCCCTGGCGCGCCGGACCCGGCCGTCCTACCGTGGGCGACCTATGCCGCACACCCCCCTGCTCCGCCGCCTGGTCGCCCTCGCGCAGGACGTCGACCGCGCCTCCGGGACCCCCGCCGACGCCCCGCGGGCGATCGACCGCCGCGCCTTCCTCGCCGCCGCGGCGGTCGGGCTGGGGGCCGCCGCCTGCGCCGACCCGCTCACCGGGATCCGGCCGCCCCGCGCGCCGCGCGCCGCGTCGGCGGTGGGCGCGCCGGCGTCGGTGGCCGTCGTCGGCGCCGGGCTGGCGGGGCTCACCTGCGCCGTCCGCCTGCGCGAGGGGGGCGTCGTCGCCGACGTGTACGAGGCGAGCGCGCGGCTCGGCGGCCGGTGCTGGACGCGCCGCGACGGGACCTTCCGCGACGGGCAGCTCACGGAGCACGGCGGGGAGCTGATCGACCAGTCGCACGTCGCCATCCGGCAGCTCGCGCAGGAGCTCGGGCTCCCGCTCGACAACGTGCTGGCCGCGGAGCCCAACGGCACCGAGGCGCTCTACTGGTTCGACGGCGCGCCGTACACCTACGAGGAGGCGACGCGCGACCTCAAGGCGGTGTGGCAGCCGCTCAAGCGCGACTACGTCGAGGCCGGGTACCCCACGTCGTACGCGCGCTCGACGCCGCGCGGGCGCGCGCTCGACGCCATGTCGGTCGCCGCGTGGATCGAGCAGACCGTCCCCGGCGGGCGCGCGTCGCGCCTCGGGCAGCTGCTGGAGGTCGCGTACGTCATCGAGTACGGCGCCGAAGCGACCGAGCAGAGCGCGCTCAACCTGATCTACCTGCTCGGCGGCGTCGGGCAGGGGCAGCTGCGCGTGTTCGGCCCGTCGAACGAGAAGTACAAGGTGCGCGGCGGGAACGACCTGCTGGTGACGCGGCTCGCCGAGCGGCTGCCGCAGGGCGTGCGCACCGGCAAGGCGCTGGTCGGCATCCGCCGCAACCTCGCGCGGTGGGAGCTGCGCTTCGCCGACGGCACGGCGCAGCTGTACGACCGCGTCGTGCTCGCGCTCCCGTTCAGCATCCTGCGCACGGTCGACCGCGCGGGCGCCGGCTTCCCGGCGGTGAAGGAGCGCGCCATCACCGAGCTGGGGATGGGCGCCAACTCGAAGCTCGCGGTGCAGTTCGAGACGCGCCGCTGGCACGCGCTCGGGTGCAACGGCGACACGACGTCCGACCGCGGCTACCAGCAGACGTGGGAGGCGACGCGCGCGCAGCCGGGGACGCGCGGCATCCTCGTCGACTACACCGGCGGGCAGGCCTCCCTCGCGCAGAGCGGGAAGCCGACGCAGACGCTGGCGCAGCAGTTCCTCGCGCAGGTCGCCCCGGTGCTCCCCGGGCTGCAGCCGACGCCGGGGCCCGGCGGCGTGCGCGCGGCGTTCGACGACTGGCCCGCCTACCCGTGGACGAAGGGGTCGTACTCGTACTTCCGGGTCGGGCAGTACACGGCGTTCGGCGGCGCCGAGGCGGAGGCGGTGGACGGCTGCCACTTCGCCGGCGAGCACACGTCGGTCGACGCGCAGGGGTACCTCGAGGGCGCGGTCGAGTCGGGGGAGCGCGCCGCGGCCGAGGTGCTGGCCGGGGTCGCGGCGCGGAAGGGCTGACGCGGGGCGCCGCGCCGTGCCCGCGAGCTACCGCATCCTCGCCGACGCGCGCCTCGTGCACAGCGGGGCGAGCGGCGCGCTGACGGGCGGCGAGATGATCGCGCACGCCGCGGCGCTGGCGGCCGACCCGGCGTTCGCGCCCGACTACGCGCAGCTCACCGACTTCCGCGCGGCGACGCGCTTCGAGACGACGCCCGCCGAGATCCGACGCCTGGCCGAGCTGAACCCGTTCGACCGCACGGCGCGCCGGGTCGGGCTGGTCGGCTCCGCGGTCGCGTTCGGGCTGCTGCGGATGTACCAGATCCTCAGCGAGACCGAGGACTCGGGCACCCTCGTGACGCGCGACGAGGCCGAGGCGTGGCGCTTCCTCGGCCTCGCGCCCGGCGTCCTGGACTCGGCGGCGCGGGCCGCCTGGTCGTCGTCGGACGCCGGCTGACCGGCCGGCTCAGGCCATCGAGAACTCCTTCCCGAACGCCACGGCGAACGAGAAGGACTTGGCGCGGCTGCGCGCCTCCATCGCGTCGGCGACGCGCTCGAGGCGGGCCGGGATGCCGAGGATCTTCTCCTGCGCCCGCTTCCCCATCTCGTCGAGCCCCTCGACCTTGTCGATGGCCCAGTAGCGGATCTGCTCCTCGACGATCTTGAGGTAGTCGCGCGGGCCGTAGATCCCGGCGCGGCGGATCACGTCGGCCATCTCGCGGAAGTGCGGCATGCTCACGCCCGGCATGTCGATCGACGGCATGACCTCGGCGGCCGACACCAGCGCGCGGCTCGGGTCGCGCTGCAGCACCTCCTTGAAGATCGCGCGGTAGAACGTGTAGTGCCGCGCCTCCTCCTTGGCGACGTTGGCGAGCACCTCGCCGATCGTCGGCTCGTACGCGCTGGCCAGCTTGCCGGTGTTGGCGTGGCTGACCTGCGTCGCGCGCTCCTGCAGCGTCGTGTAGACGAAGACGCGGTACGGGTCCTTGTCCCACGCGGGCTCGAAGCCGGCCTTGAGGTACTCGAACTGCATGCGCTCGAGCACCGGGTTGTCGAGCACGCGGCTGTCGCGCGCGTAGTCGTGCAGCACCGCGCCGTGCCGGTCCTCCTCCGCCGTCCAGAGGTTCGTCCACTTCGTCCAGAAGCTGTCGCTGCCGAGGTACGCGGCGAGCAGCCGGTGGAAGTGCGGGAGCCCCTCCTCGGTCAGGAGGTTCAGCGCGAGGGCGACGCGCATCGGGAGGGTGATCCCCTGCGCGCGCTTCCGCAGCTCGCCGACGTAGTGGTCGGGATCGGTGTCGGGCGGCGGCGCCAGCAGCTCGCTCGGGAACCAGAGGATGCGCTTGGCCTCGTGCGTCTCCATCAGCTGGTGCACGACCTCCTCGAGATCGGCCAGCACCTCCACCTTGGCGAGCGTCTCCGCCGCCGGTCCGGTCGTCGTCATAGGGCGGGAATGTGTACGGGTGCCCCCGCGGGCGTCCAGCGGCACGGAGCCGGCCGCCGCGCCGGGCCCGCCCATCCGGACATATTCCGGGCCATGACCGCGTCCGCCCTCGCCCTCCTGTTCGCGGTCGCCGTGGCCTCGGGCGCCACCGCCTCCGTCGTCGGCTTCGGGATCGGCAGCCTGCTGACGCCGCTGCTGGCCGCGCACCTCGGGATGGCGGTCGCGGTGGCCGCGGTGGCGCTGCCGCACGCGCTCGCCACCGCGCTGCGCGCCTGGCGCCTGCGCGACGCGGTCGACGGCGCGGTGCTGCGCCGCCTCGGCGTGCTGAGCGCGGTCGGCGCGCTGCTCGGCGCCCTCGGCTACGCGCGCGCCGGGGGACGGGCACTGACGCTGGCGCTGGGCGCGCTGCTCCTGCTCACCGCCGCCGCCACGCTCGGCGGGCTGGCGCGCCGGTGGCGCCCGCACGGGCTGGCCATCTGGGGGCTCGGACTGCTGTCGGGGGCGTTCGGCGGGCTGGCCGGGAACCAGGGCGGGCTGCGCGCCGCCGCCCTCGGCGCCTTCGACCTCGCGCCGCGCGCCTTCGTGGCCACCGCCACCGCCACCGGGCTGCTGGTGGACGCGGCGCGCACGCCCGTGTACCTGTGGCGCGCCGGCGCCGCGCTCCTCCCGCACGCCGCGCCGATCGCGGTCGCGTCGGTCGGGGTGCTGGTCGGCACCGTGCTCGGCGAGCGCGTCCTGCTCGGGCTCCCGCGCGAGCGCTTCCGCGTGGTGGTCGGCGTCGCGGTCGGGCTGCTCGGCGCGTGGCTGCTGTGGCAGGGGGCGGGCGGCGCCTGACCTCGGCGCCCCGGCGCGCGCGCATGGGTCCGCGCACCCTGGCGCGCCCGCGGGCCGCCGTGCTACGTCCGGGCATGCGCCGTCGCGTCCCCGCCCTCGCCGCCGCCCTCCAAGTCGGATCGTAGCCATGTCGTTCTGTGAGC
>NZ_JARGEK010000129.1 GCF_029211165.1 Roseisolibacter sp. H3M3-2
GACTTAGGGCACCGCGCCCGCCGTGCGCGGGGCGCCGGCGCCGCGCGGCCCGTAGCCGCCGGCGCCCGCGCCGCGGTCCTCGGAGCCCGGCTGCACCCCGAGCTCGCCGAGCTGCCGCCCGTACGCGTCGCGCCACGCCTCCATCTGCGTGGCGAGGTTGCGCAGCGCCACCTCGGCCGCCTGCGCCTCGCGCAGCAGCGCGTCGACGCGGCGGTCGAGCTCCGCGCGCACGTCCGTCCCGGCGCCGGCGCGCGCCTCCTGCACGAGCGGCGGCAGCGCCGCCGCCCCCTCGCGCAGCTCGTCGTGGCCGAGCGAGAGGACGTCGGTGGCCGCCACCGCGCGGTCGCCGTCGCCGGCGCCGAGGGCCTGCTGCTGCGCCTCGACGAGGCGGGCGTAGCGGCGGTAGGCGGCGCGCTGGGCGTCGAGCGCGTCGAGCGCGGTGCGCTGGGCGAGGGGGAGCGGGGAGCTGGCGATGGACATGGCGGTCCTCCTCCGGGCGCCCCGAGGGGCCCCGGCGTCGGCGCGGTGGGGACGGGCGTCAGTCGTTGTTGCTCTTGTTCAGCCCTGCGAGCTGCGACGACAGCGAGTCGCCGAGGCTCTTCAGCCGGCCGAGCGACGCCTCGAACTTGGCGTACTGCGCGAGCAGCGCCGTGCGCTTCTTGTCCAGGCGCGAGTCGATGTCGGCCACGCGGCCGGTCATGACCTGGTTGCGCTCGGTGAGGCCGGCGGTGCGCTGGTCGATCGTGCCGGTGCCGCTCTTGGTCAGCGCGTCCACCTGGTCGAACAGCGCCGTGCCGCGGTCGGCGAACAGCTTCACGAGGTCGTCGCGGCGCGTCGCGTACGTCGCCTTGAACGCGTTGGCGTCGAGCGACAGCGTGCCGTCCTTCTGCAGCGAGATCCCGGCCGTCGCCAGCCGCGCGAGGTCGGTCGCCGCCGGCGCGACCGCGGTGCCGATCACGGTCTGCGTCAGCGCGCCGCGGATCGAGCGCAGCAGCCCGTCGCCGCGCAGCGGGGGCGAGCTGCCGTCGGCGGCGGCCAGGTTCTGCGCCTGGATGAAGGTCACGACCTTGTTGTACGCCTCGACGAACGCCTTCGCCGAGTCGACGCCGGCCGACGGGAGCCGCTCCACCGTCACGGTGGCCAGCTTCCCCTCCTCGGCGGCGGTCAGCGTCAGCGTGACGTCGGCGATCGCGTCGGCGACCGTGTTCGACGTGCGCGTCATCGGCACGCCGTCGACGACGAACGTCGCGTCGGACGCCCCCTGCAGCGGGGCGTTGTTCAGCCCGAGCGCCGACGTGAGCGTCCCCGAGACGTCGCTGAACGTGAACGCGCCGGCGCTCCCCATCTGCAGCCCGGAGAGCGAGAGGCGGGCGTCGGTGGCGCCGGCGGTGAGCACCGTCGCCTGCACCTTGGGGGCGACGCCGCCCAGCGCGTTGATCTTGTCGCGCACCTGGAGCAGCGTGTCCGTCGCCTCGACGGTGACCTGCCCGACCTCGGTGCCGCCGACGCTCATCGCGAACGTGCCGGTGAGCCCGAGCGCGGTCGCGGCGCCCGCGGCCTGCGCGGCGCCGATGGTCTTCTGCGCCCGCGCGAGCGACTTGACCTCGATCTGGTGCGTGCCCGGCGCGGCGCCGGTGCCGGCGGTGGCGGCGAGCAGCGACCGCCCCGCGGAGTCGGCGCCGCTGGCGGAGGTCGTGAACGCGCTTAGCCCGCTGCCGGTCTTGAACCCCTCGGCGGCGGTGCGCAGCGCGTCGAGCAGCTTGCGCAGCTGGTCGAAGGCATCGGACTTCTTCTTGTTGAGACCGATCTGGGTCTCGAGGCGGGCCGCCGGCCGCCGCTCGAGCAGCATGATCTGCTCGACCAGCGCCTTCGAGTCGATGCCGCTCGACAGCCCGGTGATCGTCGTGAGTGGGTCGGCCATGGGGACTCTCCTCGGTGCGCGGCGCGTCCGGCGGTGCCGGCGCGCCCAGCGATGACGACCGGCGGCCCCGAAGCGACACGCTCCGGGGGTCGCGCGTGGCGACCCCCGGAGCGCGGTGCCTCAGGCGCCGGATCCGCCGCGATCAGCCACGGAGGAGCTGGAGGATGCCCTGCGTCCCCTGGTTCGCCTGCGAGAGCATCGACTGCGCCGCCTGCGAGAGGATGTTGCTCTTCGTGAACTGGCTCATCTCGTACGCCATGTCGGCGTCGCGGATGGTCGACTCGGCGGCCTGCGAGTTCTGCAGCGTCACCGCGACGTTCGCCGAGGCGAAGTCGAAGCGGCTCTGCGCCGAACCGACGTTCCCGATGGCCGTGTTGACCGAGTTGATCGCCGAGTCGAGGGCGCCGAGCGCCGTGACCGCGGTGGCCGAGGTGGTGATCGACAGCGTGTCGAGGTTCAGCCCCGCCGACGTGGTGCGGAGGTTGACCGACGTCACCGAGATCGTGTCGTCCGTGCCGTAGGCGCCCGACGAGCCGACCTGGAAGCGCCCGCTGCCGCCGGCGACCACGATGTTGCCGTCCGCCGCGCCCGCGACGTAGCCCGCGCCGTACGAGACGGTCAGCCCGAGCTTGTCGAAGTTCACCGAGCTGTTCGCCGCGACGCCCGTCACCGCCTGCGTGATGGTCTGGCCGCCGATCGTGGCCGTGGCCGAGATCGCGCCGCCGCCCGCGTCCGTGAAGGTGTAGGTGCCCGCGGCCGCGCCGGTCGCCTGGACCGACACGCCGGCGACGGCGAGCAGGGTGTTGGTCGCCACGTCGGCCGTGTCGATCGACGAGCCGAACGTGCCGTTCACCAGCGCCGTGCCCTGGTACTTCGTGGTCTGCGCGATGCGGTCGATCTCGCTGCGCAGCTGCGTGAACTCGGCGTTCAGCTTGTCGCGCTGCGTCCCGATGCTGTCCGAGTTCGCCGCCGTCGCCAGCTCCTTCATGCGGTCCAGGATGCTCGACACCGTCTGGATCGCGCCGTCCATCACCTGCAGCATCGCCGTGCCCTGCGACGCGTTCTTCTGCGCCTGGCCGAGCGCGCGGTTCTCCGCGCGGAACTTGTTGGCGATCGCGAGGCCCGCCGCGTCGTCGCCCGCGCGGTTGATCCGGAAGCCCGAGCTCAGGCGCTGGATCGACCGCTCGGTCGACTGCGAGTTCACGCTCATGTTGCGGAGCGCGAAGTTGGCGGCGTTGTTCGTCTGGATCTTCATTGCGAGTCACTCCCTGACGGTGTGGAATCGGAGCGTCCGTGCTCCTGGCGGCGTCCGGCGGTCCCGTTCGCCTCTGGGGAGTGGTATCGGCGGGACTCCCGAAAACTTGAGCGGGCCGCCCGAAGGCGGCCCGCTCGGGTCGATCCGGCCCCCGTCGGGGGAGCGGCGATCAGTCCAGGGAGAGCGGCTCGGTGATCCCGTAGCGGTCGTCGGACCGCACCACCTGCCGCCCGCGCCGCGCCGCCGTCGCGAGCAGCACGGGGGCGCGCAGGTTCACGCTCGGCGCGTCGCCGTCGCCGCGGGGGAGGGTCACGATCGCCAGCACCGCGACGTCGTCGGGGCCCGCGGCGCCCAGCGCCTCGCGGTCGGCCGGCGACAGCTCGACCTCGTACGCCGCGGCGCACCGGAACGGGTCGGCCAGCAGGAAGACCAGCGCCCCCGCGTCGAGCGACTGCAGCCAGAAGAGCCCCTCGCGCCCCGCCGGCACCAGCGCGAAGCGGCGCGCCCCCTCGAAGCCCGGCAGCCCGTCCGGGAAGTCGTAGCACGCCGCGGCCGGGACCTCGATGGGGCCGAGGAGGTCGGAGGCGACGGACACGGGGGCGTCGGGGAGGAGCACGGCGGTCATGGGGAGGTCAGCGCAGGTACTCGGTGAGGCTGAGGCCCATCACCCGCGACGACGCGAGCATGGCGGCCTGGTAGGCGGTCTGGCGCGCGACCATCTCGGTGATCGCCCGCTCCATGTCCACCTCGGCGAGGTCGGACCGGAACGACTCGAGGTTCTGCTCGACGGCGTCGAGCTGCGTCTCCAGCAGCTCGACCTGGTTCTGGCGCGCGCCCGCCTCGCCGACCAGCGCCTGGACGCCGGCGAACGACCCCTCGAGGTCGCGCATCGCGGCGCCGATCCGGGCCGGGTCGTCGGCGGCCAGCGCGTCGCCGAGGTCCTGCAGCACGTCGAAGACGCCGGTGTCGAGGAAGACGGCGCTCCCGTCGTGCGGGCCGGTGAGGTACTGCCCCGCCCCGACCTCGATCTGGCGCGTCCCGGTCGGCGGCGTGGCGACGCCGGCCACCAGCGGCGCGAAGCGCGGCGCGGTGGCCGTCTGCGCCCCGTCGAACGGGAGGCGGTCCTGCGCGTTGGTGCCGCCGAACAGGTACTCCTCGCCGAAGCGCTGGTTGCCCAGCTGCACCGCCTGCGCGAGCAGCTGCCGCACCTCGACCGCCGCGGCCCGGCGCGAGTCGGCGTTGGCGGTCGCGCCGATCTGGCCGACCCCCAGCTCCTTGGCGCGGATCATCAGCTGCGTCACCTGGTCGAGCGCCGTCTCCTCGGCGTCGATCCGGGCGCCCACCGACTGGACGTTCCGCCGGTACTGCTCCAGCGCCCGCAGCTGCCCGCTGGCCTGCATGATCGCCGACCCGGCGGTGGGGTCGTCGGACATCTTTCGCACCTTCTTGCCGGTCGCCACCCGCTCCTGCGCCTCGGCGAGCAGCCGCTGGTTCTCCAGCAGCCGGGCCGTGAGCCCGCGGGTGACCATCGAGTTGGTGACGCGCATGCGACGATGCAGGGCGGGAGGGACGCTCGGCGGGAGGACGAGAGTGCCGGGCGGGGCGTCACGGGACGCGTTCCCGGGGAGTGTCGGCACCTCGCGTGCGCGGCGTGAGCGCGACGTGAACGGCGCGCTTCCGCCGGCACGTCCCGGCAATATCTTCCGCCCCCATGGCCACCATCCTGTACGTCGACGACGAGCCGGCCGTCGGGCTGATCGTCGAGGACACGCTGCGCCGCGCCGGCCACGACCCGGTGGGGGCGCGCAACGTCCCCGAGGCGCTCCAGGTGCTGGCCCGCACCCCGGTCGAGCTGATCGTCTCGGACTACCGGATGCCCGGGATCACGGGGCTCGAGTTCCTCTCGATGCTGCAGCGCGAGGGGTACGACGTCCCGGTCATCATGCTCACCGGCTACGCCTCCATCGAGCACGCGGTGGCGTCGATCAAGGCCGGCGCGGTGGACTACATCACCAAGCCGGTCCGCCCCCAGCAGCTGGAGCTGGCGGTCGAGCAGGCGCTCGAGTTCGTGCGCCTCAAGCGCGAGAACGAGACGCTGCGCCACGAGGTGATGGCGATCCGCAGCGAGCGGCAGATCGTCGGCGACAGCCCGGCCATCCGCCGCGCGCTGCAGACGGTGGCGATGGCCGCCCCGACGCGCGCCACGGTGCTGCTGCAGGGGGAGAGCGGGACGGGCAAGGAGCTGTTCGCGCGCGCGATCCACGAGCAGAGCGACCGGCGCGACAAGCCGTTCATCACGCTCAACTGCGCCGCGCTCCCCGAGGGGCTGATCGAGAGCGCGCTGTTCGGCCACGAGAAGGGGGCGTTCACCGGCGCCATCAAGCGCGTCGAGGGCGCCTTCGAGCGCGCCCACCGCGGCACGCTGCTGCTCGACGAGATCAGCGAGATGCGGCTCGACCTCCAGGCCAAGCTGCTGCGCGTGCTGCAGGAGCAGGAGTTCGAGCGGGTGGGCGGGACGGCGCCGATCAAGGTGGACGTCCGCATCATCGCGACGACCAACCGCGACCTCGCCGTCGAGGCGCAGCAGGGGCGCTTCCGCCAGGACCTGTACTACCGCCTGAGCGTGATCCCGATGTCGATCCCGGCGCTGCGCGAGCGGCCCGAGGACATCCCGCTGCTGGCGTTCCGCTTCGCGATGCGGACGGCGGAGGACGTCGGCAAGCGCCTCGACGGTATCGCGCCCGACACGCTGGCGCTGCTGCAGCGCTACCCGTGGCCGGGGAACGTGCGCGAGCTGCAGCACGTGATCGAGCGCGCGGTGATCCTCTCCCCCGACCCGCTGATGCCGCCGCACGCGCTGGAGGCGGAGCGCTTCGGCCTCACGCACGCCAGCGCCGTCGCCGGCGCGATCGACGGCCCCTCCCCGCTGCGCGCCCTCGCCGCCGGCTTCGGGGGGCTCGGCTTCGCCGCCGGCGCCAACGGCCGCGCGCTCGCCGAGGACGGCGCCGAGGACCCGATGCGCGTCGTGCTGCACTCCCTCGACGTGACCAACGCCGAGAAGGTGCTGATCGCGCGGGCGCTGGAGGTGTCGCAGCAGAACCGGACGCGGGCGGCGGAGCTGCTGGGGATCTCGGTGCGGACGCTGCGCAACAAGCTGAACGGACCAGAGAAGGCGTGATCCGGTACGGCGTGGTCTGATACGGCGTGGTCCGGCACTACGTGAGCCAACACCGACAGGTGAAGGTCACGCCGTACCTGAGAACGCCGTATCGGACCACGCCGTCATCGACCACGCCGTACCTGTCCCTCGTACGGCTCCATGTGCACCAGCACCCCGTGCACGCGCGGCACCGCCGCCCGGATCGCCCCCTTCACCATCCCCGAGATGACGTGCGCCGCGTCGAGGGGGGTGCGCGGGTCGGCCTGGACGTGGATGTCCACGTGGAGGGCGGTGCCCGCGCGGCGGACGACGAGCTTCTCGACGTCCAGGACGCCCGCGACGCCGCGGGCGGCGCGCTCCACCGGGGCGGTCACCTCCTCGCCGGGCATGCGGTCCATCAGGTCGTGGAGCGCGGGGCGGAGGAGCTGCACGCCGTTGTAGGCGATGACGCCCGCGGCGAAGAGCGCGGCCCAGTCGTCGGCGGCGGCCCAGGCGGGGTTCGGGCTCAGGCGGCTCCCGATCAGGGCGGCCGCGATCCCGACGAAGGCGGCGGCGCTGGTGATCGCGTCGCTCAGGTGGTGCCCCGCGTCGGCGCTCACCGCGGTCGAGTCGAGCGAGTCGCCGAGGGCCCCGACGCGGCGCGACAGCACCCCCTTCACGGCCACCACCCCCACCAGGACCAGCAGCGTCCAGGCGGCCGGCGGGCGGTGCGGGGTGCGGATCTCGCGCACCGCCTCGACCGCGATCCCGGCGGCGGCGGCGACCAGCATCAGCGACACCACCGCCGCCGCCAGCGACTCGGCCTTGCCGTGGCCGTACGGGTGGTCGTCGTCGGCGGGCTGGGCGGCGATGTGCAGCCCCCCCCACACGACCAGGGAGGCCACGATGTCGGCGGTCGACTCGACCGCGTCGGCCACCAGGGCGTAGGTGTGCCCGAGGAGCCCGGCGGCCAGCTTGACCGCGGCCAGCAGCGCGTTGACCACCAGCCCCAGCTGCGCCGCGCGGATGGCGGCGCGGTGCGCGGGGGAGGCGGCGGACGACATGGCGCCGAATCTATCCGGCGCCCGCGGTCGGGGGGACGTGCGGAGGCACGGGCGATGCCCTGGGGAGGGGGGCACCGATCACCCGAACCCGCGATCCCATGCTGCGACTGCTCGCTTCCGGCCTCCTGACCCGCTCCGCCTCGCGCCGCCTCTCGCGCTTCATCCCCAACCCGTTCGTGCGCACGCTGGCCGTCGCCGCCACCGGCTACGCCATCGCGCGCGTCGTCGGGCCCAAGGTCCGGCGCTGACCGGCCGTCAGGCCACGTTCGTCGAGCGGAGGTAGACCGCGCCGGCCTCCTGCGCGCGCAGGACGGCGTAGACGCCCGACGGCTGGAGGATCACGCCGGGGACGAGCCCGGCGTGGACCTCCGCGCGCACGTCCTCGACCTTCTGGTTGGAGCGCCGCGCGATCCCGTTGATCATCTGGTTGAGCGCGAGGTTGCACGCCAGCACCACCGCCCCGCTCTCGATCAGCGAGACGATCGTCGGCTCCCCGTTCTCGGCCGTGATGCGCGCCACGTCCCCCTCGGGCTTGGGGGCGTCGGCCCGCGGGCGGGCGATCGGGTTCCGCTCGGCGGGCTTGCCGGTCACCGGGTCGTTGACCTTCCGCATCTCGCCCAGCTTGTACTTCGCCCACAGGGCGTCGTCCATGGCGAGCACCGTCCCGGCGTGGCGCACCACGACCACCGGGACCGCCGCCCGCGCCTCCTCCGCCCCCAGCGCCTCGCGGTAGCCCTGGCGGAAGAGCCAGGCCTGGAACACCGGGAGCCCGTCCTGCACCTCGGGGCCATCGAACACCGCCTTGTGGCGCGCCGCGCGGACCTTGGCGGTCCACGAGTCGTCGAAGCGACCGCCGGGGACGTTGGCGGGCGCCCCGCCGCCCGACCCGCCGGCGAACGAGGCGGCGCCGGCGGCGGAGGCGCAGCCGGTCAGCCCCGCCGTGGCGAGGCCGGCGGCGGCGAGCTGGGTCAGGAAGTCGCGGCGGGGAGAGGAGGCGTCGGTCACGGGAGGGGTCACCAGATCTGGGCGCGCTGCGCGGCGGGGCGGACCATCTTGTCGCCCTCCTTGCAACCGAAGGCGGCCTTGAACTCGGGCATGTTGCCGAGCGGGCCGTTCACGCGCCAGATCCCCGGCGCGTGCGGATCGGTCTGGACCTGGCTCCGGGCCGCCTCGTCGCGCTGCAGCTGGCGCCACGCCTGCGCCCAGCCGAGGAAGAAGCGCTGCTCCGGCGTGAAGCCGTCGATCGTCCGCCGCGGCTTCCCCTCCAGCGCCTTCTGCATGGCGTGGTAGGCGATCGTGAGCCCGCCCAGGTCGGCGATGTTCTCGCCGAGCGTCAGCTGCCCGTTCACCTTCGTCACGCTGTCGACGACGGTGTAGGCGTCGAACTGCTCCACCACCTTCTGCGCCTCGGCCCTGTACTTCGCGGCGTCGGCGGGCGTCCACCAGTCGCGCAGGTTCCCCTTGCTGTCGTACTGGCGCCCCTGGTCGTCGAAGCCGTGCGACATCTCGTGGCCGATGACCGCGCCCATCGCGCCGTAGTTCACCGCGTCGTCGGCCTGCGGGTCGTAGAACGGGGCCTGGAGGATGCCGGCCGGGAAGACGATCTCGTTCCAGCTCGGGTTGTAGTACGCGTTCACCGTGGGCGGCGTCATCGCCCACTCGGTCTTGTCGATCGGCTTCCCGAGCTTGGCCCAGTTGCGCGCGCGGTTGAAGTCCTGCACGCGCTTGAGGTTCAGCAGGTACGGCCCGTCCCTGACGTCGAGCGCCGAGTAGTCGCGCCACCGGTCGGGGTAGCCGATCTTGGGCGTGAAGGCGGCCAGCTTCGCCAGCGCCTCGCGCTTGGTCGAGTCGCTCATCCACGCCGCGGCGTCGATCCGCGCGCGCAGCGCGCCGCGCAGGTTCTCGACCATCGCCAGCGCGCGCCGCTTGTCCTGCTCGGTGAAGGTGCGGCGCACGTACTCCTGCCCCACCGCCTCGCCGAGCGCGCCGTTGGTGCTGCCGGTGCACCGCTTCTCGCGCGGCTGCTGCTCGCGGGCGCCGCTGAACAGCGCGCCGAAGCGGAACGCCTCGTTCACGAACGCGGAGCTGAGCGCCCCGGCCGCGCCGTCCACCGCGTGGTAGCGCAGGTACGCGCGCCAGCTCTCCACCGGCTCGGCGGCCAGCAGCGAGTCGACGGCGCGGAAGTACGCCGGCTGCCGCACGTTCACCTCGGTGAACGCGGGCGCGCCCTGCGCCTTGAAGTAGGCGGCCCAGTCGATGTGCGGCGTCATCTTCTGGAAGTCCGCCAGCGACATCTTGTTGTAGACGGCGTTCGGGTTGCGCATCTCGACGCGCCCCATGTACGCCCGCGCCATCCGCGTCTCGAGCGCCAGCACCCGCTCGGCGTCCGCCTTCGCGGTGGACGCGTCGGCGCCGGCCAGCTCGGCGTACCTCGCGATGTGGGCCAGGTAGGCGTCGCGGACCTGCCGGGAGCGCGCGTCGTCCTTGAGGTACAGGTCGCGGTCGGGGAGCCCGAGCCCGCCCTGGCTGGCGTTGACGATCAGCGCGCTCGAGTTCTTGGCGTCCGGCCCGGGCCCGGCGCCGAACGGCGCGAGGCCGGCCTCGGCCTCCAGCGCCCCCAGTTCGCGGGCGAGCTGCTCGTGGGTCTGGATGCCGTCGATGCGCGCCAGGAGCGGCTTCAGCGGGGTGATCCCCGCCGCCTCGAGGGCCGCCGAGTCGACGCACGACCGGTAGAAGGCGCCGATCCGCTGCACGTTGGCCCGGGTCGAGTTCCGGTCGTCGACCGCCGGGACGGTGCGCACGGCCTGCCGGTCGGGACGGCCGGCGGTGCGGGCGTCGGGACGCGGCTGGGCGGCCGCGGCCTGCGCGATCTCGCGGAGCACCGCCTCGTTCTTGTCCTGGAGCTCGTTGAAGCTCCCCCACCGCGCGTAGGCCGGCGGGATCTGCGTCTTCTTGAGCCAGCCGCCGTTGGCGTACTGGAAGAAGTTCTCGCAGGCGGCGCAGGTGGTGTCGAGGTTCGCGGGGTCGATCCCGCGGGGGCGGGTCGGGGCCTGGGCGGCGAGCGGGGCGGTCGCCAGGGCGAGCGCGGCGAGCGCCAGGCGGGGACGGAAGGGGACCATCGGCCTTCTGTGATGAGGGGGACTGCGGAAGCCCCGACAGTACCCTCGGACCGGTCGCGCGCTCCACCCTCGGGTTGTGAAATGCCGGCCAACACTCGGCAGGTTGTGCCAGGCGGCAGGAATTTCCGCTCCGGCGACTTTTCTCAAGCTATTGAGGATCAACCACTTAGCGTCTGGTGCGATCGCTGCTTGAGGGCGGGTGCCACCCTCATCCATATCGACCCATGCTCTTCGGCTTCATCAACCGCGTCTCGTCCGCCGCCTCGCTCCGGGGAGCGCTGGACGTCAGCGCGGCCCGGACCAAGGCGATCGGGGACCGGGTGGCGAAGGCGTCGCTGAACAACGGCGACGGCTTCAGCCTGGCCGCGACGACCGCCGAGAGCCCGAACGGCGCCCAGCCGGGTCCGCCGGTCGACCTGGAGTCGGAGATGGTGAGCCTGGCCGACGAGCAGCTGCGCTACGAGGCGACCGCCAAGCTGCTGGAGAAGACCTACTCGACGATCCGGCTGAGCCTCCGCGACCGCTGACCTCGTAGACGCCCATGCCCGCGATCCCCAAGCTCGGCCTCCTCCCCGCGTTCGCGCCGCAGGCGCCGGTGCGCCCGATGTTCCGCTCGCTGGCCATCGCCGCGAGCGGGCTGTCGGCGCAGCGCCAGCGCCTGGAGACCATCGCGTCGAACCTGGCCAACGCCGAGACGACGCGCGGGCCCGACGGGACGCCCTACCGCCGCAAGGTGGCGGTGCTGCAGTCGGCCGGCGCAGAGACGCAGTTGTTCGGCGCCACCACGCCGCCAGGCGCCGGCGGGACGGTGTCGAACCCGGTCCGCCCCTTCGGCAACGCCGCCTTCCAGGTCCCCGCCCTCGCCGCCGCCCAGCGCGGCGACCGGGTGGGCGCGATCGAGGTCCCCCTGCTCGGCCAGGACGACGGGCTGCACGGGGTCCGGGTGGCCGGGATCGCCGAGGACCAGACCGAGGGGCCGCTCGTGTACGACCCCGCGCACCCGGACGCCGACCAGAACGGCTACGTGCGCTACCCGAACGTCCGCGTCACCGACGAGATGATCGACATGCTCGACGCCCGGCGCATCTACGAAGCGAACGCCACCGTCTTCCAGTCGGCGAAGGCGATGCTGAAGAAGGCGCTGGAGATCTGATCCCGCTCGACGCTCGCCGCTCGACGCTGGCTTCCGAAAGCGTCGAGCGTCGAGCGTCGAGGGTCGCGGCACCGCATCAATCGAGAATAGCTCCCCCATGTCCGTCTCGAACGTCAACAACCCGCTGACCTCCGCCCTCCGCACCGTCGGGCGCCCCCTCACCGGCGGCGTCGGCGGGACCGGGGCGGCGGGCGCGCAGCGGCCGGCGGCGGCGCCCGCGCAGG
>NZ_JARGEK010000013.1 GCF_029211165.1 Roseisolibacter sp. H3M3-2
GGGCATCAGGTGGTGCGCATGCTCGGTGTGCGCTCGCCGGCGGCTGGCGGCGCCGCGCATCAGGATGGGCGCGAGCCGAGAGGGCGCGGACGGCGGGCTGGCGGCGCCGCGCCTCAGGTGGGCGCGCGGGCGACAGCTCGCGGCGGCGCTTCTCGGCGCCTAACGTGGCGTTGCAGCAGACGGCGCCCCGCGAGCATCATGGTTCGTCCGGCTCGGCTCTAGTGCCCGCCTCGGCGCCACCGCGCGCGCTCGGCTCGGAGCGCCGCAGCTGAACTCGGGCGTTAGGTGGCTTCCACACGCACAGGCATGGTCGAGATCGAGAACGCGAGCGTCGTCACCGACCTGTTCGGCCACTGGCCGAATTTCCATGACGCGGTCGTGCACACGCTGGCGTTCCGTACCTGGCGCAGCGGGCCGGCGGCGCTCGACGCCGCCCTGTGGGTCGGCGCCTACGTGGGGCCCGCCGACGCGCCGAGCGACGTGTGGACCGCGTGCAACCTCGTGCTCCGCTTCGTCGACGTGGCCGGAGTGGACCTCGCGGGGTTCGGGCCGCAGAACATCCTCGACGAGCTGCGGATCGAAGCTGTACCCGACGGCCTCGACGACCTCCGACGGCCCATCGCGGTGACGTTCGAGCCGTCGGTGGGGGGCGGGCTGCGTCTCCGCTGCGCCAGCGTCGCGGTGCGCGCCGTCCACTCCCACAGACGCGCCACCTAACGTGGCGTTGCAGCTGACGTGGGAGCTATGGTGTGCCTCGCTGCGCTCGGCTCTTTCTGAGGTTCCCACGCAGCTGAACTCGGGCGTTGGGCGGACTTGTCGGGCGCCTTTGCGCTCGCTCCGCCGCTGCCCGCTTCTCCCTCTCGCCCCTTCGTCGCTCGCCCTTGCTCCTCGGCGATTTCCCTGGGACGTCTGCCGCTCGGGTTCGACGCCGCCCAACGGAGCGTTGCAGCTGACGGCGCGTCACGCATCCGGTGAACTCCTGGCGGCGCGCGTCGCGCGGAGCGAGCATCCGGATGCGCGGCCGGCTCGGAGCGCCGCAGCTGAACTCGGGCGTTAGATGGCCACGAAATCCACCGGAGCGCAGCCGTGAGGAGCTTGGCAGCGAACGCGAGCCCGAGCCGACTGGTGTGGCGCCACCTGTGGGCCGGGGCGGCGAACCTCGTCCTCGCGGCGTTCTACGTCTTCTGGATCTGGTACGAGGCGGACAAAGCGCCACCCGGGCAGCTCGACCCGTCACCCTTTCCGTACCTCGGGGCGTTGCTCACCGCGTCCGCCGTCGGCTTCTCCGTAGGCGCGGTGGCGGTGCTACGCCTGGCGTCCGACCGGCCGTGGGCGCGTCTCCTCCACGAGGTCGCGAGCTACGCGGGCGCCGCCGGCATTCTGGTCGGCGGCCTGCTTCTGCTCACCATCCGCTGACGCGCGGGCCATCTAACGTGGCGTTGCAGCTGACGTAGGAGCTGCGGATTCGCCTCGCCTCCGGCTCGGCTCTGTGATGTTCCTACGCAGCTGAACTTGGGCGTTAGGTGTCACCGTTCGTGCTCCCCAGACAGCCACCTTTAGTCCGGTTTCGACTCGCCGCGTACGTCCTCGGCGCGACCGCGGCGATCGAGCTCGTACGCGCCGCTGTGCGTCTGCGCGGCGCCTCAGCTCCCCCGGTGACCACGGACCTGGCGTGGGGCGCCGGCGCCGCCGTCGCGGCGATGGCGGCCGGCGTCGGCGCGTACCGGCGACGCGGCTGGGCGCCGGTCGCGTTCGCGGCCGCGGCCCTGGCGTACCTCGGCCGGGCCGCGAGTGTCGGCGCGCAGGTGTGGCGCCAGTTCCCCGACCGGCGGGCGCTCGCGTGCCTCCCCGTCGCGGCCGGCGCCGCGTTCGCGGCGGTCGCGCTGTGGCTGGCGTGGAGCGCGGTCCGGGCCAGCGCGCGTGACACCTAACGGGGCGTTGCAGCTGACGGCGCTTCATGCATCCGGTGAACCCCTGGCGGCATTCCTCGCCCGGCGCCACCCTCCCAGCGCGCGCCAGGGTAGAGGCGCCGCAGCTGAACTCGGGCGTTAGGTGGCGTCGCCGGGACGCCCCGCGCTCGCGGCCTGCTCTTCTCCGTCGCTGGCTGCTCTTGCCGCTCATCCTGGCTGCTCGGTCCCTCTGCCCGCGCAGCTCGTCCCTGCGCTCGGCGCCGTGGCGCTCCTGCGCGCCCGGCACCCCGCCACCTAACGTGGCGTTGCAGCTGACCGGCACGGGGGAGCATCAGGTTGTGTGCGCGCCGATTCCATCGCACAATCGGGGGCGTCGCGCCCGCGGGCTTCGAGCCGGCAGCTGAACTCGGGCGTTAGACAACAACGAGGCTCCATGCTGGATCCACGCGTCCGCACCGCGCTCATCGAGTACCAGCAGGGCCGCCGCGACCTCGAGTCCGCGGCCTGGCTGCTCGCCCAGGTGCGCCGCGAGACGGGCCGCCTGGAGCTCTACCCCTCGGCGTCGTCGAGTCCCGCGGAGCGCGCCCTCCTCGCGCGCTTCGCGCAGCTGGTCACCGAGGACGGGGGCGCGGGGGCCGGGGGCGGCGCCGCTGTTGTCTAACGGATCGTTGCAGCTGACTGGCCGCCGGGGGCATCAGGTTGTGATCCGGCGGGCGGCGTCGCACAATCGAGTGCTACGCGCCCGCGATCTCGATGCCGGCAGCTGAACTCGGGCGTTAGGCCGACCACGAGCGTCGCCGCATGGAGAGCTTTGACGAGCTGTGGACGTGGTACGGCCGCACGCCCCACCCGGCCAACATCGGGGACCGCGCGGCCGGCGTCGCCCTCGCCGAGATCGACGACGAGGAACAGGACATCGCCAGCTACCACGCGGGGCGCCGGATGGACGCCGCGGTGCGGGCCGGCGACGACGCGTATCACGCTCGGCGCATGGCGCGGCTCGGGCTCGCGCTGGCGGACCTCGTGCAGGTCCTGCCCGTGATCCAGCCGGCGGCAACGCAGGCCTACTTCGAGCGGGTGGCCACGCTTGCCCGTGCGGTCCTGGCCGACGTCGCGCGGGAGTCCTAACGTGGCGTTGCAGCTGACCGAGCGACCGCGCATCAGGTTTCTCCCGGGCGCGCCTCCGTGCCCGGCTCGGCTTCCACTTGTGCGCTCGGCTCAGGGCTCGGTAGCTGAACTCGGGCGTTAGCCCTCAATGGACATCCTCGTCGGGGCGGCTTGCCGCATGTATATGCGAGCCATATACTCCAGCGCATGGCTGACCTCCGTGCCCGCCTGGCCCAGGCGACCGGATTCCAGTGGGATTCCGGCAACGCGACAAAGAACTGGACCAAGCACACGGTCGGCCAATCCGAGTGCGAGCAGGTGTTCTTCAATGCCCCCCTGGTGCTGGCCGCCGACCCGGCGCACTCCGCGCGAGAGGGGCGTTACTTCGCGCTCGGGCAGACCGACGAGGGCCGCCTCCTCCTCGTCGTGTTCACGCTGCGGGGCTCACTCGTCCGCGTCATCTCGGCTCGCCCCATGAGCCGCCGAGAGCGCGAGGTCTATGCCGATGCCGAAGGCCAAGAAGACGCCAAGTAAGCGTGGGGGGCGCACCGCCCGCGCGCCGCGCCCGCGCGCCCGGGCCGCAGGGCGCCCGGAGCCGCTACCCGTGTTCGCGTCCGAGGCTGAGGAGCGCGAGTTCTGGGCAGCGCATGATACCGCGGACCACGTGGACTGGACGGCCGCGGAGCGCGTACGGTTGCCCAATCTCAAGCCGTCAACGGCGACGATCTCGCTCCGGTTGCCAGAGGGCATGCTCGAGGAACTGAAGGTGCTCGCCAATCAGCGGGACGTGCCGTATCAGAGCCTCCTCAAAGTCTTCCTGGCCGAGCGCCTCGCTGCCGAACGACATCGCAAGCGTCGCGCGAGCTGAGGCCTAACGAAGCGTTGCAGCTGACGTAGGGGCTGCGGAGGGTGCGGCTGCGCCGCACTCTTATGGGGTCCCTACGCAGCTGAACTCGGGCGTTATGCCGCAACCCGCATCGCCGCTCACACGGAGTGCTTCGCTACGTGCCTCGCCCGCCGGCACTGCTGGTCCTCTCCACTGCCGCGCTCCTGGTTGCCTGCGGAGACGCGGCCGGGCCCGCGCCCGGCACGCCGACGTTGGCCGTGGCGCCGCAGTCTGTCTCCCTGCCCGCCGGCGGGCGCACGGCGGTGGCAGCCACAGTCTACCTGGCTCGGAGCCCGGTGGCCTTTCGCTGGCGGGTCCGCGACTCGACGCTCGTCGCGATCGACTCGCTCGCCCTGGCCGGGAGCGTGGCGCACCTGCGGCGCCTGGCGCCCGGCGGCACCATCGTCACGGTCGCGGCGCCGGCGCTCGGCCTGAGCGCGGACGTTCCGGTCGTCGCCTTCCCGTAACCGCTGCGGCATAACGTGGCGTTGCAGCTGACGTAGGGGCTGCGGACGGTGCGGCTGCGCCGCACTTTATGGGGGCCCCACGCAGCTGAACTCGGGCGTTAGGCGCACTCACGACCGACTGCTTTGCTGCTTCCCCCGGAAGCTGCCCCGGCTGTCTCTCCCTGCGGCGCTTGCCGGCGGGCTGCTGCTCGATCGGATGCGCCCTGGGCGTCAGGTGGTGCGCATGCTCGGTGTGCGCTCGGCGGCGGCTGGCGGCGCCGCGCATCAGGATGGGCGCGAGCCGAGAGGGCGCGGACGGCGGGCTGGCGGCGCCGCGCATCAGGTGGGCGCGCGGGCGACAGCTCGCGGCGGCGCTTCTCGGCGCCTAACGTGGCGTTGCAGCAGACGGCGCCCCGCGAGCATCATGGTTCGTCCGGCTCGGCTCTAGTGCCCGGCTCGGCGCCGTCGCGCGCGCTCGGCTCGGAGCGCCGCAGCTGAACTCGTGCGTTAGCTGGACACAAGCATGATCTCCACAGACGTCGAGACCCGCGCGCTCCAGTTCCTCGCCGAGGACGAGTTCTGCTCGCCCTTCGAGATCGCCACTGTCGTCGTGCTCTGGGACGCCGACCCTGCGGCGACGGGGGCACTCGTCGCGGCCTGGCAGGAGCGCGGGTGGGTCGAGCTGCTCTCGCAGGACGAGCCCGACCTGCCCGACCTGCTGCATCTCACCGAGGCCGGCTACGCGGAGGTCGAGCGCCGGCGTCCGGTCAGCTAACGTGGCGTTGCAGCAGACGGCGCGTCACGCATCCGGTGAACCCCTGGCGCGCTCCCTTGAGCGGAGCGACCGTCCGGGCGCGCGGCGCGTCTGAGGCGCCGCAGCTGAACTTGGGCGTTATGCCGCAACGAGCAACCGTGTATGTCTGAGTCTCACTGCCCGCTCTGCTACACCGAGCTCGAGGTCCGTGACGTCGCGCCGTGCTTCGACTGCGGGCATAGCCCGGAGGAGTTCGTGCACCTGGCGGAGGGCCGGCACACCTACGAAGAGGTCGAGACGCTCGGCGATCGGGCCGTGTTCTGCGACTTCTGCCAATCGGACTTCTCGTCCTACGATCCGCGCTACTTCGGGCGTCCTCCCGGCACGCGGCTGGGCCGCGGCTACATGCAGGTGCTGCGGGTGCTTGACGACCCGCGCCCGGGGCGCGACAAGTTCTGCGCGGAGTGCGGCCACCGACTCGCGTTCCTTCGATTCGTCGCGCACGCTAGGGCCGTGGCTGCGGCATAACGAATCGTTGCACCTGACGAAGGCGCGCATCGTTCCGCACCGGCGGCACAGCTCCAACCCTGCGCCTTCGCAGGTGAACTCTGGCGTTAGACGTCCACGACTTCTGTCACCAGGCATGGAGCAGCCGCCCGTCCCCTTGCTACGCGCCGAGCGTCTCCTCGCGGCGTTCGGCTACTGGCCGTCGTTCCACGACGCCGAGGTGCACCGCGCGCTGCTCGACCGCGGCTCCGCCGGCGAGCGCCCCTCGATCACGCTGGTGGTGAACGTGTTCGACAGCACCGGTGCGGTGGACGAGCGTGGGTACTACGACATTCGCGTCGACGTCCTAGCCACGCTGCGTTTCGCCGACGTGGCCGACGTGGAGTTGCGCGACCACGGCGTCCAGAACGTGCTCAGCGAGCTCGGACTCGAGCGCCAGGCGGCTGGGCGGATCGCGGTGGAACTCGGGCCGTGCTACGGCCTCCACGGCGTCTTCACGTGCGCCTCGGTCGAGGTGCAGGATGTGGCGTCGTACGCGCGCCCTCGCGTCGCGCCGCCGCCGGCCGCCGCCGACCCGTGAGCGGACGTCTAACGTGGCGTTGCAGCAGACGGCGCACCTCACGCATCGGGTGGGCATCCTGGCGGCCGCCCTCGCGCGGAGCGAACGTCTGTGCGCGCGGCGACCGCGCCGCAGCTGAACTCGGGCGTTAGGTCGCACCCGTCCTCCACCCGCTAGCAACCGATTTCATGGCCGTGGTCCGCCGCCTGGAGCTCCGTCAGCTCCGTATCGAAGCTACGCACACCGAGGTGGAGGCGACGTACGCGATCGTGAAGGACGGCGACGGCACGCCCTATCTCCAGATCGACACGTATGGCTCAGAGGAGCGGAAACTCCAGGGCAAGCAAAGCCAGTCCATCCGACTTGCGCCGGAAGCGATCGCCCAACTTCGTGTGATCTTCGACCGACATTTCGGCGAGCGTGCGACCTAACGTGGCGTTGCAGCTGACGGCGCCCCGGGAGCATCATGGGTACCCCGGCTCGGCGACGGCGCCCGGCTCGGCGTCATCGCGCGCGCTCGGGCCGGAGCGCCGCAGCTGAACTGGGGCATTAGGGCGACACACACAGGACAATGCACCCGTGCAACGGCTCCACCGCGCGACCCGCGCTGCCGCCCTCCTGATACTGGTCGGCGCCTGCGCGCTGCCGACGCGCGACCGCGCCCGCTTCGAGTTCCGCGCGGCAGCTGGCGCCCGGACGCGGGGCGCGGATTCCGCGATGGCCGTCCTCGTCGTGTGTCCGCGCATGGCGTGGGGCAGCCGCGCCGTGGTGCCCGGCACCGAGGTGCGGCTGGTGGGGACGACGGAGCGCGCGACGGTCGCGGCCGATTCCGCCTGCGCCGTCGTGCGGGCCGACGCCGGCGAGCGGACGGTGGTGCTGCGGCGAATCGGCTTCCGGGAGGCCTTCACGTCGTGGCGGGCCCGGCGCGGCTACACGGATACGCTGCGGGTCTGGCTGGCCGACGGACGGATGTATCTTGGCTTAGCCGACCGAGCGGACCCGGCGCCGCGCGCGCCCTAACGTGGCGTTGCAGCTGACGGGCGCGTGGGGAGCATCGGGCTGTGCCCCCGCCGCCGGCATCGCACAATCGGGGCTGGCGCGCCCGCGACGTTGAGGGCCCGCAGCTGAACTGGGGCGTTAGGGCTACACACTGGCGGGTTGCCGGCGGTCGAGCGTCGCGACAGCATTCCCTGCATGCGCCGGAACCCCGACTTCGACTTCCGCCACCTGGACGCCCCTGCGCGCGTCCGGCTCGCGCTCGATCTCTGGGAGAGCCTCGACGCGGCCGAACGTGAGGCGGCGTTCCCGCTCACCGAGGCGCA
Source organism: Roseisolibacter sp. H3M3-2 (assembly GCF_029211165.1). Taxonomy (GTDB): domain Bacteria; phylum Gemmatimonadota; class Gemmatimonadetes; order Gemmatimonadales; family Gemmatimonadaceae; genus Roseisolibacter. The sequence continues at coordinate 7,492 of NZ_JARGEK010000013.1, forward strand.
GGCGGCGGAGCTCGACCGCCGGGTCGCCGAGATGGACCGGGACGGCGACCCCGGGCGGCCCTGGGACGAGGTGCGCGAATCCATCCGGGCCGAGGCACGACTCCGGCAGCGCGGCGCGTGACGGCGCCGCGCTTCTCGTTTCGCGCCGCCGCGGCCGCCGACCTGGCCGCCGCGTACGAGTGGTACGAGGGGCGGGAATCGGGCTTGGGGGAGGCCCTGCTCCGCGCCGTGGGGGAGGCCGCCGCGGGCGCCGCCGCGGCGCCGGAGCAGTACCCGGTCGTCCGCGGGGACGTGCGGCGCGTGCTCGTCGGGCGCTTCCCGTACGGGCTGTTCTACCGCGTGCTGCGTGGCGAGGTGGTGGTCGTCGCATGCTTCCACCTGCGACGGGACCCGCAGGTCTGGCACCGACGGCGGTGAGCCCTAACGAGTCGTTGCAGCAGACGGCGCCCGTCACGCATGGTGGTGGGGCGCCCGCCGACGCCGGTGAGCGGAGCGACCCGCGACCTGCCCGCGCGCTTCGGCGCCGCAGCTGAACTCTGGCGTTATGTGGCTACACGCACTCTCGAATGGCACGCTTCCGAGTTGACGATGTCTGGGCGCTGTTCGCCGGCCGACGCGTGGCGGTGGCCGGCGAGATCCTCGAGGGGGAGGTGCGGCCCGGGATGGTCGCGCGGGCGGTAGGCGGCTTCACCGCCGTCGTCCAAGCGGTCGAGTTCGTGCGGCAGTCCGGCGGAGTCGAGCAGGTTTCGCTCGACCTAGGGTCGCCGGACGGTCCGGCCGAACAGCAAGCGTGGATGGCCGCGCTGAGCGCGCTCTCGGAGCTCACGCTCGACGACCCGGAAGCCGGGCATCCCGAGGCAGCCACATAACGTGACGCTGCAGCTGTCGGTTGGGCTGCGGAAGTGGCGCCTTCGGCGCCACATTGGTTGCATCCACCCGCAGCTGAGCTTCGCGTTAGACAACAACGAGGCTCCATGCTCGACGCACGCGTCCGCACCGCGCTCATCGAGTACCAGCAGGGCCGCCGCGACCTCGAGTCCGCGGCCCGGCTGCTCGCCCAGGTGCGCCGCGAGACGGGCTGCCTGGAGCTCTACCCCTCGGCGTCGTCGAGTCCCGCGGAGCGCGCCCTCCTCGCGCGCTTCGCGCAGCTGGTCACGGAGGACGGGGGCGCGGGGGCCGGGGGCGGCGCCGCTGTTGTCTAACGGATCGTTGCAGCTGACGGCGCCCAGCGGGCATCATGGGTCATCCGGCTCGGCGCCGGTGCCCGCCTCGGCTCTCACGCGCGCGCTCGGCTCGGAGCGCCGCAGCTGAACTTGGGCGTTAGGCGCACTCACGACCGACTGCTTTGCTGCTTGCCCTCGAAGCTGTCGCGGCTGTCCATGCTTGCTGCCCTTGCCGGCGTGTTGCTGCTCGATCGGATGCGCCCTGGGCATCAGGTGGTGCGCATGCTCGGTGTGCGCTCGCCGGCGGCTGGCGGCGCCGGGCATCAGGGCGCGCGCGGGCAGCGCGCGCGCAGACGGCCGGCTGGCGGCGCCGCGCATCAGGTGGGCGCGCGGGCGGCCCCTCGCGGCGACGCTGCTCGGCGCCTAACGTGGCGTTGCAGCTGACCGAGCGACCGGGCATCAGGTTTCTCCCGCGCCGCACTCCGTGCCCGGCTCGGCGTCCGTGGGGGCGCTCGGCTCGGGCCTCGGCAGCTGAACTCGGGCGTTAGGGAGACTCGGCATCGCCATGGATCACACCCGCACGCCATCCTTCCGCCTCGCGGCCTTCCTCGGCGAAGTCCGCCGCAGCACCAGCGCGGGCTGCCGGTATAGCTCCCCAGCGGACTTCGAGTCCGCCGACCGCATCGAACTGCGCTACCAGGACGCGCCCAACGGTCCGGAGCGCATGATCGGCCTGCGCGCGGAACTCCGCGACGGCGTGCCTGTCATCGCGCTCTACGAACATTCCGAACTCGCACCCTCTACGCGTGCGGACGCTCCCTAACGTGGCGTTGCAGCTGACCGGCCGTGGGGAGCATCAGGTCGTGCGCCGGCCGACGGCGTCGCACAATCGAGCGCGTCGCGCCCGCCGCCTCGATGCCGGCAGCTGAACTCGGGCGTTAGGCCGTCACCGTCGTCTTCCTACACACGCTTGGGGATCGTGCTCTCGCCCGCGATTTGGCGATTCGCCGCAGCCTCCGCGCTGTGTAGCGTCGCGGCGTGCCGCCGAGCGCCGGCGCGGCTCGCGTACGAGGCGCCGCTGTGCGCCCCCCCGGCGGAGGTGGCGGCGCGGGCCCCCGGGCGCCTGCGCATCGACGGGCCGTACGCGTGGAGGCCCGGGCTCGGGGACTCCCTTGTGCTGATCGTCGACGGTGTCGAGCGGTGGCGTGGGGTCTACGCGGCCTGCCGCGCGGAACGTACAGGGGCGGCTCACCCCGCCCACGCGGCCGACTCGGTCGTCGGTGTCTACTTGGTGCACGGGGATTCCGTGCGTCTCCGCTACGGCGTCGGAGGCGCGCGGCCCGCCGCCGTGGTCGTCGAGACACGCCGGGCGCCGTAGCGCTGGGCGCCAGCGCGTGGCGGCCTAACGTGGCGTTGCAGCTGACGTGGGGGCTACGGAGTTGCCTCGGCTCCGCCTCGGCTCTATGTCATCCCCACGCAGCTGAACTTGGGCGTTCGGCGGACACACCCTCGGCACTTCCGCATGCACAGTCTTGGACGCACGCGGCCGCGTCGGCGCCCGGCACTCGTGGCCGCCCTCGCATTCACCGCGGCGGCTTGTGACAGCGTGACGGGCGCCGCGGGACGGGCGGTCGACGCCTCGGGCCGTCCCGTCGTGGGCGCCCTCGTCGTGCTCAAACACGAAGGCACGCCCGCGGACAGCTCGGAATCGTTCAGCCGGACTGACAGTGCGGGACGCTTCGACGCGCTGCTGCACGGCGGGTACGGTCCGCCCGACGCGGTCCTCGCGATCTGCGGCTCCGGCCGCAGCCGCGCCCAACTCGCATCCCCGGTGGCGCGTGGCGCCGCGATCTGACCCTGACCGTGAATGAGGCCTCGGTCGAGGGCTCGCAGATCGCGTGCGCCGTTCCGCCGGGCGTCAGGGTGCGGCCGTGAGCCGTGCGCGCCGCGCGGACGTCCCCGGCCGTGGCACGGCCGCCCTGCCGCCGAACGTGGCGTTGCAGCAGACGGGCGGGCTAGGGAGTCGCCTCGGCTGCGCCTCGGCTCTATGATGTCCGCCCGCAGCTGAACTTGAGCGTTCGGCGGACCAAGAACATCGCGACCGTGAGAGTCCTACTTCCCGTAGTAACGCTGCTCGCCGGGTGCGCGTCGGCGACGGCGCGAGCACCCTCGCCGTCCACCGTCGCGTGCCCCGCCGCAGGCCTGCCGGCGGAACCCGAGACCGCGGGGCTGACGCCGCCGCGGGCGGACGGCCTGTTCGTCCCGCCGATGCCGATCCCGGACGGCGTGCGCGGCTCGCGCGCCGAGATCCGCCTCGTCGTCGATGCGGCCGGCCGGCCGCTGGCGGACTCCGTGACCGTCTGCGGCGTGGCGGATCAGCGCTACGCCGCGCGCCTCGCCCGCGCGGCCGCGCAGCTGTCGTTCCGGCCCGCGCAGCAGGGCGGACGCGCCGTGGCGGCGCCGGCGCGGCTACGGTACGAACTCTGACGCCCGCGCAGCCGAACGTGGCGTTGCAGCTGACCGGTCGTCGGGAGCATCAGGTCGTGCGCCGGCCGACGGCGTCGCACAATCGAGCGCGTCGCGCCCGCCGCCTCGATGCCGGCAGCTGAACTCGGGCGTTAGGTCGCAACCACCGTCGATGACACTCCAGGATCTCGTCCGCGACCCTGACGCGCTCTGGACGCGTGAGCCGCCCGCCGAGCCGGCGGTCCTGGCGGCCCTCGCCGCCGCACTGCCAGCCCTCCCCGCCGACTATCTCGCGTTCCTCGCGCTCTCCGGCGGGGGCGAGGGAGATCTTGGCGCTGATCCGGGCTGGTTCGCGCTCTGGCCAGCGGGCGAGGTGGCGGCGCTCCACGTACAGTACGAGATCCCGACCTATCTGCCCGGCTACACAGGCTTCGGGTCGAACGGCGGCGGCGAGCTGCTGGCGTTCGCGCCGGACGGGCGGGTGGTGGCCGTGCCATTCATACCGATGGACAGTGCCGAAGCGGTCGAGATCGCGCCCAGGTTCACCGACTTAGTGCGACTCTTCGGCCGCGGTGCGCCTGCGACCTAACGTGGCGTTGCAGCTGACAAGGCGTCCGCAGCATCAGGTCACTCCCGGCTCGGCTACCGTGCTCGCCTCGGCGCCGGTGCGCGTGCTCGGCCAGCATCCTTGCAGCTGAACTTGGGCGTTCGGCAGTCCAGTAGAGTCCCATCGGAATGACGACACACGCCGCTCGTCTCGTACGTCGACCGCCGCGTCTCGCCGCGCTCCTCGCGTGCGCCGTGGGCCTCCAGCCCCCGGCGCAGCCACCCGCCAGCGCCGGGTTGACGGCGGCGACGCTCCAAGCCCGGATGCGAGCCGCGCAGGGCGCTCCGCCGGCGACCGCGGCGCAGGCGTGGGCCGCCGCCCTGGGCACCGCCGACTCGCTGGTGGCCGCGGACCCAGCCAACGTGACGCCGGAAGTGCTCTTCCTCCGGGCCTACGCCGCGCTGTCGGTCGCCGAACACCGCCTGCGCGCGGCCGGAGTCGACACGACGTGCGGCCTGGCGCGCAGGGCGGCGGCGGCCGCGGACACCGCGGAGGTAAGCCTCCCGAAGTCCATCCGATTCAGCACCCGGTGGATCGACTCGCTCTACGCGCGGCTCAACCTCGCCGCGCCGCAGGCGCACCGCCTCGTCCGAGCGCGGTGCGGATGATGCCGCCTCGTGCGCGCGCTGCCGAACGTGGCGTTGCAGCTGACGTGGGGCTCCGGTGCGCCTCGGCTCCACCTCGGCATCGGTAAACTCCCACGCAGCTGAACTGGGGCGTTATGCCGCCCCGGTCCCCCTCATGACGCGGCCCTCCGCCGAGCGCTATCTTGCGGGCACCCTTCCGTCGTGTGAGGCCGCCCTTGAGTGACGCCACCGCTAAGCAGCTTGCCCTCCGCGCCCTAGAGCAACTCCCCGAGGATGCGACCCTCGAGGACGCCATGGAGCGGCTGTACCTGCTCGAGAAGATCGAGCGCGGCCGGGCCGACATCCGCGAGGGGCGGGTGGTGGCCCACGAGGATGTCGTCGCGCGGTTCGGCCCGCGCTGAGCGGGCCCCGGTGTCGCACACGCGCATCGTCTGGTCGGCGCAGGCGGTCGACGACGTGGCGGAGATCCACGACTATATCGCCCGGAACTCGCCCCGCTACGCGGCCGTCGTATCGGGGCGACTCGTTGCGGCGGTGGATCGGCTGCGGCTCGACCCGGAGTCCGGGCGCATGGTGCCGGAGCTCGCCGATCCGACGGTGCGCGAGGTGATCCACGGTGCGTACCGCCTCGTCTACGAGCTGCGCGCCGGCGTGGTGGAAGTGCTCACCGTCTTCCGCGGCTCGCGGCAGTTCCCCTCGCTCGACCGCTGACGGCGGGTGCGCCGTGATCCGCACCTGGCGGCATAACGTGACGTTGCAGCAGACGGCGCCCGTCACGCATGCCGGTGGAGCGCCCGCGCATGCCGGTGAGCGGGGCGACCCGCGGCCCGCCCGCGCGCTTCGGCGCCGCAGCTGAACTTGGGCGTTAGGCGCACTCACGACCGACTGCTTTGCTGCTTCCCCCGGAAGCTGTCCCGGCTGTCTCTGCCTGAGGCCCTTGCCGGCGGGCTGCTGCTCGATCGGATGCGCCCTGGGCATCAGGTGGTGCGCATGCTCGGTGTGCGCTCGCCGGCGGCTGGCGGCGCCGGGCATCAGGGCGCGCGCGGGCAGTGCGCGCGCCGACGGCTGGCGGCGCCGCGCATCAGGTGGGCGCGCGAGCGACACCTCGCGGCGGCGCTTCTCGGCGCCTAACGTGGCGTTGCAGCCGACGGCGCCTCGGGGGCATCATGGGTCGCCCGGCTCGGCCTCCGTGCCCGGCTCGGCTCCAGTGCGCGCGCTCGGCTCGGAGCGCCGCAGCTGAACTCGGGCGTTAGCCGGACCCAGACTCCCACGGATGCGCGTCCTTCTCTGGCTGTTCGCGGCGCCCGCGCTCGCCCTCGCGGTCGTGTGGCTCGCCGGGCCGCTCGGCACCGCTGCGACGTTCACCGCCGCGCTCGGGGGCCAGGCCGTCGCGTACCCGATTCGGATGCGGCTGGAGCGTCGGCGGGCGGTCCGTGAGCTGCGGCGCCTGCGGCGGCTGGAGCGCGCCGGAGGAGCAAGCGTCTCGGTCCTCCGTGGGCGAGTGGACCGGACCGAGGCGGCCATACAGCTCGCGCTGTGGGGGCTCGCCGCGGTGCTCGCGGCCGTCGCCTACCTGCTGTTCGTTCCGTGACGGACGTCGCCGCCGCCGGCTAACGTGTCGTTGCAGCTGACCGGCCGCGGGGAACATCAGGTTGTGATCTGGCGGGCGGCGTCGCACGATCGAGCACATCACGCCCGCGCCTCGATGCCGGCAGCTGAACTCGGGCGTTAGGGCGCCACGCTCGTTTCGCCCGCACCGAACCGATGAGGCTCGGCCCCGTGGCGTCCTCGCGAGGTCCGCGCGGCACTCGGTCCGCTGCGCCCGAGCCCCGCGTCAGCTACACCAGCTCGCGCGGCAATGCGGGCTGAACGTGAACGGCGCGCCCCCCACGCGCAGGATGATCGCCCCGCTGCTGCCGCCGACCCAGCCCGTCAGGCGCTGTTGCGTCGAGTCGGCGGTCAGGGTCAGCGAGGAGTCTGCCGGCGTGTATGTGTAGCGCCCGGCCGAGCGCAGGGGAGACGGCCCCGTCGCGCCCTGCACGAAGCGCTGGTCAACGCGCAGCGCGTAGCGCCCGTCGCCGCTGAGCGTGAGGGCGCCGCCGTCGACGAACACGCCGCCGCCGCCGGGGAGCTGGAACCCGCCCGGGAGGGGCAGCCCCATCGCGGCCGTCATCGCGTACGCGCCGGCCACCGCGGCGAACTCCGGCGCGACGACCGAGCCGTCGGAGCAGGAAGTCGTCCAGACGACCACCATCGGAAGGAACCAGCGGCTGGGTCGCGGCACGGCGGCGGGGGTGGCGGTGGACCTGCGCGGACGGGGGCTCCGGGCGCGCTCCGGCAGCCTGGGTTGGGCGTCCGCGACCCGTGCAGCGTGGATGCCAACGCGCCGGAGGCCGTAGGCTGGTGCGCATGCACAACTTCGCCGATCATCGGTCGGCACGACCGCCTACGTGAGAGTACAGCCGTGTCCTCCGCCCCGGACAGCCGCGGGCTCGAGAGGATCGTGGGGCTCCGCGCGTCGCGGGCCGTACCACGAGCCGAGGTCCGCGGAAGACGCGCCCTAACGTGGCGTTGCAGCTGACGGGTGAGCTATGGTAGCCTCGCTGCGCTCGGCGATGGTCAGATTCACCCGCAGCTGAACTTGGGCGTTGGGTGGACTCGTCCGTCGGTACCGTCGCTCGCTACGGTGCTGCGCACCTGTCGCCGCCCTCTTGTCGCTCCGCGCTTGCCGCCTGTCCGTGGGTGCCGGCTATTCGTCGCCTGTTCCGCGGAGCGTCTGCCACCCAACGGGGCGTTGCAGCTGACGGCGCCGTGTGAGCATCATGGTTTCTCCGGCTCGGCCTCCACGCCCGCCTCGGCTTCCGTGCGCGCGCTCGGCTTCGAGCGCCGCAGCTGAACTCGGGCGTTAGAGCGTCAACCAAGTTCCCGGAAGGCGGGCATGCGGTGGACCGACGAGAACGCGCACGATCCAGGCATCACCGTCCTCGAGGCGCTGGTCTATAGTCTGGCCGCCCTCGGCTTCGCGACCGCTCTCACGCGCGGCCTGCGGAGGACGCCGTGCGGCTGGCCGTGCGCCGGTCTCGTCGTGGCGGGCGTCGCCGGCGCCGCGGCGCTGCGGCGACTGGGGCGCCGCCCCGCGCCGGGCGCCCGACGCGCCTGACCGGGATGTGGTGGCGCTGCGCTCTAACGTGGCGTTGCAGCAGACCGGCCGTGGGGAGCATCAGGTTGTGCCCCTGTCGGCACCGTCACACAATCGAGCGCATCGCGCCTGCCGGCTCGATGCCGGCAGCTGAACTTGGGCGTTAGGCGTTCCACTAGCACACCCGTCGTTCACACTCCTCCCTGCAATTCCCAAGGCGCCCGCCAGTGGCATCGTCGCCGCATCGCACGTCGACGTGGAGGCTCGGGTTCTTCCTGCCGCTCCTCGCGGCCGACCTGCTGCTCACCGCGAACCACCACTTCCGCCTCGGGCTCGTGCGCGACTACCCTCGCGGCACGTTGGTGGTCGCACTCGCGTTCACGCTCTACCAAGCGTTCCGCCACGGCCTCCTTTCTCCCTCATCCCGGCGGGCCGACGCCGGACCGATGTGCGCAGGCGAGCGCGGTCCGGGCAGCCAAGGCCAGTCGGATGGGCCTCCCGCCGCAGACGCTTAACGTGGCGTTGCAGCTGACGGCGCCGCGCGGGCATCATGGGTCGCCCGGCTCGGCTCTCGTGCGCTGCTCGGCTCTGGTGTGGGCGCTCGGCTTCAGGCGCCGCAGCTGAACTCGGGCGTTAGGTGCCTCTCACACGATTCCGCATAGCATGATCCGCCTTACCGATCTCCTGCCCGCAGATTATGTGATCATCGAAGTAGACGGCCCGGTGTGCCAGAGTGCGCCCTACCCAATCATGGAGGCGCTTGGCTGGCGCGATGTACCGGGGCACAGTGGATGGGCGTACCGCGTCGATCAGGCGAACCCTGGAAATCGGGTCAGGCGGCACGTGCATATCTGCCGCTCGAAGCACACGTCCGCGAAAGGACGACAGGTCTCCTGGAACGACGATGGTTCTCGCCACGACAAGAAATCGTTCGACGAGAAACTGGGCGGGCTTGGTGCCGCAAAGCAGATCGCGCGAGAGATCCTCGGATCGCCAGACCACCTGGTCTTTGAGATCGTGCATGATGCGGATCGCGCCGGCAGGATACTCGTGGAGCATGCTGAGGACGTCGCCGGCCAAGAGCATGTTGTCGTGCTCCGAGCTCGTTTGCGGCTCGACCGAGCACCCTAGTAGCCCCGAGAGCACCTAACGTGGCGTTGCAGCTGACGCAGGGGCTGCAGATTGTGCGGCTGCGCCGCACGTTATGGCCTCCCTACGCAGCTGAACTTGGGCGTTAGCTGGCAACATGTCACCACGTCACGCCTACCTCGCCATGATCGCGCTACCTCTCCTCGCTTCCTGCGCGCAGGAGGACGCGGGCGTGCGCGTGCGGATGCGGCCAGCCGAGGAGGCGGCGCTGGCGCGGCTGGCCGATTCGCTGGCGGCGCTCGACCCTGCGACCGAGCTCCGTCACGCGCTGGCTGGCGGCGACCGGCGGTTCGTCGCGGTCTGCTATGCCGCCTGCGAGCCCATCGGCGTGGCCGACAGCGTGCAGGCCCGCTTGCGCGAGGGGGACACCCGCGTGGTCTCGGGAACAAGCGACAACGTGGTTAGCAAGGGCCAGCGCCGGGTTAACGCAGCCGCAGACACCTTCGCGCTCCGATACAATCGGTTGCTACTTCGGGAGCTGCGCCAGCAGAGCCCCGACTAGGTGCCAGCTAACGTGGCGTTGCAGCAGACCGGCCGGGGGGAGCATCAGGTGGCGCAGAGGCGGACCGCGTCGCACAATCGAGGGTGTCGCGCCCGCCGGCTCGGGGCCGGCAGCTGAACTCGGGCGTTAGCCGTACACGTACGCCCCGGCGTCCGGGCAGCCGGTTGCTGCCGTCCGCACCGCGCCGCACATTCCTGTTATGGTGCGCCCCGCCCTCGACTTCTCCCAGCTCACGGTCTCCGAGCGCCTGGCGCTGATCCAGGCGGTCTGGGACTCGCTCCGCGCGTACCCCGAGGCGCTCCCGCTGAGCGCCGAGGAGCGCGCGCTGGTCGCCGCGCGCCGGGAGGAGCACCGCCGCGACCCGGCCGGCGCGGTCCCCTGGGACGAGGTGCGGGCCGAACTCTGGGCCGACCAGGCGCGCGACGAGGAGGCGGGGGCGGGGGAGCGCGGCGGATGACGCCGCGCTTGTCGTTTCGGCCCGGCGCGCGGTCGGAGATCCGCGCCGCTCGCCGCTGGTACGAGGCGCAGGTGCCGGGGCTCGGTCGCGCGTTCCTGGGCGAGCTCGACGCGACGCTCGCCTTCGTGCTGCGACACCCGGCGATGTACGAGGCCGTCGAGCCGGACGGCGCCGTGCGGCGCGCGCTCCTGCATCGCTTCCCCTACGCCCTGGTCTACGAGGCCGCGTCCTCGGGCGACATCGTCGTCCTCGCGTGCTTCCACGTGCGCCAAGACGCGCAGGACTGGCCGGCGCGCCGGTGACGGCTAACGTGGCGTTGCAGCAGACGGGCGGTCTTCGGAGGCGGCTACGCCGCGATGGTTGTAATCCGCCCGCAGCTGAACTCGGGCGTTAGGACGCAGACATCCGTGGTCACCTCCCCGCAGATCGCGCCGATCATGCGCCGCTCCCGCGGAGCGCTGCTGCTCGTCGCGCTCGCGGCGGCGCCCGCAGCAGCGCAGCCGCCCGGCCACGCCGACCACACGGTGACGGGGCGCGTGCGCGACGACCGCACCGACGCGCCCGTGGCCGGCGTCAGCGTGGAGGTGTTCGCCGACATCAGTGCGCCCGGCCCGCCCCGCTGGGCGACGCGCACCACGGACGCCGGCGAGTACCGCCTCGCCGGCGTCCCGGCCGGCCGCTGGTGGCTGCGGCTGCGCCGCACCGGCTACTTCCCCGCCTGGCGCCCACTCCAAGCCGGCGACTGCGGGGTGGTCGGCTGCGACGACCGCAAGCACTTCTACATCACGAGCGCCGCACGCTTCTGAGCGCGGGTCGGATGGAAAAGCGCCGGTCTAGCTTCCACTCCCCTGCGTCCTAACGTGGCGTTGCAGCAGACCGGCCGTGGGGAGCATCAGGTTGTGCTCCCGCCTACCGCGTCGCACAATCGAGTACAGCGCCCCCGCCGGCTCGACGCCGGCAGCTGAACTCGGGCGTTAGGTGGCCTAGAATGCCGTGCACTTCGATGAACACTCTAACGCTCACGTTGCTGTGTGGCGCGGCGTACGTCGCGGGAGCGGCGGCCGTCGTCTGGGTCTCGCTGCAGCCGGACGCCTACTACTTCGCGACCGCGGCCGAGCGCTCGGCTTGGCGGTGGGCCTGGCCGCCGGTGGCCTTCGTCTGTCTGCTCATGGCCCTGGAGGCGCTGCTCGTCTGGGCAATCCTCGTGAGCCGCGGAGGCTGGGCGCTCTGGAAGCGCGCGCTCGGCGGCATCGCCGTGCTGGTGCCTTGGATGGCGCTGTCGGCCATCTTCGTCATCCACGGCTCCGGCTACTTCGGGTGGCACGTGCTGTGGCTGTGCGCGCTCGTGGCGATCCTACTCCTGTGCGCTCTGGCGTCGCTGGGGCGGGCCGCCGCGGACCGACTGCGGCGGGCGCCGCGCGGGCTGGGCTCCGACCGCACCGGGGCGGCCACCTAACGAAGCGTTGCAGCTGACGTAGGGGCTGCGGTGCGCCTCGCTGCGCTCGGCATTGGTTAGATCCCTACGCAGCTGAACTTGGGCGTTAGACGGCGAACACACGAATGAGCGATCCGACAGAGACGATCACGATCCGGGTCGATGCCGTCACAGCCCGAGTCTTGCGCGACGTTCTTTACGCGCTCGGGGAGCACCAAGCCGCGGGTGCGCCGATGCCCACTCTTGATGCTGACGAGTCGACACGTCTCGGCGCGATCCTTCGCGAGCTTGACCTCCGGCTTCGTGGTACCGGGCGAATGGCGTGACGCGTGGGTCGGAAACCCTCGACTGCCGCCCCGGCCGTCCAACGTGGCGTTGCAGCTGACGGCGCCGCGGGAGCATCATGGGTCGTCCGGCTCGGAACCCGTGCCCGCCTCGGCTCCATCGCGCGCGCTCGGCGCGAAGCGCCGCAGCTGAACTGGGGCGTTAGATGACACCGGCGCCGTTCCGGCGCGTAGGCACCAGAGCGTCGCCACTGCGGCGCTCATCTCCCCGCTCCCCCGTCACCCCGCCGCCTCCATGCGCCGCCTCGCCGCCCTGATCATGGTGCTCGGCGCCGCCGTGGCGGCGCTCGGGGTCGTCGCGGTCGTGGGCGTCGAGCGCATCGACCTGCCCCCGGCGCACGTGCGCGCCATCGCGGCCGCGCTGCCGGTCGCCGTTCTGGCGCTCGGGGTGGCGCTCCTCCTGGTGGGCGCCATCGTGGCGCGACTCGCGTTGCGCGAGGCGGAGCGGGTCGCGTCGGGCGCGGAGCGATCGGCCGGCGCCCCCGCGCTCGGGGCGGGCCACCACGCGGAGGCCGTCGAGCGCCCCGCGGCCCGGGACCGCGTCATCTAACGTCGCGTTGCAGCTGACTTGCCGCGGGGAGCGTCAGGTTGTGCGCTCACGGTCGGCATCGCACGATCGAGTGGGTCGTGCCCGCCGCCTTCGGGCCGGCAGCTGAACTTGGGCGTTAGCCCGCCACGACCATGAGTGAGTACGCCGACGTCACCATCCGTTGGTTGCCGCCCGCCGAGGGCGGGCGGAGCGCGCCGGTGCAGGCGCGCGCCTCGCGCGACCTGAGCTACAGGCCGCACTTCCGCGTCGGCGCGGCGGGAGAGCCGCTCGGAGTCGCGTTCCTCCGCGGCGAACCGCCGGTCGTCGCGCCGGGCGGGGCGGGGGCGGCCACCGTGGCGCTCCTCTTCGCGGACGCCGGCGTCGACTACCACGCGCTGGTGCCGGGGGCGGCCTTCGAGGTCCTGGAGGGCGCGCGTGTCGTCGCGCGCGGCACCGTGGACCGGCGGTGGCGGGCTGCGGACGACTGGCGGGAGCGCGCGGCGGGCTAACGTGGCGTTGCAGCAGACGGGCGGGCTGTGGACGCGGCTACGCCGCGATGGTTGTAATCCGCCCGCAGCTGAACTGGTGCGTTAGCCCGTCGCCGGGCGTCTCGTGCGGGACGGCTCCGCCGCACCCGTTCGACCCTCTCCGTTCCTCCGACTGCGGCTTCCGCTGCCGCTGCGCCTCCGCTGCTGGCCACGCGCTTGCTGGCGCGGGGCGCGTCGGTCACGCGTCAACGCGCTGCGCGGGCTAACGTGGCGTTGCAGCAGACCGGCCGGGGGGAGCATCAGGTGGCGCAGAGGCGGACCGCGTCGCACAATCGAGGGTGTCGCGCCCGCCGGCTCAGGGCCGGCAGCTGAACTCGGGCGTTAGCTGACTACGACCCATCACGGTGCTCCGAGCATTCGCATGCCGCGCTCTCACCGCACCAATCTGCTGCTCCGGCTGCTGTCGCTCGGTCGTCGCAGGCCCGAGCCGGCACGGCAGCCCGCCTCCGGCGCAGCGGAGGTCGACATGCCCATCGCGGACGCGGAACGCTATTCCGGGCTCGCGGCGGCGAACGCCCGCGCCAGGGCGGCGGCCCGCCGCGTGGACACCCTCAGAGTCGCGTCGGCGGAGTTGCGGCTCCGCGTCGGGGAGGTCGTCCCGCGGTCGTTCCTGCGCATCGAGGCTCGCGATGCTACGGGGGCGCCGGTGGAGGACTTCGCGCCGACGTATGTGCTCCGGTCGCCCGTGGCCGCCTTCGATGGCCGGGGCGTAGTGGGGCGCGCACCCGGGACGGCGGTGCTGTACATCGAGGCCCTGCCGGGCGCACCGCCGGGGGGCGAGCCGCGGCCGCGGCCCTCCGCCGCGGTGCGGATCACCGTGGTGCCGTGAGCGGTCGGCAGCGGGGCAGTCAGCTAACGTGGCGTTGCAGCTGACGGCGCCGCGCGGGCATCATGGGTACTCCGGCTCGGCCTCCGCGCCCAGCTCGGCGCCGTCGCGCGCGCTCGGCTCGGAGCGCCGCAGCTGAACTCGGGCGTTAGCCCGCGACGAATGCAGACGGTCCGCGACCTCCTCGACGCGCACAACGCCGCCGCGTTCCCGGCCGAGCTCCCGGCCGGGACCGAGGCGCACGGCGTCGCGCTGGTGCTGCTCGACGCGGACATCGCCGGGCTCGCGGCGGCCTACCTCGGGGCGGGCGGCGCGCTCCCCGCGGCGCAGTGGCGCGCGCTCCGGGAGGCGGCGGGTGTCGCGCGCGCCGTGGTGCCGGGACTCACGGGCGCGGCGTGGGTGTATTTCGGCCGGCTCTACGCGCTCGCCCAGGCGGTGCTGCGGGACGCGCCCGCCGCGGACGGCGCGCCCGCGGGCTAACGTGGCGTTGCAGCCGACGGGCGCGTGGGGAGCATCAGGTCGTGCGCCGCCAGTCCGTGTCGCACAATCGCGTACCTCGCGCCCGCGACGCCGAGGGCCCGCAGCTGAACTCGGGCGTTATGCCGCTCCGGCCCGCCGTGGTACATTGGGGCATCCCGAGCCCCCGACCCGGAGGACCGCCCCGTGTACCTGACCCTGGAGCTCGACCGCGAGGAGGACGGCCGCTACATCGCCGAGGTCCTCGACCTGCCCGGCGTGCTCGCCTACGGCGCCACGCGTGAGGAGGCCACCGCACGGGCGCAGGCGCTGGCCCTTCGGGTGCTCGCGGACCGGCTGGAGCACGGGGAGCCGGCGCCGAACCTGCTCCCGCTCGACTTCCGGGCGGCGTAGCCGCCGAGCGGAGGGCGAGGGTTGAGCCATTGGCCGGCGGCGAAGGCGCGGCGCGTCCTCGCCGCGCTGCTGCGCCTCGGCTGGGCGGTCAAGCGCGAGGAGAGCTCGCACAAGACGCTCGCGCGCGAGGGGTGGCCCGACGTGGTCTTCGCATTCCACGACGGCGAGGAGATCGGTCCGCGGATGCTCGCGCGCGTGGCGAAGCGCACCGGCCTGCGACCTGAGGACCTGTAGCACGCGCCGTCCGGGTGCCGGGCGGACGGATCTCACGTAGCGGCATAACGTGGCGTTGCAGCAGACAGCCGGGCTACGGAAGCGGCGCTGCGCGCCGCGGTGGTTGCATCCGGCTGCAGCTGAACTTGGGCGTTATGCCGACGTCGCAACCGTGCTCCCAACATCGAGTCGTCAGTGCAATGCTCCCCGCAGCCGCCTGCTGGCACCTGTTGCAAGTGCTCGATTCGACTCGCTCGGACGGGGACGTTCAGAAGCGCACGGCCGATGATCGCAGAGCGCGAAGAGTTGCCTGGCGCTGATTGCGGGGACGGCCGTGCCGCACGGCTCTCGGGGCACTAATGACACATCCGACACGGGATGTACGGGAGTGCGGTCGACGGCTCGCTGTACTGCTCCCAGCTGGAGTTCCGCGGAATTGCGGTACCTGTCGGTACTGTAGAAGGGCGGCATAGCGAATTGTTGCACCTGACGAAGCCGCGCAGCGGTCCTCGCCGGCGGCACGGCTCCACGCCTGCGGCTTCGCAGGTGAGCTCTGGCGTTAGAACGCCTAACGGAACCGGTTCTTGCGGGGCGGGCATGGCGGCCCTGGTGCCTGACGAACTCTGGAGCTACGTCGCTCCCCTGCTGGCGCTCCATCCGCCTCGGCCGAAGGGTGGTCGTCCCGCGGTCCCGGACCGCGCGTGTCTGACCGGCATCCTCTTCGTGCTGAAGACGGGCATCCCGTGGGAGTGCCTCCCACAGGAGATGGGCTGCGGGTCGGGCATGACCTGCTGGCGCCGGCTCCGCGACTGGCACGCGGCGGGTGTCTGGGACCAGCTGCAGCGCGTGCTGCTGGCGCGCCTGCAAGGCGCCGAGTGCCTGGACTGGGACCGCGCGGTGATGGACGCCTCCATCGTCCGCGCAAGAGGGGGGATCGGTCGCGGCGGAAGCGACCGGGCCCAATCCGACGGACCGAGCGCGCCCGGGCACGAAGCGCCACCTCCTCAGCGCCGACGCGCAGGGCATCCCGCTCGCCCAGTTTCTGACGCCGGCGAACCGCAACGAGATCACGGTCTTCGAGCGCCTGCTGGACGCCATCCCGACCGTGCGGGGCAAGGTGGGGCGCCCGCGGCAGCGCCTGCGGAAGCTGCACGCCGACAAGGCGTATGACTTCCCGCAAGCGCGCCGGGCACTCGCCGCGCGTGGCATCCAAGCGCGCATCGCCCGGCGCGGCGTGCACTTAAGCGCGCGTTTGGGCCGCCATCGCTGGATCGTGGAGCGCACCTTCGCCCACCTCAATACAGATGCGTGGCCTCGCCGTTCGGTACGAATGTCGCGCCGACATTCATCAGGCGTTCCTCACCCTCGGCTGTTGCCTGCTCGCGCTCAACCACCTGACGCGGTTGTGTTAGGTGTTCTTAGGCCGACACACACCACTGCGCATGGGAAGAATCCGGCGACTACGTCGCGAGCGGCGTGAGGCCTTTCAGATGCGAGCCGTGCAGCGGGCCGCACGCACGCGGGCGGAGCCACGCATCGTCGGGGACGTGCGGTTGGGGATCGGTTGGGGACTGGCGTTCGCCGTGGGGTTCTCGCTGATCGCGTTGGCGTCGTTCGCGCTCGGCGATCCTCGGCAGTTCGCGCGGATGGGTGTGACCCCGGCTACCACCCTCGCCGCTTACCTGTTCGGGGGGGTGGTCGGCGGCACGCTGGTGGGGCTCGTACGTCCGCTCGCTCGGTGGCGGGCTGGCGCTGGCGTCGTCGGCGTCGTCGCATGCCTGCCTCTCTCGCTCGGCTTCCTCGTCGCGATGGACGGAGCTCCGTCGCACTGGACTGCGCGCCGAGTAGTCTCCGGCGTAGTCACCGCGTTGCTCCTCGGCACGGCCTGCGGCACCTCGTGGTGGGAGCCGCCCGACGCGGACCCGCCACGCCGCTCACGCAGCGATCAGCCGTAAGGTGGCGCCGTGCTGGCAGCGGCCTAACAAGGCGTTGCAGCAGACGGGCGGTCTGCGGACTCGCCTCGCCTGCGGCTCGGCTCTATGATCTCCGCCCGCAGCTGAACTCGGGCGCTACGCCGCAACGACGCATCACGTCACGCGTGCACCATCGCGCGCCCCGTAGCCTCCTGTCGCTGCTCGCCGCGGTCGCCGCCTTCGCCACGAGCGGCTGCCGGGCGAGCGCCCCGCCGCCTCTCGCCCCCCGCTACCGCGTCACCTCCGCGGTGACAGGCGATTCGGTGAGCGCGGCCGCTCGGGCGCACGACCCCATCGCCGCGGCGCTCGGGCTGCCGCCGCTCCGCCTCGCGCACCTGCCCGCGGGCGTGCGCGAGTTCCGGCTCTCCACGGGGCACGGCATGGTCGCGGGCTGGGAGTACCCCCTCGTGCGGCTTGTAGCGGAAGAGGGACGACCGCCGCGCGGGGAGGTATGGCTGTACCGCCAACCGCGCGACACGACGGAGGCTCGGACGGCCGGCGGCCTCGTCACCCGGCGTGGCAGACTTCAGCCAGCGCCGGAGTGGGTCGCGATCGGCCGCCGACTGGACTCCCTGCGGACGGAAGTCTTCCGCTCGCGCGGCGCGGGGCGGCGCATGGTGTTCGACGCTGGAGAGCTGTACGTAGAGTATCGCGCGGGTGCGGAGTACCGCGCGCAGTGGATCAACGCCCCGGCGTGGCGTGCGCGATTTGACCCGGCGGCAGAGGCGCCGGCGGCGGTCGCGGCGCTCATCGACTCCCTCGGCCGGGTGGCGGGAGCCCCGTGACGGCTGCCGCCGTGCGAGGGGCAGAACGTGGCGTTGCAGCAGACGGCCCACGTCACGCTTGCTGGTGGAGCGCCCGTGCGTGCCGGTGAGCGGAGCAACCCGCGACGCGCCCGCGGGCTTCGGCGCCGCAGCTGACCTCGGGCGTTAGGTTGGCACGAGCGCCCTATCCGGCAGCCGGCACCTGAGCCGGATTCTCCCGATGCGTCTGTCCGTCGAACTGCCCCCCGCCCTTGAAGCCCCGCGAGCCGCGGTCGCGGCGCACCTGAAAGTGCGGGCCGAGGACCTCGCCACCGCCGCGCTGCGCGACCTGCTCGCGCAGCGCGAGGCGGACTTCCAGGCCGCGGCCGCCCGGGTTCTCGCCAAGAATCAAGAGCTCTACCGCCGACTCGCCTGAGCCTGAGAGCGGCGTGCGGTACTCGAGCCTGGGTGAGATTTTGGAGCTTCACCGGCTGGTGATCGCGCAGGCCGGCGGGGTGGACGGCTTGCGCGATTCGGGCGGGATGGAGTCGGCACGCGCGCAGCCGCGGGCCACGTTCGGCGGCGCAGACCTGTACTCGACGCTCGCGGCCAAGGCGGCCGCGCTTGGGCACGCGCTTGCCTGAACCACGCGTTCGTCGCCGAGGACAAGCGCGTGGCGCACGCCGCGCTTGAGACGTTCCTGGTGCTGAACGGGCACGAGCTGGCGGCGAGCGTGGACGACGCCCAGCGCGCGACGCTGGCGCTCGCGTCGGGCGACCTCTCGCGCGAGCAGCTCGCCGCGTGGGTGGAGCGGCACGTCATCCCGCTGGCGCGCTGACGGGTCGATCGGCTGTACGCCAACCTACCGTGGCGTTGCAGCAGACGTGGGCGCCAGCGTATGCCCCGGCTGCGCCTCGGCGCCGACTTCCCGCACGCGCAGCCGGACTCGGTCGGAAGGCCGCTCGCGCGCGCACCGCGCTTGCCGCGGCGCCTCGCCGGGCTGGCGCCCGTGGCGTCGGCCGCGCACGTTCCCGCCATGGACCGAGCCACCAGCGTCGCCCTCGCGGAGGCACTCGCGCGCGGCATCGAGCTGACCGGCATCGCCGTGATGGTGGCCGGCGGGCTGGCCGCGCTCGCGGCGTTCCTGGTGCGCCTCGCGAGGCGCCGACGGCAGCCCGGCGTCGGCTTCGAGCCGACGTACCGCGACCTCCGCGCGGACCTCGGTCGGGCGATCCTCCTCGGCCTCGAGTTCCTGGTGGCCGCCGACATCATCGGCACGGTGGCGGTCGCGCCCACCTTCGCGAACCTCGGGGTGCTCGCGCTCATCGTGGCGATCCGCACCTTCCTCAGCTTCTCGCTCGAGCTCGAGATCAGCGGCCGCTGGCCGTGGCAGCACGTGTCGCCCCCCGCGTCGCGCGGCGCGTCCGGTCCGGCCGGCGCGGCCTGACGAGGCGTCGCAGTCGGCGGCGCCGCGTGGGCATCAGGGCTACTCCTGCTCGGTTCTCGCGCCCACCTCGGCCTCCCTCGCGTACGCTCGGCTTCGTTCGCCGCAACTGAGCTCGGGCGCTCGCGAAACAAAATGGCTACCGTGACTGGCAAGCGTACGCACCGCGCGCCCGACGACCTCCAGACCATCCCCGGCGTGGGCCCGAGCCTCGCGCAGGATCTGCGCGAGCTCGGGATCGCGCACGTCGCCGACCTCCGCGGCCAGGACCCGGAGCAGCTCTACGCGCGCCTGATCGCCCAGCGCGGCGTGCACCAGGATCGCTGTGTGCTGTACGTCTTCCGCTGCGCCGTGTACTTCGCGGAGACGCCCCACCCGGAGCCGGACCGGCTGAAGTGGTGGCACTGGAAGGATCCGCAGCCCGCGGGGCCTCCCCGGCGACAGCGGAACGCGCCGTCCGACGTGCGCGCTCGCTGACGTGACGGTGCAGCGGACGGCGCCGCGCGGGCATCCTGGTCGCCCCTGCTCGGCACCCGTGCCCGCCTCCGCACCACCGCGCGCTCGGCTGCGAGCGCCGCAGCGGCACTCGGGCGTGAGCCGGCACCCATGACGTCGAGAACGCCCATGCGCTTGCACGGCGGTCGGGGACTCCGGAACGCCACGCTGGCGGGCGCGGTCGCGGTCGTGCTGGCCGGCTGCGGGAGCGCCACGGAGGCCGCGGGCCGAGTGGTCGGCCCGACCGGGCGCCCCGTCCCCGGCGCGCTGGTCCTCCTCCGGCGCGCGGGCCAGGCGCCGCGGGAGGCGCCGTTCGCCGAGCGGACCGACGCCGCCGGCGCGTTCCACGCCATCGTCTACGGCGGCTACTTCCCGCCCGACGCGGTGCTGTCGGTCTGCGCGCCGGGCTTCGCGCCGGCGGAGCGGCGCGTGCCGGGGGGGCGGCTGACGGCGGGCCTCGCGGTGGGGCTGCGGCCGGGGCGCGGCGCGGGGCCGCTGTGCGAGGTGCCGCCGGGCCTCGCGGTGGTCGAGCGCGGAGGCGCGGCGGCCGCGTCGACGCCACCGCCCCCGTAGCGCGGCGCCGGCCGACGAAGCGTTGCAGCCGACGACGCGGCCCACGCATCGTATGCCATGGACGCCTCCGCGCGGGCCGCTCCGCAGCGGCACTCGCACGTCAGCCGTACCTCGTCCCCGACCGGGAGCGCCATGCACCGCACCGTGCGCATCGCCAGCGTCACCCTCGGGCTCGTGCTCTTGGGGGCCGTGGCCGGCATGGCGGTCATCTTCGTCGCCTTCGTCGGGACGCTGTTCGCGGCCGTGGCCCGCAGCGGAAACTGGGCGACCCTCGTCCATGGGGCGTTCTCACCGGTGATCCTCGCGTTCTTGCTGCCCAAGGGGGCGCTCCTGGGAGCGCTCGTCGGGCCGCCGGTGGCGTGGGCGTTCCTGCGGCGCGTGCCGATCGGCGCGGTAGTCGTCGGATCGGCCGTCGGAGCGCTCGTCGGCGGTGTGGGAGGCGATCTGCTGTTGGCCGCGCTGTTCTGGGGCGGGCCGTCGCCGGTTCGGTACGGCGGGTTGTGGTGCGCGCTGGCAGGCGTGCTCCTGGCTGCGGTGGTGCTCCGGAGCCGCTTCCAGACCGGCGCTTCCTCGGCCCCGCTCCGACTGGCGGCCGACGAGGAGGTGCAGCTGACCGAAGGGCACCCCGCCCAGGCGGGGGCCGCGGCGTTCGTGGAGCGCGTCCACCGCTGAACCCGGGCGTCAGGCCGCGCCACGTCTGTCTGGACGGGGAGCACGGCACCCGGCGCGGTCGCAGCGATCATCGGTCGACACACATCCCGTCCACCGCGTCGAGCGCCTCATCACACCGGACCCTCTCGCCGCACACGCGATTCCGCGCCTCGCCAGCGCCGACGATCGAGGCGCGTTGCCCGCACGGGGCGGCCGCGGCACGCGCCACGTCGAGTACGAGATGACGACGGGCCAGCTCTTCGCCAGTTCGTTCGAGACCGGGCGCACGTTCGTCTTCGACGTCGGCGATGCGGGCCGCCCGCGACTGCTCGGCGCGTTCGGCGCGCTGGGCGCATACTCCCACCCGCACAGCTTCGCCTGCACGCCGAGCGGCACCGTGCTCGGCACGTTCCAGGGGTCGCGTCAGATCACCGTGCGGGTCGGCCGCTTCTGGATCCAGCCGGTCGGCACCACCGAAGCGGTCGTGGTGCTGGACGTCTCGCGACCGGATCGGACGAACGTTCCACATCGCAGCTTTCAACGCCCACGGGCTGGCGGAGCTCGACGTCACCGCCGCGCCCACGTACGACACGATCTGGGTCGAGCCCGCGTACCTGCGCCGCCGAACGACGCGTCGCGGCTGACCGACCGCGGCGAGCATCAGGGCGTGGGCCGGCGAGCCGCACCCGGGCGTCAGCCGTCACCCACCCATCCGCGACCGACCATGCGCGAAGTGCTGTTCGTTCAGGGCGGCGGCCCTGACGTCCATGCGCAGTGGGACGTCCACCTCGTCGAGAGCCTCCGACGCGCGCTCGGCGCGGCGTACGAGGTCCGCTACCCGCCCATGCCGGACGAGGAGGACCCGCGGCTGGACACGTGGGTCCCGGCGATCGCGCGGGAGCTCGCCCGGCTGCGGCCGGGCGCCGTCGTCGTCGGCCACTCGGTCGGCGGCACGGTGCTGCTCCACGCCCTCGCGGACGCGCCGCCCACGCTCGGCGCCATCGTCCTGCTCGCGGCGCCGTACATCGGCGAGGGCGGCTGGGAGAGCGAGGAGATCGCGCCGCTGGCCGACCTCGCCGCGCGGCTGCCGGCGGGGGTACCCGTCCTGCTGTACCACGGGGACGCCGACGCCGAGGTGCCGGTGGCGCACGTCGACCGCTACGCCGCCGCGCTCCCGGGGGCCCGCGTGCGCCGGCTGGCGGGCCGCGACCACCAGCTCGACGACGACCTGTCCGAGGTGGCGCGCGACCTCCGCGCGCTGTTCCCTTCGCGCGCGTGACGCGCACGGCGGCGGTGAGTTGGGCCGTGATAGCCTCGGCGGCGCCTCCGTCATCGTATCGTTCGCCCGCGGTCGTCGGATGGCGGCCGCCGTCCTCGCTCACCCGTTGCCGCCACCCATGGAGATCCTCGTCGCGACCTCCGCCGACTTCGCCCGTCTGAGCGGCGGACGGCCCGTGGCCAGCGGCGCCTGGGACGACGTCGTCCAGGCCCGCGCGCTCACCGCCGCGTCCGGGTTCGGCGTCGGGCTCGCCCTGCGCCTCCGCGGCGGGGGCGAGTTCGTGGCCCGCGACGACGCGCCCGGCTGGGACGAGTTCCTCGACGCCGCCGAGTCGGCACTGCCGGGCATGCAGCCGCGGGACGGCTGGCAGCGCGTGCTCGCCGAGGCGGCGGGCGGGCCGTCGGCCGTCGTGTTCGAGCGTGGTGCGCACGGGAGCTGACGTGACGCTGCCGCCGACGCCGGGGCGGTGCCGCGCGTCGGCGTGGCTCCGCGACTGACGTCGCGCGCCATGCCTCCGCTGCTGCGCACCGGTCTCCACGCCGCGGCGGGAGCCCTCCTCCTCGTCGGGACCATCGGAAGCCTCGTCTGCTTCGCCTGGTCGCTCCACGAGCCCCCGCCCGACTCGTCGCCGCGGTGGATCGAGATCGAGGGCGAGACGTATCCGGACTACGACGTGCGCGAGGACGAGCTGGGCGCGCGCCGGGCCCGGCTCCGGCGGCTGGGGTGGCGGATCGCGCTGGTGAGCGCGACGGTGTGTCTCGGGCTGCTCGCGTTCTCGCGGCTCGCGACGGCGTAGGCGGACCCCCGGGGTGCGGGAGACCGGTCGCCCGAACCGCCCGCGCGACGGGCGGCCGCGGCCGGCGCGGCGCCGAGTGCCTAGCTTTCGTGCGCCGGGCCCCTTCCGCGCCCAGGACTCTCGCTCCACCAGCCTTCGCGTGACTCTCCTCTCGCTCTCCAACGTCGGCGTCTCGTTCGGCGCGACGGAACTGTTCAAGAACGTCACCTTCACCGTCGCCGACGGCGAGCGGTGGGGGATCATCGGCCGCAACGGCGCCGGCAAGTCGTCGATCTTCAAGCTCATCACCGGCGAGCTCCAGCCGACCGCGGGCAGCGTCGCGCGCCGGCCGGGGCTGCGGCACGCCCTCCTCGACCAGCACCGCGCGTTCGAGGGCGCGACGACGGTGTGGGAGGCGGGGGCGGCGGCGTGGCGCGACGTGATCGCGCTCGAGAAGCGCATCGCCGAGCAGGCCATCGCGCTCGGCGAGCTCGGCGACCGCGTGACGGACGAGGTGCTCGAGCAGTTCGGGCGCGACCAGGAGCGCTTCGACGACCTCGGGGGGTACGTCTACCACGCGCGCGTCGACGCGGTGCTGCAGGGGCTGGGCTTCGACGCCGAGGAGTCCAAGACGCGCCCCGTGGCGTCGCTGTCGGGGGGAGAGCGCGGGCGCGTCGGCCTCGCGGCGCAGCTCATCGCGCCGGCCGACCTGCTGCTCCTCGACGAGCCCACGAACCACCTCGACCTCGACACGACGACCTGGCTGCAGGAGTGGCTCCGCGACGCCGACGAGACGGTCATCGTCGTCTCGCACGACCGCGCGTTCCTCGACGCCATCTGCACGCACATCCTCCACGTGGAGGGGCGCACGAGCGAGTGGTACCGCGGCAACTACAGCCAGTTCGTGCCGCAGCGCGCCGAGCGCCGGCTGACGCGCGACCGCGAGCGCGAGAGGCAGATCGCGTACGTGAAGAAGGAGGAGGAGTACATCCGCCGGAATCTCGCGGGCGTCAACTCGTTCCAGGCGAAGGGGAAGCGCAAGCGGCTCGAGCGCCTGCCGCGGCTCGCGCCGCCGCCCGGCGACCCGGCGGCGATGTCGCTCCACTTCGAGCCGGCGGAGCGCGGCGGCGACCAGGTCATCGCCATCGACGAGCTGTCGGTGGAGGTGCCCGGCCGCGTGCTCGTCGAGGACTTCACGGCCGTGCTGCGGCGCAACGACTTCGTCGCGCTCGTCGGGCCCAACGGCGCCGGCAAGTCGTCGTTCATCTCCACGATCATCGGGGAGCGCGCGCCGGCGGGCGGCGAGGCGCGGATCGGCGGGTCGATCACCCCCGCGTGGTTCCGCCAGGACCTCGGCGACCTCCCGCTGCGGAAGTCGCTCTACGACACGATCCAGGACCAGCGGCCGCTCTGGGGCCGGGGCCAGATCCAGAACTGCCTCGGCGCGTTCGGCTTCAGCGGCGACGAGGTGCAGCGCGAGATCGGCACGCTCAGCGGCGGCGAGCGGGCGCGCGTGGCGCTCGCGCTCATGACACTCGCGCACGCGAACCTGCTCATCCTCGACGAGCCCACCAATCACCTCGACGTCGAGAACATCGAGGCGCTCGAGGACGCGCTCGAGGAGTACGAGGGCACGGTCCTCCTCGTGAGCCACGACCGCGCCTTCCTGCGCGAGGTCGCCACGCGCGTCTGGGCGTTCGATGGCACGCACCTCCGCGACTTCGACGGCCCGTTCGTGGAGTGGGAGCAGGAGCGCGCGCGCCGCGCCGGAAAGCCGTAGGCCGGTCCGGCGGGCGTTCGTCGTCGTTCGCGGTGCCCGCGCGCGCGTGCGGGGCGCCGCGCAGCTCGGGTCGGGCGCCGGGTGGCCACCGTACGTGGGAGGCATCGCATGGCTTCTCTGCTGGAGATCGTCCGCGGCCCCGCCGCGCGCGTGGCGGCGACGCTCGACGCGCGCGCCCTCGCCGCGCGGCACCTCGACGCCGCGCCCGGCTCCGTCGCGGCGCTCGCCGCCCTCACCGAG